>REEE01000189.1 GCA_007695245.1 Candidatus Competibacteraceae bacterium | reverse complement strand
GTAGAGTACGAGCAGGACCACGACCAGCGGCGCCAGACCGAAGTAGGTGGCGAGTTCGTTCACGCGCTCGCTGTCGAACAGGAGGTACAACCGCCGGTCGTTCCGGGTGGTGATGTAAACCGTGGTGAGGCCGGCCTGACTGGAAACCGAGTGAAAGCCATCACTCCGACCGCGCAGGTTTTCGGGCAAGGCGCGATCATCGTCGACCGGGGCCAGAAAACCGCTGAGATTGCGCGTATCGGGCAAGGGAAAGGCGGGGTCTACCGCGTGCCGTTCCCAGAAATAGTCGGCTTCCATGCGCAGGGCCTCGGTCACCAGCACCTGCTTGATGACCGCCGCCGCCAGCAGCACGCTGACCACCGCCGCAACGCTGATCGCCGCCGCCTGCAACAGAAACGTTCGGCTGATCCGCCGTTTGAGCGTCTCCTTAGGTTTCATCGGGATCCGCGAGCCGGTATCCAGCCCCGTGCAGGGTATGCAGCAGCGGCTTCTCGAAGGGCTTGTCGACGATCTTCCGCAGGGTGTAAAGATGGCTGCGCAGCGTATCGCTGTCCGGCAGTTCGTCGCCCCAGACTTCCCGTTCCAAGTCGCGCCGCTGGACGACGCGCGGCGAAGCCCGCATCAGCACCGTCAGCATTTTCAACGCCGTCGGCGTCAGGTTGAGCTTCTTGCCATCGCGCTGCGCCTGGAGGGTGCCGGTGTCGAGGGTCAAATCGGCCACGCGCAGCACTTCGGCGGCGACGTTGCCGCGGCGGCGGCGCACCAACGCCTGGACGCGCGCCGCCAGTTCGCGGATGTCAAAGGGCTTCACCAGGTAGTCATCAGCGCCGGTCTCGAAACCGGTGATCTTGTCCTGTTGGGTATCGCGCGCCGTCAGCATCAGCAGCGGCGTGTCCCGGCGGGCCTCCTGGCGCAGCTTGCGACAGAGCGACAAACCATCCAGGCCCGGCAACATCAGATCGAGTACGATGGCGTCGTAGTCGTTGACCACCGCGAGGTGCAAGCCGGTGACGCCGTCGGCCGCGTAATCGAGTTCGTAGCCGCGAGCCTCGAGATACGCGCCCACCATCTCGGCGATGTCGCGATGATCCTCGATCAACAACACACGGGCATGGTGGGGTGGGGACGTCATGGTGGCGGGCCGTCAATGTTGCGCGTGAGTATGGAGGTTGGCCCGATCAGTTTAACCCAGGAAGCGACCTGGACGCGGGTCGCCGTCGCTCGGGAGGTCGTAGGCCCATGCCTCAAATCTTCGACAACATCGAAAAGCACCTGCTGACCGCTCTTACGGCGGCGCTGGGGGTGGCGGAACGGGCGGACTTCTGCGTCGGCTATTTCAACCTGCGCGGGTGGCGGCAGGTCGATGCGCGGGTCGAGGAGTGGGTCGGTGGCGAGGGTCATGGCTGCCGTTTGCTCGTCGGCATGCAGCGGATGCCCCAGGAGCAACTGCGCGCCGCCACGAGCCTCGCGCCAGGCGACGAGCCCATCGATCAGGCCACGGCCATCGCCTTGAAGCGGAAGCTCGCCCTGGAGTTCCGCGACCAATTGACGGTCGGCGTTCCGACCGACGCGGACGAGCAGGGATTACGCCGTCTCGCCGCCCAGATCACCGCGCGGAAACTGGTGGTCAAGCTGTTTCTCCGCCATCCATTGCACGCCAAGCTGTACCTGGTGTTCCGCAACGATCCCCTCAATCCCACGATCGGCTATCTCGGCAGCAGTAACCTGACCTTGGCCGGCCTCGCCAAGCAAGGTGAACTCAACGTCGATGTCCTGGATCACGATGCCTGCGCCAAGCTCGCCCGGTGGTTCGAGGAGCGGTGGAACGACCGATTCTGCCTCGATATCTCCCAGGAACTGGTGGCCATCATCAACGCCAGTTGGGCGCGGCCCAACCTGATTCCTCCGTACCACATCTACGTCAAGATGGCCTACCACCTGTCCCAGGAGGCGCGGGCCGGGTTGATGGAATTCCGCATTCCCAGCGACTTTGGCGATACGCTGTTCGAGTTCCAGAAGGCGGCGGTGAAGATCGCCGCCCATCATCTCAACCGGCGCGGCGGGGTGGTGATCGGCGATGTGGTGGGTCTGGGCAAGACGCTCATGGCCACCGCGCTCGCCCGCATCTTCGAGGATGACCACGGCGTCGAAACGCTCATCCTCTGCCCGAGGAACCTGGTGGGCATGTGGGAAGACTACCGGCAGCGGTATCGCCTGCGCGCCAGGGTGCTCTCCATCACTCAGGCCCAGCGCGAGCTTCCGGATCTGCGACGGTTCCGCCTGGTGCTGATCGACGAAAGCCATAACCTGCGCAATCGCGAAGGCCGGCGTTATCGCGCCATCGCGGAGTACCTCGCGACCAACGACAGTCGCGTGATTCTCCTGTCGGCCACGCCGTACAACAAGACCTACCTGGACCTGTCGAACCAGCTCCGGCTGTTCATCGACGAGCGGAAGGATCTCGGCATTCGCCCGGAGCAGCTTTTGCGGGAACTGGGCGAAACGGAGTTCATCCGCCGGCATCAGTGTCCCGTGCGTTCGCTCGCGGCGTTCGAGAAGAGCGCGCACGCTGACGACTGGCGGGATTTGATGCGGCTGTATCTCGTGCGCCGCACGCGCGGCTTCATCCAGGAGCATTACGCCCAACTCGATCCCGTCCGGAATCGCCGGTATCTGGAGTTCGAGGATGGTACGCGCTCCTACTTCCCAACGCGCGTGCCCAGGACCGTGAAGTTCGGGAGCGGCGACCAGGACCCCAACGACCCCTACGCCCGGCTGTTCGCCGACGATGTGGTCGAGACGGTCAACAATCTGATGCTGCCGCGCTACGGATTGGGCAACTACCAGAAAGCGTCCCCGCGCCAGCCGCCGACGCCCGATGAAACCAGGGTGCTGGCCGATCTGTCCCGCGCCGGCGCTCGTCTGAAGGGGTTCTGTCGGACCAACCTGTTCAAGCGCTTGGAGAGCAGCGGACACGCCTTCATCCTCTCCGTCGAGCGGCACATTCTCCGCAACTTCATCTGCCTCCACGCCATCGAGCAGGGCCTGCCCCTGCCGATCGGCACGCAGGACCCGGGCTTGCTCGATCCCTGGGCGAACGACCAGGATACCGATCTTTGGGATCCGACGGCCGACCATGATGATGACGAAGCGCCTGAAGAGCCCACCTGCAAAAGCCGTTCAGTCACGACCGGGCAGGAGTTCCGGGCGCGGGCCGCGGAGGTTTACGCCGCCTATGCGACGCGCTTCCGACGGCGGTTCAAGTGGCTCAAGCCCGAACTCTTCAACGCCGACCTGGCCGCCGACCTGCGCCGGGACGCCGAGGCGTTGCTGGGGGTTTTGGAGAATGCGGGAACCTGGGACGCCGACCGTGACCCGAAGCTGCAAAGCCTCCTGATGCTGCTGACCCAACAGCATCCTCAAGACAAGGTGCTGGTGTTCTCGCAGTTCGCCGACACCGTCAACTATCTTGACGAGCAACTGAACGCCCGGGGTCTGGCGGCCGTGGCGGCGGTGACCGGGGCTTCCGACGACCCCACGGCGGTCGCCCATCGGTTCAGCCCGGTCAGCAATGGGAAACGTGACTTGATCGATCCATCCGACGAGCTGCGGGTTGTCCTGGCGACCGATGTGTTGAGCGAAGGCCAGAACCTTCAGGACTGCGCGATCATCGTCAATTACGACCTGCCGTGGGCCATCATTCGCCTGATCCAGCGCGCCGGTCGCGTGGACCGTATCGGCCAGCAGGCCGACACCATCCTCTGTTACACCTTCCTGCCCGCCGAAGGGATCGAACGGATCATCCGGCTTCGCGCGCGGGTGCGGCAACGCCTGCGGGAGAACGCCGAGGTCGTTGGTGCGGACGAGACGTTCTTCGAGGATCAGGATGACGCTCAAATCGTCCGCGATCTGTTCACCGAAAAGGCGGGCATCCTGGACGGCGACGAGGATGCCGAGGTCGATCTGGCGTCTTATGCCTACCAGATCTGGAAGAACGCCATCGACCGCGATCCCGAACTGGAGAAGATCATCCCGGCCATGCCGAACGTGGTGTATGCCACGCGGCCGCACAAACCGACCGCCGATCAGCCGGAAGGGGCACTGGTTTATCTGCGGACTGCTGAAGGCAACGACGCCCTGGCCTGGATCGATCGAGAAGGCCGCAGCGTCACCGAGTCGCAGTTCGTCATCCTGAAGGCCGCCGAATGCGCGCCCGACACGCCGGCGCTGCCGCGTCACGACCGACATCACGAACTGGTCGCCGAGGGCGTAAAACTGATTGTCGAGACCGAAAAATCGGTCGGCGGCCAACTCGGCCGCCCGTCCGGCGCCCGGTTTCGCGCCTACGAACGACTCAAGGCTCATGCGGAATCCGTCAAGGGCACCCTCTTCGAGACGTCCGAACTGCGCAAGGCCATCGAAGAGATTTACAAGTACCCGTTGCTTCAGTCCGCCACCGACACCTTGAACCGCCAACTCAAGAGCGGCATCAGCGACCACGTCCTGGCGGAACTGGTGTTGTCGCTCCGCGCGGACGCCCGCCTGTGCCGGGTGAGCGAGGAGGTCGAATCGACGGAGCCGCGGGTGATTTGTTCGCTGGGGCTAAAGGATGAAGGATACCGAAAATGACGAGGTCGACCCGGCTTTAGCTCATGCGTTGCGGCCGATCCCGGAAAAAGGGTTTCGGGTCTTGCGCGTCATTTACAATGAAACCACTGATCCGGTTACGGTAGTGACTGCCTATTTCGACAACGAGGTGAAAGACCTATGAAGCTCGAATTCGATACGCAGGCCGATGCGGTTTATCTCGAATTGACGGAGGCCGAGGTAGAAGAATCCAGGGAAATCCAGCCCGGTATCATCATGGACTACGATGCTGAAGGGCAGATTGTCGGGATCGAGGTTCTGTACGTCAGCAAGCGCGCTGAGACAGCGTTGAGAAAAGCGGCGTAGCTCGTAGCCGGTAGGGCGGATGCGTACAAGGCGCTACGTCGTGTCTTCGGAACGTGCCGTTCACAGCCATCGCCTCGGCCCTCCCTACCAGGAAGGAGGGAATAACGCGAAACAACGGGTGACTGAACTCCCCCTCCCCGTTGTGGGAGTGGGTTTGGGGAAGGAGCGAGCGCTCGCACCATGAAAATCGACACCGCCGCCGTCCGTCACTGCCTCAAGTCCTTCGACTTCAAGACGCTTTTCCGCGAGCATCTGGGGTGGGACCACCATCAGGCCCGGCTCGCCATCGCGCTGGGCGACGTGACCCATGCGTTGACCGCCGTCGCGCAGAAGCGGGGGTTCGTCGCTTTCATCTGCCCGTCGATTCCCGATCGCGCCACGCGCCTGAAGATCGATCGCCAAGTCACCCAGTCCGCCCGCGAGCACTTCGTCATCTATGTCGACCCGCCCGCCGGACAGCAGGTCTGGCAGTGGGTCCGCCGCGAGCCGGGCCAGCCCCTGGCCAGCCGCGACCACCGCTTCGACGCTTCCCAGTCGGGCGATGCGCTGATCCAGCGGCTGGAGCAGATCGCCGTCAGTCTGGACGAAGAGGAGCAGATCACCGTCGTGGATGTCGCCGGTCGCGCCCGCGCCGCCTTCGATGTGGACAAGGTCACCCGGAAGTTCTACGACCGTTTCAAGACCGAGCATGCCGCGTTTCTCAAGCTGATCAGGGGCATCCAGGCCGAGGCGGATTTGCAATGGTACACCTCGCTGATGCTCAACCGGCTGATGTTCGTGTACTTCATCCAGAAGAAGGGCTTTCTCGACGGCGACGCCGACTACCTCCGCAACCGTCTGGCACGGGTGCGAGAGGTCCGGGGCCGGGATCAGTTCCAGTCCTTTTATCGCTACTTCCTGCTGCGCCTGTTCCACGATGGCTTGGGCAAATCGCCCGATGAGCGCCAGTTCGATGCCGCGTTGGAGCGGTTACTGGGCAAGGTCCCGTATCTCAACGGCGGCTTCTTCGAGGTTCATCCGCTTGAGGAGCGCAACGCCGACCTCGATATCCCCGACCCGGCTTTCGAGCGGCTGTTCGACTTCTTCGACCGGTATTCCTGGCATCTGGACGAACGCCCGCTCCGCGCCGATAACGAGATCAATCCGGACGTCGTCGGCTACATCTTCGAGAAGTACATCAACCAGAAGCAGATGGGGGCGTACTACACCAAGGAAGACATCACCGAGTACATCGCCAAAAACACGATCATCCCGTTTCTGTTCGATGCGGCGGCGAAGCAATGCCCCATTGCGTTCGAACCCGATAGCGCGCTCTGGTGGTGGCTCCGGGATGATCCCGACCGGTATATCCATTCGGCCGTCCGGCATGGGGTCATCGGCGACGATGGCTCGGTCGTCCCGGAATCGGCGCTGCCGGATTTCGTGCGGCAAGGCATGCGTGACCCCAGCGCCCGCATGGCCGACAAACGCTACAACCTCCAGCAGGCCCCGGCCGGCGATCCGCTCCGGCTGGTGACGGAAACCTGGCGGGAATACGTCTGCCGCCGCCAGCGGGCTTTGGCGATTCGCGAGAAACTCCGTCAGGGCGAAGTGCAGTCGATCGACGACTTCATCACGTTGAATCTGGACATCTGGCAGTTCGCCCGCGATGCCATCGTCAACGCCGAAGGCCCGGAGTTGCTCCGCGCTTTCTGGCGGGCCATCGAGAAGGTCACTGTCCTCGACCCCACCTGCGGCTCGGGCGCGTTTCTGTTCGCCGCCTTGCGCATCCTGGAGACGCTGTATGGCGACTGCCTGGAGCGCATGGCGCGCTTTATCGAGGACCTCGCCGGCAAGTCTCACCATCCGAAGCAGTTCAGCGATTTCAGGGAGGTGCTGGAGCAGATCGCCCAACATCCCAACGAGCGCTACTTCATTCTCAAGTCGGTCATCATCAACAATCTGTTCGGCGTGGATCTCATGGAGGAGGCGGTCGAAATCTGCAAGCTGCGCCTGTTCCTCAAGCTCGTCGCCCAGCTTGAGACGGTCGGCCAGATCGAGCCGCTGCCCGATATCGATTTCAATATCCGCGCCGGCAATACCCTGGTTGGATATGTCACTCTGGATCAGGTGCGGAAAAGTCAGGAGGGCAAATTCGGGTTCTGGGAGGACGATATCCGGCGGATCGAGGAGGACGCCGAACTGGTCGAGCGGGCGTTCCGGCAGTTCCGCGCCCAGCAGACGATCCACGGTGGCAAAGTGACCGCCGAGGACAAGCACGAACTCCGCCGCCGCCTGGCTCAACTCGGCGCGCAACTGGACCGCTACCTGGCCGGGGAATACGGCGTCAAGGTCGAGAAGCCGAAGGATTTCGACGCCTGGAGAGCCAGCCACGAGCCGTTTCACTGGTTCATTGAGTTCTACGGCATCATGCGGGCGGGCGG
>REEE01000376.1 GCA_007695245.1 Candidatus Competibacteraceae bacterium | reverse complement strand
TTCACTGATGTATGTATCATAGTCAGCAAGATGTTCGTTCCACCATAGCCGTGTCCATTCACGACGAGCAACATTGTCTGGTTCGGTACGAACTTCGTAGTAAAAGCTCGGAATTGACGTCTCGATGTAGACGCTTGGTTTCATTGTCAGTCTCAAGTTCTGTGTATACATCTATTGTCGCCTAACGACAGCCATCAGCGGTGTCACGATTTTGGTGCGTCTATTAGATGGGTTCGTTAGGCAATTGAGTTGAAAATCGCGGTCTGTCCCCTATGACCCACGCATAACTTTACCATGTGATGTTATGGAGCAGGACGACGCTGTTCGTGAAACGATGATCGGGCGGCACGCGCCGTGCCGGGGGGAAGGTTTGCGGTTCGGGGCGGTGGTCAGGGGTCGGTTCCAATCGACCTAAATCTCGGCCATTCATGTGCTTGGCCGAGTCCCGTAAGGGAAAGAGCCGTTCGGCGGCCGCGAGGATCTCCTCCAATCGTTGCTGGGGATTTTCCGCGTCGACGATACCGCGCATCCCCTCGATCAGCGCTTCCATCCGGGCGTGCTGTAGCAGGCTCCCCAAGGTACACTCGGGGCGCCGGTTTTCCAGGCGGGCTTGTGGTTGGGGATGAAGAAGGAGGGCGTGGTCCAGAGATGCAGGGTGTGGGCCACCTGGGCGTCCTGGCCGGGTTCCTGCTGCCAGTTGCCGGCGCCGGGATCGCGGGGTCGGCGAAGGTCGGGGTGACGAACAGCGGCTCGCTGGCGGCCGGGAAGGTCAGAACCTTGGACTTGAACCCGGCTGGATCGCCGGTCCCGTCGACCATGGAATTGGGCGTGAGCACTTCGCCGCTGGGGCTATAGAGCGCCAGGGCGTTGACGGTGTTGCTGTCGGGGTAAAACAGCCGGAAGGACGTGGCGGGGCTGGACATGGCGGGAAAGCTCCTGATCGGTTAAGGGTCGCGGGGGATTTATTCCAGCGGGCGGATGTTGGTAGCGGTCTTGCCGAGCGGTTGAATCAGGATGTCGTAGCCGATGACTTGGCCGACGTTGAACGGTAGAGAGGTCTTGAGCTTTTGAGCGCGAATGGCGCTGAAGGGCACGGGAATAAGCTCTCCGGTGGCGTGGTCTTGAACCTCGCCGGGGGCGTTGTTGTTCGGCCAAATGATCTGGGTGACGGTGCCGGTAGCCATGGGGATGATGTCCTCGAATTCGGGGGTTTTGGGGTGGGTGAAACTGAGGAACGCGCCGATGATGATCACGGCCCAGATTACGGCAAGCGTGATAATGACCATGAAGCCCAACGCGGTTACATTGCGGGTGATTTCATCCATCGGCGATTCCTCAAACGGTCGGGATGGATCATGGCGGGATTCGGGGAAAAAGCGCGTTGACTTTGGCGGTTGTGGCGAATAGGCGAAAAAAAACCCGCCGATGGGCGGGTGGGGGGAATCACGGGGCAGAGGGTCGGGCTGGCTTGCGGGGCTCCACAAGAACCCGCGAAGAACTGATAAAGTTTCAATAAATTCGCGGTTTCAGGCTTAGAACCTCACGATGCACCCGCGAATCCGGCTGAAGGATCACGCCCGCAAAGTTTGCCGCCGCAGCAACTGCGGTCGTTGGCAAAAGCGGTGAGGTGTTATAGTCCCGCTAATTCTGATCCGGACATTGAGAATAGATATCTTGCTTTTAGTTATTGAAGATCAATATCTTGGAGGCAGGCGGCTGCCCTGATCTCAGTTAGCGGCACTATATTAATGGGATCGCCATTCAACCCATTGACTGACATGCCAGTTTATCCCAGTCCGGCCGGTTCCAGTCGCCGGGAGCCGCGAGGGTGCGGGTTTGGTTGAGGGCACGGAAGGTCGCGGGACCGAGCAGGCAAGGCGCGCCCGCCGGTGGGGGAATCCAGGGACCGACGACCGGGCGTAATGGCGGTGCCGGCCGGCGGTCGGGCCGCGGCCGGTACAGCCGGAACCAGAGTCGGCCGTAGAACTGCACCGGCCGCAAGTGGCGCAGGGTGTGAAAATAGCGCGACAGCTTCACGGGTTGATCGTCAGGCCAGGTCGATGGCGATGCGGCTGACCTCCAGAATCTCGGCCAGGGGAATCGGCGCCGGCCCGCCCTGCGCCACCGCCTGCACGAAAGCCGCCGCGCAGGCTTTTTGCCCTTTGTCCTGCCGCCAGAGGTTCATTTTTTTGAACCCCGGCCAGCCGTAACCGGTGAGCGTGCGGAAATTATCCAGTTGCAACACCCGCCCGGCGGCGAACACCTCCAGCCGTTCCTTGGGAAAGGCCTTGCTGCCGTTGGCGAAGTAATGCACGGTGCCGATGGAGCCGTCGGCGAATTCCAGTTGCAGGCTCGCGGTGTCGCCAGTCGCCGCCTCCATCCCGATCCGGGAATGAGCGACGATGGGGCAGCCCACCAAAAACCGCAGCAGGTCGATAAAGTGACACGCCTCGCCGATGATCCGGCCGCCGCCGACCGCCAGGTTCTGCGTCCAGTGGTCGGCGGGAATCGCCCCGGCGTTGACGGTCATCACCAGTGCTTTGGGCCCCGTCACGCCGGCCAGCAGCGCCTTGATTTTCTGCACCTGCGGGGCAAAGCGCCGGTTGAAGCCCACCATCAGGAGGGGCGAGGCTAGAGGCGCAAGGTTAAAGGCTAAAGGTGCAAGGTGAAAGGTGAAAGGCGGAGGAAGCCTGTTCTCCCCTCTCCCTTGGTGGGAGAGGGGCGGGGGGAGAGGGGGATAGCGTCGCGGTGATCTCCGCCAGCTCTTCCCGCGTCAAACACAGCGGTTTCTCGACGAAAACGTGCTGGCCGGCCGCCCTCGACCAGCATCCGTTCGGTGCCGGCGGAGACCAGGGTGTGGGAGGTGCGGATCAGCAGTTGGCCGCGCTGGACGGCGGGACAGGGCACGTTAGCGACTTCCGTCGCGCCGGTTTTCAGGGATTGGAGGATTTGTTTCATGTCGCCTTTCGTCTTTCGCCTTTACCACTCGGATTCACGCCTCAATGCGCGCAATCCAGCTCGAAGAAAATGCCGAATTCTTGCTTGAGTGCTACTTGAGTGCTACTTTAACCCCATTTTCGCAAAGCGCGCAGAGGAGTATCCGCATGATGACCGTCCACATCCGCAGGCAAGGCGGTGCCGCCATTATCACCATTCCCGCCGAGATGCTAAAGCGGCTCGATCTTGCCATCGGCACCCCGTTGGAGCTACGGGTCGCCGATGGGGGTTTCACGGCGCAACCCGCGCGGCCGGTAAGTCGGCGGCGCTACACCTTGGCTGAGTTGTTGCGCGGGGCGACGCCGGCCGCCATGGCCGCGCTCCATGCGGATACCGCGTGGGCGCGGGAAGGCGATCCGGTGGGACGCGAACAGGCATGACGCGCCGCCGGATCGCGCAACGGGGCGACGTGTACTGGATCGACCCCAATCCGATGGCCGGCCGGGAACTCAAGGACCGGCATCGTTTCGTGGTGATCACGCCCAAACCCATCAACGCCCTGGGCGTGGCGATGACCGTGCCGGTCACCAGCGGCGGGGTCTTCGCCCGGGACAATGGACTGACCGTGCCGATCGCCGGCCATGATACGGCTGGCGTGGCCGTCTGCAACCCGGTGCGGTCGTTCGACCTGGAAGCGCGCGAGCGTGCCGGTACTGCTCGGTATGTCGAATCTCTGGATGCGGCCACCGTCGATGAAATCGTCAACCGGGTCCTCAGCATCATCGATCCGGCGGGTTCGTAGCGGTCAAGAAGTTTCCCCTTTTCCCTTTCGCCTTTCGCCTCACACCGCCCAGCCCCGCCAGCGGTACACCCACAGTCCCAGATATTCCTTCAAGGCAGCAATACCCGTGCGAATCCGTGCGCCCGGATCAGTTCGGCGCTGTACTGGGCGTTTTCGCGGGTGCTGCGGCTGCGGTCCTCGAACAGCAGCGCCGCCGCCGGCACCCCGAGATCGGTCAGGAATTGGCGGGTGGCGGCGGCTTCGCTGGGGCGTTCGCCCCGCCAGGCCATGCGCCCGCCGGAGAGGATCACGCGGGGGGCCTTGCCGGCGTGGAAGAGTCGCGCGGCGTGCCAGACCCGGTCGGCGGCCGCGCCCAAGTCGGGATAGAGTCCGTCCGGTGGCCCGGCGGTGATCCCGCCGCCCAGCACGACGATGACATCGGCGGCGGGCAATTCGGCGGCTGGGGTATTAGGAAACCGGCTTTCCAGCGATAACCGCAGGGCGTCGGTTGGATAGCGGCAACCGGGTTGGCCCGGTAGCGGGTGGGGAAGGTGTCGGCTTCGGCCCGGCCGCGAATGCGGTTGACGAAGGGATGGAAGCGGTGCGGGCGTAGGGGTGGCGGGTCAGCCATGCTGCGTTTAGAGCCACAACCGCTCGAAGGGTCGACCGTCCGATAACCGGTCTGTGGAGAAATCGCGCACATCGACGGTGATGATTGGGTTGATGCGATGGATACCCGCGAGGGTGACCAGGGCCGCGTCGGTAAAATCGGGGGCGAGATCGGGGTATTTCTGCAAAGTCCGGCGGATCGCTGGCAGTTCGGCCACCGTGAGTTCATGCAGGATCACGCCTTGGCGTTCCAGCCAGTCCAGCAGCGCGACCTTGCCTGGGATGTCGAGGAAGAAACTGGCCTCCGCCACCACCAACCAGAGCGAGCAGTTCCAGCCGCTGGGCGTTCGCCAGAAATTCCACGGCGGAGGCGAAATGTTCGTCGTCGCGGGCGAACCGGGCGACCAGGAAGCCGGTATCAACCCAAGCGGCGATGTTTGACACGCAGCGCCTCCCAAACCTGGCGTTTGCTGGGATCGGTCGGTGCGGCGGCTAGATGTCCCGCGCCAAAGAGATCCCGACCCCGTTCGTAGGGTGACTGATCGGTCGGTGGTTGCAGCAGACGCTGGCATAGTTCGCGGACCCCTTGGCGCACCAATTCGCTCTTGCTACAAGTGGCTTGGCGGCTGGCGGTTTCCAACAACGCTTCTTCCTCGGGCGTAAACTGGATTGATAAGGGCATCAGCATGTTCCACGGGTGAGTGGCGAAGGAATTTCAGGATTTTACCTCGAATAACGAGCCACGGCGATCAAGGTTCTGTCTTTCGCCTGTCGCCTTCACCCTTTCCGCAGTTCCCCCACCCATAAGATCCGGACCATCGCCAGCCCGTCCCACGAGTTGACCCGCCGCCAAGCCGACTACGGCCACGCTTGAATGGGCGCGGATCGAGGCGCTACTGATCGCGCTGGGCTGCCGGGTGATCGAAGGGCGGGGTTCGCGGGTGCGGTTCGAGCTAAACGGTAGAATCGCGACTTTTCACCGCCCCCACCCGGCTAAAGAAGCCAAGCCTTACCCAGTCGAGCAGGCGCGGGACTTTCTTACCGCCATCGGAGTCCATCCATGAACACGTTGACCTATCAGGGCTATACGGCCCGCATTGAGTTTGACGACCGCGATAATCTCTTGGTGGGCCGGTTGCTCGGAATCCAAGACATCGTGGGGTTTCACGCCGACAACGTGGCCGATTTGCGGTTAGCCTTCGAGGAAGCGGTGGACGATTACCGGGAGGCGTGCGAGAAAGTCGGAAAGTCGCCCGAGAAACCCTATTCCGGCAAGCTGATGTTGCGGGTGCCGCCCGAGGTTCATGCCCATGCGGCGAAGATGGCCGAGGCGCACGGCAAGAGCCTGAATCAGTGGGCGGCGGAGGTGTTGGGGAATGCGCGCTAATGGCTAATCGTTAGGCCGCTTCCAGTTCGCCGATCAAATGGGGGTGGTTGCCGATGAGTTTTAACAGGCACAGCACTCCTCCCGGCGGCGCAAACCGACCTTGTTCCCAATCACGCAGAGTCGCTACCGGGGTGTTGATGCGTTCAGCAAACGCCTGTTGTGACAAACCGGTTTTGGCGCGAGCCGAGCGGACTAACAGTTGCTCGGCCGTCGTCACTCGCCCGACGCCGGAGTGCATTTCAGCCAAACCTTGCCGGAGATCGTCCAGCGGCATACCCGCATCTGCCTCAATCGCTTGCGCTATTTTTTCAATGTCCATGTTACAGGGCCTTTTTGATGTCACTGGGTTGAATATGGGCTTGCTCCGCCTTTTGATACAGCGTGATCAGCACCACCGTCCCTTGCTCGGTCAAGTTGAAATAAATCACGCGGATGCCGCCGCTCTTACCCTTGCCCGCCACCGACCAGCGGACTTTACGCGCACCGTCTGTACCGGGAATCACATCGCCTGCCGTGGGATGCTCCGCAATCCAGTTAATAAACGCCATGCGCTCTTCGTCCGACCAGATTTTTCCGGCCTGTTTTTGAAAAGTGGGGGTTTCGATCACGGTTCGCATGGAGGGGAATATACGGGAATCCCGTATTTTGTCCAGAGTTTTTTCGGATGCTTCTGCAATCAGTTCATGATTGCATACTGTTAATGAAAGCCAAGCACGCTAAGCGGCTGTCGAAAAACCTCCTATTGATTTTCAAGAAAAATTTGATGTAGAGCCGGCTTCCAGCCGGTTTTATCCGGCTGGAAGCCGGCTCTACAGTCATACAAATCAAATAGTTATTTTTTATACAGGCTCTAAAACCTGGCAAGCCATCTTCGCCTTGCCGACCCGGGCATCCATCGCCTTTGGCGAGATCGAAGCGCTGTTGATGGCGTTGGGCGCGGAAAAGACCGAACGCGAAGGTTCGCGGGTGAAATTGACCCTGCGCGGCGTGGAGTGGCGCGCGCACCGCCCGCATTTTGGCAAGGAGGCGAAAAAATACCCAGTCGAGCAGGTGCGCGAATTCCTTGCCGCGCTGGAGATCAAGCCTTGAACAGTATGAGCTACAGGGGCTATACAGCCCGCATTGAGTTTGATGAACGTGACGCTATTTTTGTCGGGCGCGTGCTGGGGGTGAAAGCCATCATCGGTTTTCATGGCGAAACCGTGGCCGAACTGCGCGCTGACTTTGAAGCCGCTATTGACTTCTCGGTGGCGATGCGCCAGACCCGCATCAAGCAAAGACGCCGGTGACGATGGCGCGGGCGGCGCCCGCCACGGCCAGTTCGACGAAGGGTTTGATGCCTGGCCGGCTCAGCGCGCGCCCCTGCTCCAGAACCTGCTCCGTTTCGCCGATTCGCACCTCGGCCAGATTCCGCCAAAACAGGATGGAGGCGGCGCGTTCGGGAAAAGGATGATGTTTGTTTTCAAAATCCAGCACATAAGACCATACCAGCCCGATTTGTTTCTCGCGAACCCTTTGCTGTAGTTCCAGCTTGGCTTCCGTTTCAAAGCGAATGCGGGTTTGACTTTGATCGTCGAAGGGGCGATTGAAGCAGCAAGTATCCAGATAAATAAGGCGATTTCCAGCAAAGGCCTTACCTACATCTCGTTCCCACGCTCCAGCGTGG
>REEE01000372.1 GCA_007695245.1 Candidatus Competibacteraceae bacterium | reverse complement strand
AGTCAATCGCGGAATTTCGGCTTGCGTTTTTCCTGAAACGCCCGCACGCCTTCCTGGGATTCCTCGGTGCCGTAGAACAGGCTGACCGCCTTCAGACCCAGCGAGGACAGACCAGCGATGTGGGCGGTGTCGGCGTTGAACGAGCGCTTGGCCAATTCCAGCGCGGTCGGACTTTTCTCCAGAATCTCCGCGCACCAGCGGTCCACCTCGGCGTCCAGTTCGTCGTCGGGCACGGCTTTGTTGGCCAAACCCATTTGCACCGCTTCCGCCGCCGTGTACTGCCGGCACAGATACCACACCTCCCGCGCCTTCTTCTCGCCGATCACCCGGGACATATAGGCGGTGCCGAACCCAGGATCGACCGAGCCGACCTTGGGACCGACCTGGCCGAATTTGGCCGACTCCGCCGCCAGGGTCAGATCGCACAGCAGCGCCAGGACGTGGCCACCGCCGATGGCGTAGCCGCGCACCTTGGCGATCACCGGTTTGGGCGCATCGCGGATCGCGCCCTGCAATTCCTCCAGCGGCAGGCCGATCACGCCGCGTCCATCGTAGTGTCCGGCGTGGGACGACTGGTCGCCGCCGGTGCAAAAGGCCTTGTTGCCGGCCCCGGTCAGCACGATGACCCCGACCGACCGATTCCAGCCGGCCTGCTGAAAGGCATGGATCATTTCCTCGCAGGTCTGGGCGCGAAAGGCGTTGTATTTGTCGGGACGGTTGATGGTGATGGTGGCGACGCCGTTCTTGATTTCGTACAGGATGTCTTCGTAGTCGGCGGTCATGACGGCTCCTTGAGTGGGTTGAAATGTTTTCCCTATTCCCCGGCGGACGCCAACTGGGCGATCTCGGTTTCGGAAAATCCCCAGTCCGTCAGCCAGTCGTTCGAAGCAACAGCGGGCGAGCCCGGCGGACTCTGAATCGCGGCCGGGGTGCGGCTGAAGCGCGGCGCGGGGGCGGGTTGCAACAGGCCCTCGAACTCGACGAAGGTTTGCCGGGCCTGGTTGTGCGGATGGGCGGGCGCTTCGCCCAGACCGAGCACCGGCGTGACGCAGGCGTCGCTGCCGTCGAACAGCGCGCACCACTCGTCGCGGGTTTTGGTGCGCAGCGCCGCGCGCAGCCGCTCTTTCATGGCCGGCCAGGATTTCGGATGCCATTGCCGCTTGGGGTCGGGGTCGGCGACGCCGCAGCCTTCGAGCAGAATCCGGTAAAAATGCGGTTCGATGGGACCCACCGCCAGCCATTTGCCGTCGGCGCACTGATAGGTGTCGTAGAAATGCGCGCCGCCATCGAGAAAGTTGCTCTCCCGCTGGTCGGTCCAGAAGCCCATCGCCTTCAGACTGTAGATGGCCGCCATCAGCAGGGCGGAGCCGTCGCTCATCGCCGCGTCCACCACCTGTCCCTGCCCCGAGTTCCGGGCTTCGAGCACGCCGGCCAGCAGGCCGACGACTAGAAACATGGCTCCGCCGCCGTAGTCCGCGATCAGATTCAAGGGCGGCGTCGGCCCGCCGTCCGCGCGGCCGATGGCGTGCAGCGCGCCGGACAGCGCCAGATAGTTGATGTCGTGGCCGGCGGTTTGCGCCAGCGGCCCGGTCTGGCCCCACCCCGTCATGCGGCCGTAGACCAGTCGCGGGGTCCGCGCCAGGCAGACTTCCGGCCCCAGGCCCAGCCGTTCCATGACCCCGGGCCGAAAGCCTTCGATCAGGGCGTCGGCGCGCTCGATCAGGCGCAGCGCCGTCGCCACGCCGGCGGGACTTTTCAGGTCGAGCCGGATGATGCGTCGCCCCCGGTCGGGGATGTTCTTGTCCCGCGCGAACAGGTTGGCCTCCGGGGCCGTCGTCTCGCGGTTGATCTGCACGACCTCCGCCCCCAGGTCGGACAGCACCATGCCGGAAAAGGGCACCGGACCGAGTCCGGCGAATTCGACGATCTTGATGCCTGTTAAGGGTCCCATCGCAAATCTCCAAATCACAGTCGGCCAGGCGAAACAACAGCGATTCAAACGCAGCATTGCCGGGCAAGTTTTGCTAAGGTTATCGCCTGCTATCCACTGCGTCGACCCTCACGCGCCGTGAGGTGAATCGCTGGGGTTTTCTCAACAGCGGGGTGCCGGATAGGGCATGACCGCGGTCGAACCATCGAACCGCGTCGGCGGTGGCCGGCGATGCCTCCGGATTGGGTCACGCCCTTACCAACTGTTCCGTTTTACTCTTCATCCAAAGGTTGACTCCCATCATGGCTCTCGATGCCCAGGCCGCCACCCAGGTGGCGCATGTTCTTACCGAATCGCTGCCCTATATCCGCCGTTTCGCCGGCAAGACCATCGTCGTCAAGTACGGCGGCCACGCCATGGAAAACGAAGAACTGAAAAACAGTTTCGCCCGCGACGTCGTGCTGATGAAGCTGGTCGGTTTCAACCCGGTGGTGGTGCATGGCGGCGGTCCGCAGATCAGCGAACTGCTCAAGCGCATCGGCAAGGAAAGCCATTTCGTGGACGGGATGCGGGTCACCGACAGCGAGACCATGGATGTGGTCGAAATGGTGCTGGGCGGATTGGTCAATAAAGAAATCGTCAATAACATCAACCGGCACGGCGGATGCGCGGTGGGCCTGACCGGTAAGGACGGCGATCTGATCCGCGCCCGCAAGCTGACCATCAGCCGCAAGAGCCCCGATCTGGAAGAACCGGAAATCATCGATATCGGTCACGTCGGCGAGGTGGCGAGCATCGATAAAGCCATTGTCGAAACCCTCACTCACGGGAATTTCATTCCGGTGATCGCCCCCATCGGGGTCGGGCCGGACGGGCAATCCTACAACATCAACGCCGACCTGGTGGCCGGCAAAATCGCCGAAGTGCTACGCGCCGAAAAGTTGATCCTGCTGACCGACACCACCGGCGTGCTCGACCGGGAGGGTCATCTGCTGACCGGTCTCGACGCCCGGCGGGTCCAGGCCCTGATCGATGACGGCGTCATCCATGGCGGCATGTTGCCGAAAATCGCCTGTGCGCTGGACGCGGTGCGCGGCGGAGTCAGGGCCGCGCATATCATCGACGGACGGATCGAACATGCGGTGCTGGTGGAACTGTTCACCGATGCCGGCGTCGGTACGCTGATTCAGGGGTAGGCCGCAAGTACCGCCACATTAAAAAACCGGCCCATCAACGACCATGTCCACCACACTCGTCTGGTTCCGCCGCGATCTGCGGCTCACCGATCAGCCCACCCTGCACCGCGCCGCGGCGGATGGTGACCGGATCATCCCGATCTACATCCACGCCCCGCAGGAGGAAGCGCCCTGGGTGCCGGGCGCGGCTTCGCGCTGGTGGCTGCATCACAGCCTGGCGGCGCTGGACGCGGCGCTGCGACAACGCGGTTCGCGGCTGATCGTTCGCATGGGCGACAGCCTGACGGTCCTGCGCGATCTGCGGCGGGAAACCGGCGCCACGGCGGTGTATTGGAACCGGCTTTACGAACCGGCTCTCATCGCCCGCGACACGGCGGTCAAGGCCGCCCTGCGCGCGGACGGCGCGATCGCCGAAAGCCATCAGGCGGCGCTGCTGATCGAGCCGTGGACGCTGCGGAAACCGGATGAAACGCCCTATCAGGTGTTCACGCCGTTTTGGAAAGCTTGCCTCCAGAAACTCCCGCCCGCCGCGCCCCTGCCGGCTCCCACCCTCCACAGTCCCGAACGCTGGCCGGAATCGACGCCGCTGAGCGCGCTGGACCTGCTTCCACGCATCCGCTGGGACGAGGGACTGGCCGCCGCCTGGCAACCGGGCGAAGCCGGCGCGCTGGCGCAACTGGAGCGGTTCTGCGCCACGGGGCTGACGGGTTATGCCCAATGGCGCGACTGGCCGGGCCGGGACGGCGTGTCGCGTCTGTCGCCGCACTTGCACTTCGGCGAACTCAGTCCCCGGCAAATCTGGGCGGCAACCACGGAAGCCACGGCCGGCGCGCCGCTGGACGATAAAGGCGCGGCTTCTTTTCTGCGGGAAATCGGCTGGCGGGAATTCGCCCATTACGTGCTCTACCATTGGCCGCATACCCCGGAACAACCCTTGCAGGAGCGCTTCGCCGCTTACCCGTGGCGGGAGGAGTACGGGGAATTGTTACAAGTCTGGCAACGCGGTCAGACCGGTTATTCCCTGGTGGACGCCGGCATGCGACAACTGTGGAAAACCGGCTGGCTGCACAATCGGGTGCGGATGCTGGTCGCCTCGTTCCTGATCAAGAACTGTCGCATCCCCTGGCAGGACGGCGCGCGCTGGTTCTGGGACACGCTAGTGGACGCCGATCTGGCCAGCAACACCCTCGGCTGGCAATGGACCGCCGGTTGCGGCACCGATGCCGCGCCGTACTTCCGAATTTTCAATCCGATTCGCCAGGGCGCGCAGTTCGACCCGGACGGCGCCTATGTCCGTCACTGGGTTCCCGAACTGGCGAATCTGCCGGACGCGTTCGTCCATCAACCCTGGCTGTTGCCGTCCGCCGAACAGCGCGCGACAGACTTCACGCCGGGCCTGAGTTACCCGACGCCGGTGGTGGATTTCGCCGCCAGCCGCGCCGCGGCCTTGGCCGGCTTCGAGCGGGTCAAGAACCGCTGATCGTTCCCGGCTCCACTCCGAACCTATCCGACCGTCGCGGGTCTCTTGCCGGTAGCCTTGCCCATCCGTTTGTTATCCTAACCAGGGCGCTTCCAACCTGCTCGGCGCGGATCGCGACGTGCAGAACGTCACCATCACCTATCGCTATATGGACTGAAGCGGTTTTAGCATCTGGAAGTTGATGGATGGAAACGCGCAAGTCGTTCGAAAGTCGCCAACCGACCTGATGGTTCTGCTGATTCTGCTCGGGAGCCGGTTAATTGGGGAGGAACTGATTGATCTTTTCGATCAGCGAGGTTTCATCCACCGGTTTGACCACATAACCCTTGGCGCCTTGCCGTTCGCCCCAGATCTTGTCGGTTTCCTGATCCTTGGTGGTTACGATGATCACCGGAATATGGCTGGTCGAAGGGTTCCTGGTGATCTGGCGGGTGGCCTGAAAACCGTTGACCCGCGGCATGACCACGTCCATCAGAATCAGATCCGGCAGTTCCGCCTTGGCGACTTCCACGCCTTCCGCGCCATCTTTGGCGGTCAGGATCTCATGCTGATGCTTTTTGAGGATCTTGGTCAGACTCAGGGCCTGGGTGGGTGAGTCGTCGACGATCAATATCCGGGCCATGAAAAACACTCCTGCAAGCAATACATCGCTTCGCGCGCCGGTTCGGTGGGTGACGGGTCGGGAGACCGCCGAGCGCGCAGATCAAATCACGGTCGTGCATTCGGTTTACTTCGGTTTACTTCAGTTTCTATGATAAGCGAAATCAGGCCGGCGCGGGGGATTTCGCCGCCATCGGCGTGATCTCGATGCGTGATAGGATACCGCACGAAGTCGCTTAATTCCTGGGAGCTTGTTGCATGAATGATTCACAATCCAGTTTTTGGACCCGCCTGACGCTGGCGCTGCGCGCGTTCGGACGGATTCTGACCGACGGCGCATTCGCTGCGGGGGTAGGACGCATGGAGCGGGGTGCAGCGGCGCCCGCCGCCCCGGTGCCGGTGGAGTCACCCAAGCCGGCCTTGCGGGATACCCTGCCGGATTCCGCGCTGCAATTGTTGGCGTTGCTACAGCAGGAAGGGCGGTTCGTGGATTTCCTGGAAGAGAACGTCACCGCCTATTCCGATGCCGAGATCGGCGGTGCGGCGCGGGTGGTGCATGAGGGGTGCCGCAAGGTGGTCCGCGACCACTTTCAAATGGAAGCGGTGCGCGCCGAAGCCGAGGGTGCGCGATTGACGCTGGCGGCCGGCTTCGACGCCGCCGCGGTGCGGCTGACCGGCAACGTGGTCGGCCAGCCGCCATTTACTGGCACTCTGATGCATCGCGGCTGGCGCGTGACCGAGATCAAACTACCCAAACTGGCTGAGGGCCACGATCCGCGCGTGCTGGCACCGGCGGAGGTGGAGCTATGAGCGACGTCCGTTTCGCCGTCGGCATCGATCTGGGGACCACCCATTGCGTGCTGGCGGCGGTGGATCTGACCGCCAGCGATGGCGACGAGGTGGTCGACTGGATCGAGACCATCCCGCAGTTGACCGCGCCGGGCGCGGTCGAGGAACTGCCGCTGCTGCCGTCGTTTCTGTACCTGCCGCATCCCGACGAGCTGCGGCCGGAGGATCGCACCCTGCCCTGGGGCGAACAGCCGCCGTTCGTGATCGGCGAACTGGCCCGCAATCTGGGGGGGCGGACCCCGATCCGGCTGGTGGCCAGCGCCAAGAGCTGGCTGTGCCATCCCGGCGTGGATCGGCGCGCGGCCATCCTGCCGGTGGAAGCACCGGAGGAAGTCGAGCGGGTGTCGCCGCTGCTGGCCTCAATGCGTTATCTGGAGCATCTGCGCATCGCCTGGGATCAGCGGCGTCCTGACGCGCCGCTGGCGGAACAGGACGTGGTGCTGACCGTGCCGGCGTCCTTCGATCCGGCCGCGCGCGAACTGACCGCCGAGGCGGCGGCGGCGGTCGGCCTGGCGCACCTGGTGCTGTTGGAGGAGCCGCAGGCGGCGCTCTATCACTGGATCCTGGCGGCCCGGGGCGAATGGCGCAAGCAGGTGCGGGTCGGCGACATCATTCTGGTGATCGATCTCGGGGGCGGTACGGCGGATTTCTCGCTGATCGCCGTCACCGAGCGCGACGGCTCGCTGGAGCTGGTGCGGGTGGCGGTCGGCGACCACATTCTGCTGGGCGGCGACAACATGGATCTGGCGCTGGCCCACGCGGTCCGCGCCAAGCTGGCGGGGCAGGGAACCCAGCTCGATCCCTGGCAGTTGCAGGGCTTGACCCACGGTTGCCGCCACGCCAAGGAACTGTTGTTGAGCGACGCCAGCGTCGAGAGCGTGCCGGTCGTCGTGCCGAGCCGGGGCTCCAAGTTGATCGGCGGCACGCTGCGCACCGAGTTGACCCGCGATGAGGTCGGGCGGACGCTGATGGAAGGATTTTTTCCGGTGGTGGAAGCGGCGGCGCGGCCGGCCAGCCGGGCGCGGGCGGCGTTGACCAAGCTGGGATTGCCCTACGCCCAGGATGCGGCCATGACCCGTCATCTGGCGGCGTTCCTGGGCCGGCAGGTGGACGCCACCCGCGATCTGGCCGGCTTCGAAGGCCGTTTGTCCGATCGCGCCAGTTTCCTGCATCCGACGGCGGTGCTGTTCAACGGTGGAGTGTTCAAGGGCCGACCCTTGCTGGATCGAACCCTGGAAGTGTTGAACGGCTGGCTGGCCACGGAGGGCGCGCCGCCGGTGCGGTTGCTGGAAGGCGCCGATCTCGATTTGGCGGTGGCGCGCGGCGCGGCCTATTACGGCTACGTGCGACGCGGGCGCGGCGTGCGGATTCGCGGCGGCACCGCCAAATCCTATTACGT
>REEE01000369.1 GCA_007695245.1 Candidatus Competibacteraceae bacterium | reverse complement strand
TGCTGTCGCATCGCAACATGGTCACCGGCGCGAAGAGCGTCGCGCAGTACCTGGAAAACCATCGGGACGACACCCTGCTCGCGGCGCTGCCGCTGTCCTTCGACGCTGGCTTCTCGCAGCTCACCACCGCGTTTCACGTCGGCGCGCGGGTCGTGCTGCTCAATTACCTGCTGCCGCGCGACGTGCTCAAGATGCTCGAACGCGAGCGGGTCACCGGCCTGACCGCCGTGCCGCCGCTGTGGATTCAGCTTTCGCAACTCGAGTGGCCGGCATCGATCGCCGCGCACCTGCGCTATATCGCCAATACCGGCGGACGGATGCCGCTCGAAACCCTGACCCGCCTGCGCCAGATGCTGCCGCGAACCCGGCCGTATCTGATGTACGGACTGACCGAGGCGTTTCGCGCGACCTATCTGCCCCCCGAGCAGGTCGACCGCCGGCCGGACTCGATCGGCAAGGCCATTCCCAACGCCGAGGTGCTGGTGCTGCGGGAGGACGGCAGCCCCTGCGCGCCCAACGAGCCGGGCGAACTGGTGCAGCGCGGCGCCCTGGTCGCGCTGGGCTACTGGAACGACGCCGAGAAGACCGCCGAACGCTTCAAACCCCTGCCGGCGCACGCCCCCGGCCGCGAGGCGGGACTGGTGTTGCCGGAAATCGTGGTGTTCTCGGGCGACACGGTCCGGATGGACGACGAGGGTTACCTGTATTTCATCGGCCGCCGCGACGACATGATGAAGACTTCGGGCTACCGGGTCAGTCCGACCGAAGTCGAGGAGATCCTCTACGCCACCCAGATGGTCGGCGAATGCGTCGCCTTCGGCATCCCCCACGACACGCTGGGCCAGGTCATCGGCGTCATCGTCACCCCGCCCGAAGGCGGCGCGCTGGACAGCGCCGCGCTGCTGGCCGCATGCCGCGCCCGCATGCCCGCCTACATGGTCCCCACCCGCATCGAGGTTCACCAAGGCCCGCTGCCGCGCAACCCCAACGGCAAGATCGACCGCAAGACGCTGGTCGGCGCCATCGAGAATCCGCACGCCTCATGAACGCTTCTATCCCTGCATCTCCCGTCCACGCGCCCTCGACCCAGTTCCCCGTCGAAAACGGCGAGTTGGTGATCGGCGGTCTGCCGCTCGGGCGGCTGGCCGCGCGGGTCGGCCGCACGCCGTTCTACGCCTACGACCGGGGCCTGCTGACGCGGCGGGTCACGGAACTGCGCGCCGCGCTGCCGGCCAGCATCAAGCTGCACTACGCGATGAAGGCCAACCCGATGCCGGCGGTAGTCGGCCACCTGGTTGGCCTGGTCGAGGGGATCGATGTCGCCTCGGCCGGCGAACTCCAGGTCGCGCTCGACGCCGGCGCCGATCCCCGCGAGATCAGCTTCGCCGGTCCCGGCAAGACCGATGCCGAGTTGTTTCAGGCGGTCGCCGCCGGAATTTTGATCAACCTCGAATCCTTTCGCGAAGTCCCGGTGCTCGCCGCCGCCGCTGCCGAACTCGGCCTGCCGGCGCGGGTCGCGGTGCGGGTCAATCCGGACTTTGAACTCAAATCCTCCGGCATGAAGATGAGCGGCGGTCCAAAACAGTTCGGAGTCGACGCAGAAGCCGTGCCGGAATTGCTCGCCGAGATCGGCCGGGCCGGGCTGGCTTTCGAGGGGTTCCATCTGTTCGCCGGTTCGCAGAATTTACGCACCGAAGCCATCATCGACGCCCAGCGCCAGTGTTTCGAGCTGGCCGCGCGGCTGGCCGAACACGCTCCTGGACCGGTCAAGTTCCTGAACCTGGGCGGTGGTTTCGGCATTCCGTATTTTCCCGGCGAGCAGCGGCTCGATCTCGCCCCCATCGGTGAAAACCTGGCGCTCATCCAAGCCGAGGCCGCGCAGCGGCTGCCGCGTGCCGAACTGGTCATCGAACTCGGCCGCTACCTGGTCGGCGAGGCCGGCGTCTACGTCTGTCGGGTCCTGGATCGCAAGGTCTCGCGCGGTCAGATTTTTCTGGTCACCGACGGCGGCTTGCACCACCACTTGGCGGCCTCGGGCAACTTCGGCCAAGTCATCCGCAAGAATTATCCGGCGGCCATCGGCAACCGGATGTCGTCTCCCGTCGATGTCGCGAGCGCCTCGGTGGTCGGCCCGCTCTGTACCCCGCTCGACCTGCTCGCCGACCGGATGCCGCTCGGTCACGCCGAAGTCGGCGATCTCGTGGTGATCTTTCAATCCGGCGCTTACGGGGCCAGCGCCAGCCCGCAGGGCTTTCTCGGCCATCCGCCGGTCACCGAGGTTCTGGTGTGACCGACGCGCTTTCTCGCCGCCGCTGCCACCACCAGAAAACCAGCAACCCCAGGCCCGCGCCGAGGGCGTTGAACAGCACGTCGGTCAGCGAGGCGAAGCGGCCGGGGATGAAGGACTGATACCACTCGTCGAACACACCATAACCGACCGTGACCACCAAGGCCACGACGGTCGCCGGCACCGGCCGCAGCAGCGCCGCCAGCGCCCAGCGCCATAAAAAGGCCAGCCCGGCGTACACCGGGATATGCAGCAGATTCTGTACCTGCGGCGGCACCCAGTTGAAAATCTGGTAGGGTGCCGGCGCATCCTCGGGGATCACGCCGGGGACGGAGGATAGCCCGAAAATCGCCAGCATGTAGAGCAGTGGCGGCAGCAGGCGCGGAAGTCCGCCCGGCAACCGTTTGCACCAGGTTGAGAGCATCGAGCGATATCCAGGTTGGAGAGAAACTCACCGCTGATTGTGGCGCCTCGCGTAACGGGCGGCCACACCGAGCAACAGAATCAGATAGAACAGCAGACTCAGGCGCGGCGACCAGAACACCGCGCTAAACACGCCGACGGCCAGCGTTCCCGCCAGCGCGGCCAGCAGGCAGGCGTCGTCGAAGACTCCCCGAGCGGCGGAGCGCAGCAGCGCGAGCATTCCGAACAGCGTCAGCGCGATAAAACTCAGCAACCCCAGCCATCCTTGTGCGAAGAACACTTCCAGCCACTGATTCTCGGTTCGCCAAGGCCACAGATGATCCGTTGAGAAATACCAGTACCGTCCCCCTTGGGAAAAATCGCCGTTACGCAAGAGTTCCCGTCCGTCGGACGACATCAAGCTCAACCGCTTGATGTCGATGATACTGTCATTTGTAGTATTGGCGAACGAGAACGTCAGTTGACGCCTCGCGAACCAGGGTCCGGTCGCCAGGCCATCAGTATTGAACCGCCAGAGCCAGGGTCCTTCGTTGGATCCGGCTTCCGGTAGGTGAACCCTATCGTCCACACAGGTGAAAAAATGCCGTACATGCTTCTCACAGACAAACAGCGCTAGGCGGGACGGCTGATCCGCCCGGGCCGTGATTTCCACGATGTAGTCTCCACGGTGGGGCAGGCTCAGGCGCTGGTTGATGAACAAAGAGTCACCCGTTCCGAGGCGCAGCACCGTCTCTTCGGCGCGCTTCGCGTAGCCGAAATTGGCCGGCGAGCGACCCTCCGGATTACCCCAGGCATAGGCTTGAGGAAAGCGACCGAGTCCGGACCCAAAGACCGCCTCACGCAGACCCGGCCCGCGCAGGTCCATAACCAGCCGCCAATGCGCTTTCCGCGAATCGAGATCGCTCTCCAGTTGCATTATGCGACTCTCGAAAAAGCTCCCCGTCATGTGGGGCAACACCAGTCCGGCCACCACCAGCGGCAACAATGCCAGCGCGGCCAAGCGCCAGCGCCGCGATCCCCGCAGCGCCACGGCCCCCGCCAGCGCGCCGGCCAGAATGACTCCCAACGCCACCACCATACCCAGATAGCCGGCGCGCGAATACGTCACCACCACTCCGTAGAGCACGATCACCAGCAGCCCGAGCGTCGGAATCTGCCAGGCCCAATGCCGGCGCTGCCAAGCCCACAACAGCGCAAACGGCGTCGCCATGACCAGATAAGCTTCAATGCTCGGCCCGCCCACATGCATATCGGTGAACAGACCGGAGATCCGATAGCGAATCTCGAAATCGAACAGCCCCGGATAAGCCGCCCGTTCCCACAGAACGACCCCTGCGGCACCCGTCAGTCCCAGAGCCATACCGGGTACGAACCAGCGCTGCATCAGATCCTCGACGGATAACTGCGACTGCCGCAGCAGCGCGAACAGCAGCAGCGCCCAAAGAAACCCCTTGGCGTCACGCAGCGCATTGTAATTGTTGGTGTAATGCACCAAGGCGTTGGCATCCGCCGGCGGCAAGGGCAACAGACCGATACCCAGGCTGATCGCGACCGACAGGGCAAACACCGCCAGCGCCCAAGCGACCGTCCGTGGCAATGAGACGATTCCCCGCCCCGCCTGCCAGCGCAACGCGATCACCGCCACGGTGGCCAGCAGGAACAGATCCAACTCATCAAAGAAGAATCTGCCCGTATACAGAGAGAGATTCAATGTCGGCACCAATACTGGAATGACCAGTAACCAGGCTGCGGATTGACGCCATAACCAGGCTGCATAAAAAATCAGAGCCACGACCAACCAGGGAGACGCAACCGGCCAGGTAATGGCCAAGCCCAGTGTGACTATCAGGAGCATCACGCCGATCGACCGGGCTATTCGCGAGACCGATTCAGATCCGAGGGACTCAGCGCCTGATTCGGACGCATCCCGAGCGATACCCTCTCCCCACCTGCCCGCATCCTGTGCGCCTGAACCAGCCACCCTCCGGTCCTCACCACGAGTTCCAGGAGTCAAAGCCTGAACTCTTTTGCCCAACGGCGGTTGGGGATTCCCGACCACGTCGGAACGACGGATCGGAGTCAGCCTATGCTGGCGCCAAACCCAGGTACAGAGCCACCACCCCAACCAAGCCGCCGTCGCCCCAAGCCATACGCTGGTCGGATCGGGCCGCAGTCCATCGACGAACAGCTTGCCGGCTTCAACAACCAAGGCGGCCAGCGCACCGAGCAATGCGACCGCGACCGGCCGGGCACCGGATCCTCGATCATCTCCACACCACAACCACAGCAGTCCTCCGAGCGGCGCGTACAGCATCAGGTTCAACAGCACGCTACGGATCGCCACCGCTTCGGGGACGAAATAGTGGTAGTAGAACGGCAACAAGCGCAGCGACTGGAACTGCTCGCGCGCGCGCGTTATATCCCCATGAAATTCGCTGTTTCCCAGCGTCAGGGCAAAGAGCGTCAGGACGTAGGGAACCACCAGCAGCAGCGCCAGCGTTCCGCCCCAGCGGTTCCGCATGCGCCGGAGGTCGAGTCGCCACAACGCCGGCACCAGCAATACGCCGCTGGCGGCGCCGGCCGCGCGCAGCAAGGCCGAGAACCCATCGGCCCGACCGGTGACCAGCAACCACTGCGCGGCTTCCACCGCGACGCCGACCGCGATGGCCGCCAGCAGCGCCGGCCCGGCCCGTCGGCGGTCGAACCGCTGGCGCAACCACAGACCCAACGGCACGGCCAATAAATATTGCGCCGCCTCCAGCATCCGACACTGGATCAGGCTCTCCAAACAATAATCGGCCCGCTTCCACCAACTCCAGTGGTCGGACGCCAGACGCGCTCGCAGCTCGTCCAGCGACAGGAAAAAATCGAACGGCAGCAGACTCACCGCCACATAGAACGCGGCGTACAGCCCGAGAGCCCGCGCGCCGCTGATCTGCAGCCCCTCCCGCCGTCCCACGGTCACCAGCGGTGCCAAGCGCCGTCCCGCCGCCAGCCACAGCGCCGCGCCAGCCACACCCCCGGTAAAATTGGCGCTGATATCGTGCAGCGACGGATTGCGGTACGGCAGCCAGATCTGGCCGAATTCGACGGCCGCCGTCACCAGCAGACAAAATACCCCGACCAGCGTCGCCGTCAGCAAGCGCGCGAAACCAGACCGCAGGTTCACCGTCAGCCAGGCGGTCATGAAAAAACCCAGCGGCAGGAACATCAGCGCGTTAGCCATCCATTGCTGCCGGGCTCTGCTCCGCAGCGGCCCCACCTGCATCGCGAGAAATTGCCGCCAGGCATCCGCCACCGCCACCTCTTGAAACTCGAAGGGCAACAGCGTCAGATACAGTACCGCCAGCAGCGATAGCAAGGCTCCCCAACCATAGGGTCCAGAATCGTGATATCGGGCTTCAGGTCGCATCGTATCGCGCGCTGTGGTCGTGGTCGGTCGTTGGTGGCAACAGCAAAAATCAACCCTCTGCCCCCGCTGATCCTGACGAGCCGCAACTGGTCAACTTGACGGGATTCTCGCCGGATTTTCTGGGCTATTTTGAGGTGGTAAATGTCGCGGCGCTGGGGTTGTTGTTGGTTTGGGTGGCGTATCGGTGGGCAATGCCGATTCTCATCGAGCGAATGAGTGCGTGAGGGAATTTTAACTCGACTATCAAAATAGCCATGAGCCAGTACATCTCGCAATCCCGCGATCTTGCGCCATTCCAATCGCCTCTTGCGCCACGCGGCGTTGAATCCTGGGCTTCAAATTCCGCCAGGTTCCCAAATCAACCCGGATTCCCAGCAAGTCTTCGAGAAAAAATTTGAGAGCCATATAGCGGTCGAAACTGGGCGGCTCCTCAAAATCCACCAGAATATCGACGTCGCTGTCGGAACGGCTTTCATCCCGGGCGGTAGACCCGAACAGCGCCAAAGCCGTGACCCCATATCGGGTTTGTATCTCGGGCAGATGGACTCGAAGCAGGCTCAGGGCTTGAGCGCGCTGCATGACAACCTACTATTTTTAAAGTAAACCCATCCCCGGACGGGGACCGACCTGGCGCGCTGGCTGGTGGATCATATCACCTCGTTCTACTCTATCAACAAACTCACCGGCTATCGCTCACCACCCATCAGTTTGTCCCAAACCATGATTTCAGAGCCTTTCGGCAGAGTTCCCGCAACGGCGAATCAAGCATTTAATGCCGCTTTCCAACTGGTGACTCCGACGATTTTGAAAACCGATAGGTGGTGAGCCGGCTATCGACGGGCAGCACGCCGCCGACCCCGATCAGCCTGGACGTTCAAGAACGATGTCCGAACCCACCGTCACCGTCTATACTCCCGAATCCTCACTGGCCAATCCCGCGACCATGGTGCGTGCAACGTTCCGGGACCCGCTCAGAGGTCGTGAGCCGGCTTGGCGAATGGGTTATCCCGGACTTGATATCACCCCCGATTACCTTAAAACTCAGAAGCTGTACAAAAACTCCGTAGCCCGGATGCAGGCCTTCAGGGATTTCCTGGATTTCGCTTCGCTTCATCCAGGCTACACACTTTTTAATTCAACATGTTAGTTTTTATACAGCCTCTAAGTTTCCGGTCATCCAGGTTCATCCACAACCTTTCCCGTAGCGGTCAAGGGATCGCGAACTCGCCGTTAAAACTTAAAACCAAATGATGTAAAGTTAACCGCTAACACGCAACCCTGACCGAGAGGGCCGATCATGAGCACCGGGCTGTTGTCCCGTCCGTCGCGGGCCGCGCCGCC
>REEE01000281.1 GCA_007695245.1 Candidatus Competibacteraceae bacterium | reverse complement strand
AATGCATGACATCGTCATCGGCCTCTTTATCAATCGCTACGAATTTGGGGTTTTGTTGTGATATCCAAATGTAGAACACTACCCGAGAGTTGACGGTCAGTTTGGTTGACGAACCCTTCAGGTTTGATGGTGGTTGGCAATGGTGCCAGTGACTCGAAGTCTGGAGGGGCATCATCACCCCTCCAACCGAACCCCTCATGAGGGACGATCACTTGAGGTCGGACAGGCTGGCGCCGAAGTTGATGTGGAAGATGTGGTTGTCCAGCACGAGCGCGGGGACCGACTTGACGCCCAGCGTTTCCGCCTCCGCGAGACGATTCTTGGCCGTGCCGAGATGCACGACCTCAACATCGAAGCGGGATGGGTCCAACGCACCGAGCATCGATTGCTCGGCGCTGACGCACACGGGACAGCCAGCGTGGTAGAAGACAGCTTTCGTTTTCATCTCTCAACTCCTTCCGGTTTTAGTGGTTCGCGGGGGTCTTGCGCCACCCACGCCGAAGGATGCGCCACGAGTGCGGTCTATTCAAGAGAGCACTTTTTGGTAAGGTGGGTACGTAATGGTTCACTACGATTCATCGGACAGCACCGGATCCGCGAGCACGGATGACCGCCCCATTCCCGTCGCCGCCATGGTCGAGAGCATCATCGGTTGCAAGTGGTCGCTCGGCATCCTGGGTCTTCTCGCCGCGGGATGTCATCGGCCCAGCGCCTTGCTGCGGGCCTCCCCTGGGCTGTCGGCGAAGGTCATGAACGAGCGGCTGCAAAAGATGATGCGCTTCGGTATCGTGCACCGCAGGGTATTCGGCGAGAAACCGCCCGTCGAGGTGGAGTACCTGCTGACGCCCTTAGGTCAACGCTTCATGGGGATCATCGAGGAAGTGCGTCGGTTGCAGGAGGCCGTCGACCGTGGGACCCTCTCGGAAGAGAGTCTTACCGACCAGAAATAGCCTTCAACTGGTTGAAAAACGCAACTTACCACGTTCCAGAGGACGGCGGCCAACAGCAAGGTTAGCCGCGAGTACGGTGATTCCCAACGCCGCCGGCTTCCCGGCCCTGACAAAGAAACGGCGTGGCTCTTCGCCGTCAGGCGGATTCGAGTTGCGCGGTTTCCAGCGGAAATCGCTGGCGGGCCAGGCCGATCTTGAGTCGATTTTTATACTGATCGAGCAGCTTCAGCGCACTCTCGACGTATTCTTGCGAGGATAGTTCATCGGCGATGTAGTGTTGCAAGAGCTTCAGCCAGAACGCATGAATCTCGCACGACGACCGCTGTTCTCCCGCCAGCGGACAATCGGGGCATCGGACCTTGATCAACGTCTTGGCGACCGCGTGTCTTTGCCACTGTCGCCGATACTGCCGGGCGTGCGTCGCGATCCATTCCATGGCGCGCGCGCTCCGCTCGCTGTCGGGAAATTGCCTGACATGGTTTTTGACGATGGCGATCTGCCGCAGCAAAAATTCCTCATCGGATATTTCCAGATTCTGGGCGTCCTCCCCCCGGAACCGGGTGATGAGCGCCAACATGGGGTCATCGACGATGTACATGTTGCTCTTGCCAGGTTGAAGATAACCGTTAAAAATATAGCAAAAAATGGTGCGCCGCACAATAAATTCCCTCATCGGAGGCCGCCGTATTCGTCACTGACGGCCCGTTTGACCAGGTCTAACCATCGAGTCCCCATCATGAGCCTTTCCCCTTCTAAACCGCTGGAACTGGTCTGTCCGGCGGGCAATTTGCCCTCGCTCAAGACCGCCGTCGACCAGGGTGCCGACGCCGTGTACCTCGGGTTCCGCGACGAGACCAACGCCCGGCATTTCCCCGGCCTGAATTTCGACGCCAAGACGGCCGCGCAAGGCGTCCGGTACGCGCATGAACGAGGTCGGCGCGTGTTCGTCGCGCTTAACACCTTCCCGCAACCCTCCGGTTGGGAACGCTGGCAAGCCGCGGTGGACCGGGCGGCGGAACTCGGCGCGGACGCGGTGATCGCCGCCGATATCAGCGTGCTGGATTACGCCCGCCGCCAGCATCCGCAGCTCCCGCTGCATCTGTCGGTGCAGGGTTCGACCACCAACTACGAGGCGATTCGCTTCTATCACGAGCACTTCGGCATTCGCCGAGTCGTATTGCCACGGGTCCTGTCGTTGCCCCAGGTTCGGCATGTTCTCGAAAACAGCCCGGTGGCCATTGAAGTCTTTGGGTTCGGCGGGTTGTGCATCATGGTGGAAGGCCGCTGCCTGCTGTCGTCCTATACGTCACCGGGGAGTCGCCCAACATGTGCGGGGTCTGTTCGCCGGCCAAGGCGGTGCGCTGGGAGGAAACGCTGCGTGGGTTGGAAACGCGATTGGGCGGGCTGCTGATCGATCGTTACGCGCCGGGCGAGCCCGCCGGTTATCCGAACTTGTGCAAGGGCCGGTTCACGGTGGCCGATCAAACCTATTACGCGATTGAGGAGCCGACCAGCCTCAACACCCTGGAACTCCTGCCGGAACTCCAGGCCATGGGTATCGCCGCCATCAAAATCGAGGGGCGCCAGCGCAGCCCGGCCTACGTCCGCCAGGTCACCAAGGTCTGGCGGGCCGCCATCGATGCCTGCCAGCGCCATCCGGCCGCTTACGCGCCCCGACCGGAATGGTTGCGGGAATTGGGCAAGGTCTCGGAAGGCCACCAGACCACGCTCGGCGCTTATCACCGGACCTGGCAGTGAGGACCCGCGCCATGGGGAATGCAACGCTCGAGCAAAACCCGCCCAAGCTGGCGCTGGGGCCGGTGCTGTATTACTGGCCCCGCGAAACCCTGCTGGCCTTTTACCAGCAGATGAGCGCCGCTCCGGTGGACCTCATTTATCTCGGCGAAACGGTTTGTTCCAAACGGCGTTCGCTGAATGCCGAGGATTGGCTGGACCTGGCCGAGCGGTTGACGGCCGCCGGTAAGGAGGTCGTGTTGTCCACGATGGCGCTGCTGGAAGCCGAATCGGAACTCAAGACGCTGCGGCGCTTGTGCGAGAACGGTCGCTTCACCGTCGAGGCGAACGACATGGGCGCGGTGCATCTGCTGGCGGGCCAGGCCCCGTTCGTGCTGGGCACCGGAATCAATGTGTACAACGACCAGACCCTGCGATTTCTGGCCGGGTTGGGCGCCCGGCGCTGGGTGATGCCGGTGGAGTTGTCGCGGGACACCTTGGCCCATATTCAGGCGCGACGCCCGGCAGGAGTGGAAACCGAGGTCTTCGCCTACGGGCGTCTGCCGCTGGCCTATTCCGCCCGTTGTTTCACCGCCCGCTTTCACAATCTGCCCAAGGACGATTGCCAGTATCGCTGCCTGAATGATCCCGAGGGGCTGACCCTGAGCACTCGCGAGGGTCAGGCGTTTCTGACGCTCAACGGCATTCAAACCCAGTCGGCCCAGACCTACAACCTGCTGCCGGAATTGGTGGAACTGCGGGCGTTGGGAGTAGACGTTCTGCGGATCAGTCCCCAGGCCGAGGGCACCGCTGCCGTGGTCGCGGCGTTCGCCGACAGCCTGCGCGGACAACGCGATCCGGTGGCGGCCGCGGCGGCGCTCGACGCCACACGGCCGCATGGCACCTGCGACGGCTATTGGCAAGGACAACCGGGATTGCGGCGGGTGGCGGCGCTGGGACCGGATGGAGTTTCGGGCGCGGTCGGTCGTCCGACCGGGTAGTGTTCTCGACGTGGATGTGAAAATTTACAAGCCGTTTGATGATTAAATGAACTTTGATCCGTTCTGTATCGATGTCTGGAGCACTACCACGGATTTGATCCATTCAGGGATTGCAATCTCAGGTGGTATTGTCTAACTTGCTGAGAGAGACCGGTGGACGAAATTCGGCTCCATGCCGTGTGGCGGGCGGCCCATGCGCCTCGGCCCGCCCTATATCCCCGGCTCGCTTATCACCTTTTACAAGCCGCCAGCGTCAATGGCCGGCGTTTGTCATAGTACGCGCCATAGGGCTTGTGCCGGGTATCGTCTACGTCATGGACCAGACTGACCTGGGGCCAGACGAATTCCAGATAGCGTTCTTCCTCCCGTTCGTACAGACGTTGCAACGCCCACAGGAAGTAGTCCACCGCCTGCAAACCGGCGTAGTGTTCCGGCCAGCCCGCGACAACTTTAACCGGCACCGCTTCGGTCATCTTCCAACTTCGGAAAAAATTACGCCGCGCCTGTTCCAGCGCAGCCCCCAGGGCGGTCGTTCGATCCGACGAGCCGCGACGGGCAAAATGCACCTGATAGCTCTCCTCCTTGTGCAGCAGGTTTTTGAACAGCCGGCTGACCAGCGAATCGTATAACTCGTTGGGATGGTAGCGATAGGTGGGATCGCGCTCGTTAAGTTGCCGGACGTAAGCCAGTACCGCCTGTTTGTCGCGCACCACCCCCAGGAACCGCAGAGGGTGGTGCATCAGCAACTTGAACACTTTGCGGCGGACTTCCGGCAAATCATCCTTGGCATGAAACGCGATGGCGGTCTTCATCGCCTGCGGCTGCATGGAGGGTACCCGTTTGAAGTAAGGGTCAGCCAGCAATTCAACCCGCAGTTGGTTAATATCCTGGGTCAAAGGTTCGGGATCAGCCATCACCAACACCCCCAAAAGGAAGTAGCGCGAACAGCCTTCGTTACCGATAATGACGTGCTTGCGAGCGTTGAATAGCGATGGATCGCCGGCCTCGTCAACAAAATAACAGACCGGCTGCGCCGACGCATGGGCTGTATCGTCCGTCAAGAAAGATCTTCGTGAAAGATCAGGAAGGTTAGCGGTTCCATTACGGATGGTCGCCATTGACCAGTTATTGAACTGACATTGCCTATTGATTAGAGGCTGTATAGGGAGTTTTTGTACCGTACTCTTAGCCTAACTGGGCCATTGCACCGGAGCGGCTACGGCGCCCGGTGAATTGGATAGTCAGGCGGCACGGAGGGTCCCCCAGAGCGCATGGGCCTGTTATCTTACGCGACGCGTAATATGCTTGCCAGATGATCCTATCGTTCAAGTGCAAGGAGACGCAGGCGCTGTTCGAGGGTGGCTCGGTGAGGCGATTCAAAGCTTTCGCGCGAGTCGCCGAGCGAAAGCTGGCACAACTCCGTGCCGCGCAGACGTTGGATTTCTTGAGGTCGCCGCCTGGGAACAGGCTTGAGCCGCTCAAGGGAGACCGGAAGGGTCAGCACAGCATTCGGATCAACGACCAGTGGCACCTATGCTTTATCTGGTCCGATGTTGGTCAGAAAGACGTAGAGATCGTTGATTACCACTGAAGGAAGCGCCATGACTCAGCCAATTGATCGTATGCCTCCGGTGCATCCTGGAGAGGTTCTCCGCGAAGACTTCCTGGTTCCGCTCGGCATGAGCGTGAATGCGCTTGCGGTGGCCCTGGATGTTCCGGCAACTCGAATCCATGCAATCGTCAAGGAACGCCGCAGCGTCTCGGCCGACACGGCCGCGCGTCTGGCCAGGTACTTCGGCGGCGACGCAGCTTCATGGCTTGTGCTGCAGGCGCACTACGATCTCAAGACCTTGCCCACGCGGAAGGACATCGAGCGCAAGGTCCATGCTCGTGAGTCGTTGGCTGCGTAGTCCGCAGCGGGGTCACGGCGCCGCCTAATCGGGGATCGAGAAGAAGATTTCGCCCCAAAGCTTGCGCTATATTTACGCCACGAACCGACTCAACGCCGGCGCGGATCTGGTGGACATCAAGGCCCTGCTCGGCCAGAGAGCATCGCCACCACCCAGATTTACTCCCACGTCATTCGCTGCAGACCGAAGTACCTGACAGGCCGCAACCTGAGCTTAAAAGTTATTCACAAAAACTGCCGCAACTGCGCCGGAATCCTTTCCACCTCCCGCTAATCCCTCGGCCCCAGGGTCACCGCCGCCTCGCCGGGCCGGAGCCAGAACTGCACGATCACCTCGCCCCGGACCACCACCAAGTCCAGCCACGGTTCCAGTTCTCGGGCGCGGGCGTAGTGCAGGATGAGAATCCCGCCCCGGTAGGACGCGGGGTTGTAGGTCTCGATGCGGCTGGCGAGCCAGCGCAAGGTCCGGTCCTGCATCGCCACCCGCTCGGTCACCACTCGCAGCGGCTCGCCTTGCCGCAGCCGGCCCCGAACCAGATACAGGTTGTACTGGGCCGGATGCGCGCCCACCGCCCGCAACGCGCCCTCCCGCTCCACGATCAGGCTGTTCCGCCACACGCCCACAATCGGGAATTTCCCCTGAATGGGTTGCAGGGTGGGATCGAGCGCTCCAATCACTTATAATAGTTAAATTTCTACATTTCTAACTTGTTATAGGTGATCCCATGCCCACGACCCCCCCTGCCGCGCTGGAGCACGTCCGGCGCTATCGGGAGCGCATGAAGGCCCAAGGGTTCCGGCAATTGAATCTCTGGGTGCCCGACACCCGCTCGCCCCGGTTCGCCGAGGAATGCCGGCGCCAGTCGCGGCTGGCCGCCCGGCACGACCGCGCCGATGGCGTGATGGAGCTACTGGAAGCGGCGGCCAGCGACCTTGAGGGATGGGAACCATGAGGCGCGGGGACCTGGTGACGATCGCCTTGCCAGGTGATTTCGGCAAGCCGCGCCCGGCGTTGGTGGTGCAATCCGACTTGTTCAACACCGACCACGCCACGGTCTCGGTGTTGCCGATCACCAGCGCGATCATCGGCGCCCCGGTGTTTCGCATTACCCTCGAACCGTCCGTGGCCAACGGCTTGCGCAAGGTGTCGCAAATCATGGTGGACAAAATCATCTCCATGAAACGCGAGAAGATCGGAGAAGCCTTCGGGCGCCTGGATGATGAAACGCTGCTGCGCGTCAATCGCGCCCTGACCGTCTGGTTGGGCGTGGCATGAGCGGATTTTCCCATGAACCCAGCCGACGATCTGACGGCGCGCCTCCAGCACATGGCCGAGCGCGCCAAGCAACGCCCGCGCCCGCCGGCGCCGCAACCACCGCCGCAACCCGCCCCGGTGGCGCGGCTGCCGATCTGGCCGGCGGAGCCAGAACTGCACGATCACCTCGCCCCGGACCGCCACCCGATCCAGCCACGGTTCGATCTCTCGGGCGCGGGCGTAGCGGAGGGTGAGAATCCAACCTCAATAACTGGCCGGGCTGTAGGTCTTGATGCTCGACAGGAGGGCGATGCGGGCCTGGGCGCGGGCGTCGGCCATTTCCACCTCGCCCAGCAGGTAATACGGGCGGCTTCGATCGATCCGGTTGGGCAGCGCCAGGCCACGGCGGAATGGGTGAGGGTCCGATGGCCGAATTGCCGCTCCAAGGGCACCGACACACGAACTCGCACAGCCGCCCGACTTTCGACACGTCGGCAGGCCCACGTCCGGCAAGCAGGCTGGCCAGCGCCGCCAGCGCCCAGCCGATCCGGTCGGGCCGATAACCGAACAGAACCGCCCCGCCCAGGTTACAGGACGGACGCGAAGGCGAGGTGGGTGGGGAGGGTCATGGCCGCCGTCGTGGCGGGGTTTTCACATCACCCGCGATGTGATTTAATACCGTATGCG
>REEE01000367.1 GCA_007695245.1 Candidatus Competibacteraceae bacterium | reverse complement strand
CCCACAAGTCTAAAATCGTGGGCAAGCTCACCGGCGGGCTGGCCGGCATGGCCAAGGCGCGCAAGGTGGAGACCGTGCGCGGCTACGGACACTTCCTCGATCCCCACCATCTGGAAGTCGAACTTACCACCGGCGACGCCCAGGATAAAACCGGCGAGAAGAAGGTCATCCGCTTCGAGAAGTGCATCATCGCCGCCGGCAGTCAGGCGGTGCATCTCCCGTTCCTCCCGGACGATCCGCGCATCATTGATTCCACCGGCGCGCTGGAACTGCGCTTCATTCCCAAACGGCTACTGGTGATCGGCGGCGGCATCATCGGCCTGGAAATGGCCACGGTCTTCTCGACCCTGGGCGCGCGGATCGACGTGGTGGAGATGCTCGATACCCTGATGCAGGGGCCGGATCGGGATCTGGTCAAGGTCTGGCAGAAGATGAACGCCCACCGCTTCGATCGGATCATGCTCAAGACCAAAACGGTCGCGGTCGAGGCCCAGCCGGAGGGGCTATTGGTGACGTTCGAGGGCGACCAGGCACCGGCCGAGCCGCAACTTTACGACATGATCCTGCAATCGGTCGGCCGTACCCCCAACGGCAATAAGATCGGCGCGGAGAACGCCGGGATCACGGTCACCGACCGCGGCTTCATCCCGGTGGACAAGCAGATGCGCACCAACGTCCCGCACATCTTCGCCATCGGCGACCTCATCGGCCAGCCGATGCTGGCGCACAAGGCGGTGCATGAAGGCCACGTCGCCGCCGAGGTCGCCGCCGGACAGAAGAGCTTCTTCGACGCCAAGGTGATTCCCGGCGTGGCCTACACCGACCCGGAAGTGGCCTGGGTGGGTCTGACCGAGGCTGAGGCGAAGGAGCAAGGCGTCAAGGTGGGCGTGGGCAAGTTCCCGTGGGCGGCATCGGGCCGCGCCATCGCCAATAACCGCGACGAGGGGTTCACCAAGCTGATCTTTGACGAGGACACCCACCGGATCGTCGGCGGCGGCATCGTCGGCACGCACGCCGGGGATTTAATCAGCGAGGTGGCCCTGGCCATCGAGATGGGCTGCGATCCGGCGGATATCGGCTTGACCATCCATCCGCATCCCACCCTGGGCGAGTCGGTCGGCATGGCGGCGGAGGTGTTCGAGGGGACGATCACCGACCTGTATATTCCGCGCAAGAAGAAGTAAATCCAGAGCAACCGTTCGGTCCTCCACTCTGGCCCTCCCCCACCAGGGGGAGGGTGTACCACCTCCCGAGGCAATCCATGACGAACCCCGCACGCTACGAAGACGATGTGGTCGCCTGGTCCGCCGAACAGGCGAAGTTCCTGCGCGAGGGTCGCCTGGACCTGCTGGACATCGCGCACCTGGCCGAGGAGATTGAAGACGTGGGCAAGAGCGAGTATCGGGAGTTGTCCAACCGCATGGCGGTGCTGCTGGCGCATCTCCTGAAATGGCGGCTCCAGCCCGGACGCCGGGGTGCCAGTTGGCGGATCATCATCCGCAATCAACGCCGCGGTATCGCCCGCCGCCTGGACGAGACCCCGAGCCTGCGCGCTAAGCTCGCCCAGTCCGACTGGTGGGCTGGGGTATGGGACGACGCCATTGCGCGGGTCGCCGAGGAAACCGGCCTGTCCGATTTTCCAGAAACCTGCCCGTGGGATTCGGGCGAAATCTTGAACCCGGAGTGGTTGCCGGAGTAGCTGGGAGACGCTCTTGAAAATCTGGATCGACGCGGACGCCTGCCCCGGTCCGGTCAAAGCGATCGTGTTCCGCGCCTCGCAACGGGTCGGGGTACCGGTGGTCCTAGTCGCCAACCAGCGCTTGGCGACGCCGCCTTCCCCGCTGATCACGGCGGTCCACGTCAGCGCGGGTTTCGACGAAGCCGATCACTACCTCGTGCAACAAGCCACCACCAGCGATCTCGTCATCACCGCCGATATTCCCTTGGCCGCGCGGCTGGTGGCGCTGGGCGTGCCCGCGCTCAACCCGCGCGGCGAGTTGTATACGGCGGAGAACATTCACGAACGGCTGGCCCTGCGCAATCTGAAGGAGGAACTGCGCTCGACGGGCCAGGTGACCGGCGGACCGGCGCCTTTCCACAACCGCGACAAGCAAGCCTTCGCCAACAGTCTGGACCGCTGGCTGACGCAACACCGCGCCCGTTGATCCCGAGGTTGCTCGTGCGCAACCCACTGCTGGCTTCGCATGCACTCATCCCCAAGGCGGAGCCATTCACCGGGGAAGCTACCAGGTCTTGGGCTGAAACCGCGGGTCGTTGAGAATCTTGATCGTGTCGCCGGTTGGCGCCAGTACAAACAGCCCCTGCCGGTAAGCGTAGCGATCCGCGCCGTCTTCAATCCGCATCCCGGCCACCGCCCCATGCACCTGCCAGTCGGCGTATTCCGGGAAAAAATCCCGGAATCGCCGCAGGTCGTCCAGAAATTCCCGCACGTCCTCCACGCTCAGGCTGGATTTGACTTCCACCACTACCACATGGCCGGCGTTGACGACCAGTACATCGATTTCCAAGGTATCGCCGCCCCGCCGTTTCTTCACCCGCTGGCTGACCATCTGCACCGGAATGCCGCGTTCGCCGAACACTCGCTCGCAGGCCGGTGCCACCTGGTTCTCGACAAACAGCCCCCACTGCCCGCCCAGGTTGCTCACCAGTTTCGAGGTTTCCTGAAATTTTCGGTCGGTTTCCTGGAACTTCCGGTCGGTTTCCTTTTGCGCGTCCATCAGTTCCTGGAACTTCCGGTCGGTCTCCTGGAACTTCCGGTCGGTCTCCTGGAACTTCCGGTCGGTCTCCCGGAACAAGGTCAGGATATCTTCGTAGGTCGTCGCCATCGTTCTATAACTCCCGCTGCTTCAGTATCCGTAGCATACGCTCGCGCGCGACCACAAAAAACCGCCCCGGTTGGTCGTGGGCGGGTCGGCGATTCCGTGCAAGTAGTAGGACGCTGCGTACCAGCCAGCGTTCGCGCCCCGCAACAGGTACGCAGTGAGTATCCTGCCGGCTGGCGGCCATCCCATTGCCGCGGGGTCGTCTCGAAACCCAGGCGTTGGTTCAGCGGATCGTGGAAAGCAAGAGGCCCGTTCATGAACGAAATCGAACTGCTGGCCATTCTCGCCCGTGGCGAGGACAGCCGGCGCCAATTCAAGGAAAACTTCAGCAACGTGGATTCGCTGGCCGCCGTGTGGGTGGCGTTCGCCAACTCCAGCGGCGGCCTGTTGATCGTCGGCGCAAACGACGCCGGCGAGGTGGTGGGGTCGACCGCCGCCGACATCGGCCGGCTGAACCCGTTGCCGCGTTTTTTGCGGGCCTTGGCGCAAATCTCCGGGCAGATGTGCAACTACTGCTTCACCCGATCTGAGTTGACTTCAAGCGGCACCTGAGTTTTCCTGTGAGGGTCACCCCCGACCTGGAGTCCGATCATGCCGCTACCCAAATACATCGTCCGCCTGACCGCCGAGGAACGCACCGAGTTGGAGGAGCTGATCCGCACCGGAAAGCGGGCGGCGTCGGTCATCGTCCACGCCCGCATTTTGCTCAAGGCCGATGCCGGTGACGGCGGGCCGGGCTGGGACGACGAACGGATCGCCGAAGCGGTCGAGTGTGGGGCCTCCACGGTGTACCGGGTGCGCCAGGCGTTCGTGGAGGAGGGCCTCCCGGCGGCGCTGTTCCGCAAGAAGCCCACCGGCCGGCAGTACCGCAAGCTCGACGGCGCCCAAGAGGCCCACCTGATCGCGCTGGCCTGCGGCGCGCCCCCGGAAGGGCGGGCGACCTGGACCCTGCGGCTGCTGGCCGACCGGCTGGTCGAACTGGAGGTGGTCGACTCGATCAGCCCGGAATGCGTGCGGACGACGTTAAAAAAAAGGTTCTTCGAGGGTTCTTGTGGAGCCCCTCAAGCCGGGTGGCGACAGTAAATCTAACCCATTGATTCATAAATAGTCTAAAGTCGATTCACCGTTGGATCAGCAAGCCGAAACCGGCTGGCGGAGCCAGTTCCACAGAAACCCTCGAAGAACCCCCTTTTTTTAGTGAAAAGGGGTTTCGGTCAGGCACTATTTAGTCATCAATTGAAGAAGGCTCTACCAGCTTTGGAGCTTACGTCCCGGATGTTCCGGGGTGCATCGCCGCTGGAGAGTCCCGCGAAGAAGTATTGCAGCTTATTGAGGAAGCCGTGGAATTTCACCTCGAGGGAATCAGGGAACAGGGGCATCGACTTCCTCAACCTCGCTCATCGATTGAATTCATCGAGGTTCATGCCTGACCACGGGTAAATCCACCTTGGTATAAATGTCCCGCAACGGGATTTCGCACTGGATCGAAACCAGGCCAAGCCCATCATCCAGACTGTCCAGTTCCGTCAATACCCACCGCCTGTCCTGCCGAATGTAGTGTTCGACCCTGACTTTATCCTGAGCGATCAACACATACTCCATCAGCGATGGCAAACGGCGATAGTGAGCAAATTTATCACCCCGATCATACGCCTCGGTGCTTGGAGATAAAATTTCGATGATGACGGATGGATTGAGCAGTGTATCCATCTGTTCATCCTCAAACTGGGGTTCACCGCACAGCGCCGCCACGTCGGGATAGGTATACAAGCCGGTCGCGCTGACCTTGACCCGCATATCGTTGACATACGCCAAGCATAGGCGATTTTTCAGTTGGCCGTGCAATTCCCCGGCGATATTGAACGCAATCTGATTGTGTTCCCTGCTGGCGCCGGCCATCGCAAAAATTCCGCCATTGACGTACTCGCTTTTATAGCTGGCCTGACGCTCCAAAGCCAGATATTGTTCCGGTGTATAAAACGACTGCTTCAGCGCGGTCATAATCGTATTGCCCTCACAGCATCAAGCCCGATGCCCCGGAATAATCAGCCATACGGATACCCGCAGGCGGCCAGTGTCAATGATCTCCGATTTTATTCAACCGTCCACATACACTCGCAAGTCATTTGAGTTGAGTATAGCCGAACACTGGTCCCAAACGTGCGCCACGGCAAGGATCGAAGCCGCGCCGTAGGTTACCAGTGATCGATCCGACGCAACTTGTCGCACATCCAGAGTATGCTTGAATTCAATAGCGGGCGACGCCTCGCCCCGGTCGATCATCCCCTGCAAGACCGTGTGGTCCTTGGAGAGCCGCCGCCACTGCCCTTCCCGGTTCGCCTGATACACCCGCGAGTCGCCCACGTTGAGGACAGCCGCCCGCCCGCTCCGAACGTGCGCGACCGCCAGGGTCGAAGCCGCGCCGTAGGTCTTGGGGTTATCGGCCAGCTTGTCGGAAAGTTGGGCCTGCACATGCCGCACATGCCGATTGGCGACGAATCCGTCCTGAAGCCATTCCGGGTGTTCCCGAACCGCTTTCACCAGCTCCTCCAGCACGATCCGGCTGGCTTGTTGCGGGGCGATCCGGCGATTGCCGCCGCTGCTCGCGACTCCATCCGCCACCGCCAGCAACACCTCGTCCGCCATCGAAGACCAGGCGGCGATCGGTAACACCCGGTCCTGGTGAATCGCGCCGTCGATCAGGATGCAGTCCTGCTGTTGGCGGCAGAGTTTGCCTTGGTGCATGGTGTAGGCCAGCGTCAACATCGTTCCGCAGCCGCCGCCGGATCGCGTTCGGCCGCGCCCGACTGGATCACCCGCGCCACCCGGCCTTGCTTGGATGTCAGGGGATAATCGGCTGGAATGCGCCGCACGTCGGTAATCTCTCGTTCCACCAGACCTTGCAACCGCTGGCCCGAAAGCCGCTTCGAACAGCGGTCGGTCAGGATGCGCGGCCAGCGCTCGCCGGGTCAGCGCCAGCGCCTCACGCGGGTCCGGGGTATCGATCGAAACGCCGTCCGGGTGCAACGTCCGGGTGATATCCCCCACCTGAAAGCCGATTTGCAGGCGTTGCTCGGTTTCGAGAGAAATCTCCTGTAAATCAGAGCGATGGACGGCCAGCCACAGCCGTTTGGGGCACTGCCGGAATGCTTGCAGGCGGGATTTGGACAGACCGTGGGCCATGGTTCGACCTCCAGAGTGCGTTTCGGGATGAATAGGATCGAACCGCCCGACGACGTTTTGCGTCGGTTCCTGGGTTCCGGCTCTGAATTCCCAGCTTGGCCCTGCGCAATCTTAGAGACTGTACAAAAACTCCCCTCTCCCCGTGGGAGAGGGGTTGGGGGTGAGGGCTTTATTTTCAATGCGTTAGCCCGCCAGAGGCTGTACAAAAACGCCTCTTAAGGAGGAACTGCGCTCGACGGGCCAGGTGACCGGCGGACCGGCGCCTTTCCACAACCGCGACAAGCAAGCCTTCGCCAACAGTCTGGACCGCTGGCTGACGCAACACCGCGCCCGTTGATCCCGGTGTGGGGAAATGACCCGTGCGCCCCTTCAAGAGGCCAGGCTCGATGAATTCTCCGCGCCATCAGCAAACCGGCAATCACGAGTGTAGGGCAGCGTACTCACGGGCTGAGGGAATGCGTTGCGGCAGGCTGTGCCCCGTGGGCCGCACGGCTTCCCAGCCCAGACAGGCCAGCCAAATGGAACGGGGGATGGGTTTTTCCCCATCGCGGTAGTAGATCAGCATTCGACGGGAAATACCCAAGGCTTCCGCGGCCTGGTCGAGCGTCAGTCCCGTGTCGTGCAGCCAGTTCCAGATGCGTTCGTGACCGATGCCGCCCGCCTGCTCGATGGCTAGATTGCGCAGGTTGTCGGCGCCGAGATCCAGTTCGCCCTCGATCCAGTCGACCGAACGGCCGACGAATCCGAGCCGGGCTCGGGCGAAAAGCGCCGGGTCCTGGAGGGCGTGCAATACCGCGGGGGTTTCGATCCACGGGCGCAGGTCGACTTCGAAGGTTCGTCCATCGGCGTAGGTCAACCGCAACCAGTAATCAGGCAACGCCTCGACAGCGGTGAGTTGGAAGTGGTCTTTGCTCATTGCTGCAACTCCTCGAACTTGGCGGCGAGTGTTTCACGGTTGGACGCAGCCCAGGCCACGACTTCGGCGATCTCTCGCGCGGCGACCTTGCCATGGATGATCTCGACGGGATCGATTTTTACCCATGCTTCGCGTCCATCGTTCATCACGACATGGAAGTGCGGTGGCGCATGGTCTTTTGAGTTGATGCGCACCACGCAGTGGGCAAAGCGTTTGATGATGGGCATGATGTGGTTATCATAGTGCAATGGTTGCATGTTTCAAGGGCTATCCGGTTTCTAACGCAGCAGCCGAGACATCGGTTATACGGCCAAGGCGGGCCTGCCCACTCACCGAGTCCGACATCGCTAGCGGATCGTTGCGAAACCGAACTTCTGGCTACTCTCGCCCGTGGTGAGGACAGCCGGCATCAGGGGTGGATTTGGGTCAAGAACAGCGCGGCTGTTACAAAATATGAGGCTGGCTCGCGACAGCGCGCTGACTTTGGCGGGGCGGCGCACTTTTTCCGCTCCGCCCCGCCGGGGTTGGCGGGTCTCCGACCTGCTACCCATACACTTCCGTACTCATCCGCTGACGCGGGGCCGGGGCCGGCCGCTCCAGCGCGGCCTCCCCCCGTTTGGCGGCGACTTCGGCGCGCAGGCGGTCGTAAAATTCCCCAGCGCTGGGGGTTTCCTCCCACAGTTCGTACTGGCGGACCACGGCGGCGACATCCCCCGGCGTCAGCCGGG
>REEE01000299.1 GCA_007695245.1 Candidatus Competibacteraceae bacterium | reverse complement strand
AGCCGCGAAGGGATCGAAAGGTGATCCCCTAACTTCCCAAGCCCCCAACCGGGTTTTATTTCAAGTGAAACGTAAGGAGTGACCCCATGAAGAAGCACCAACAAGGCTTTACCCTGATCGAACTCATGATCGTCGTGGCGATCATCGGTATTCTGGCCGCCATCGCGATTCCCGCGTATCAGGATTACACGACGCGCGCTCAGGTCTCCGAAGGCATCGTGCTCGCGAGCGCGGCGCGGACTGCCGCTTCCGAGCACCGCATGTCGCTGGGTACCTGGCCCGCCGATAATGACGCGGCCGGCTATGATGGGGTGGCAACCGATGTTGTGCAGGCAATCGAAATCAACGAGTCGAATATTCGTGTGACGTTCAACGCCGTTGGCGGTGTTACTGCTGGCCAGCGGCTCGAGTTGCAAGGAAGCTTCGGGGCTGGAGGAATCACATGGGATTGCAGTCCAGGCACACCCGCAGTTGCAAATAAGTACCTGCCAGCGAACTGCCGATAGCATACGCCACTCGCTCGTTTGAATGCGCAAGAGCCCCTCGTGGGGCTTTTGTGCGTCCTGGATCACCCTTGTCAGCTTGCATTGACGCCATTGTCCGGTAGCTATTGATCTGCGCGTCAATGGGTTTCGACCGCAAGATCGTGCTCGGACAACGCTGTCTAAAGGGAATCGCCTCCATGCCCGACCGCCGACCAGACAACTGGACATCGACCGCGTGGCCTTTCGTTCTGCTCCTCGCGGCTTTGCTTGCGATCGGGGCGCTCTACGGCCTCGCCTTGCCCGGCTACTGGCTGTTTGACGACGAGGCCAATCTGGCCGGACTGGCGGAGATCAGGGATTGGCGGAGTGCGTGGCTCTTCGCGACCTCCGGCGACGCCGGGCCCTTAGGGCGGCCGCTTGCCCTGGCGACCTTCGCCGTGCAGGCTGCGGCTTGGGATCAGGATCCGGCCGCGATGCTTCGGGTCAATATCGCCGTTCACCTGGCTGCCGTTTGGGCCTGTTTTCTATTGGCCGCCGGGCTCGCCCGCGTGCGCGCGCCAGAGCACCTTGCTGCGTCGTCTTGGTGGATTGGCCTGGCGGTGGCGGTTGTGTGGGGACTGTCGCCCTTCTTGGCGACGTCTCATCTGATGATCATCCAGCGCATGACCAGCCTGTCCGGCTTGTTCGTGCTATTGGGCTTGGCGGCGTTCGTGTGGGCGCATTGGCTTGATGGCCGGCACCGCCGCCGCGTCTGGATCCTCCTCGCATGCGGTTTGGGGCTGGGCACCCTGCTCGCGGCCTTGTCCAAGGAAAGCGGTGCGTTGTTGCCCGTGCTCGCCGCGTTGATCCTGTGGCTGTGGATCCCTCGAGAACGGCGTCTTCGGGACGGCTTCTCCCGGATCTTGATCGTCCTGCTGATCGTCGTGCCGAGTCTCGCCTTGTTTTCGTACCTGGCGAGCCTGCTGCCGACCATCCTGGACCTGGGCTATGGCGCGTATCGCGACTTCACGCCGGTAGAGCGGCTCATGAGCCAGCCGCTGATCTTGTTGGATTACGCGCGCCATCTGCTTTTCCCCCAAGTCGCCGCGGTGTCCCCGTTCATGGACCGTCTGCCCGCCCCTCGCGGTTGGCTCGATCCGCCTGGCGCCCTGCTCGCGGCTTTGTTCTGGCCCGCGTTGCTGCTGATTGCCGTCAGGGTTCGCAAGCGGGCGCCGGTCTTTCTGTTTGGATTGGCCTTCTTTTTGGCTGGCCATCTGCTGGAGTCCAGCTTCATCGGGCTGGAGCTCTATTTCGCGCACCGCAACTACGTGCCTTCGTTTGGCCTGTATTTCGCGCTGACATTCGCGGTGTTTCAGCTGGCGACACCGTTGCGCCGTCTCGCCTTCGCCGGCCTAGCCGTTTACGGCTTGCTCTTCGCCCTGGTCCTGGGGCAAGTCACCGCCGGCTGGAACAACAAGCAACTGAACGGCGAACTGTGGTTCGTGCACAACCCGCACTCGGTCCGGGCGGCACAGTTCTTGGGTCGTCAATACCTGGCCGAGCGGGATTATCTCGGCGCGAGACGGGTTCTGGACATCGCGTCCGAGCGTCATCCGGACGGCCTCTCCGTGCAGCTGCAACGAACCGGTCTGTGCATAGGACGTGAAGCGGAGTATCCCGCCTTGCTGCAAGAAGTCACGGAGTCCTTCCGCACGTCGACCAAGTATGAACCTGTCGCCGCGATGAGGCTGGTCAGACTCGTACAAGAGGAAAACCACTCGCCTCTCTGTCCGCTGCGGGACCTTGATACCCTCGAGAGATTGGCCGATGCGATGCTTGAGAATCCATTGTATCGCGACAGGGCGTTCTCCAGGTCATTGCTGGTCCTGACCAAGGCGTTCATCAACAGGGAAGCGGGGAACCTAGAAGTGGCCGTGGACTTCTTCGTCGAAGCCTTTCGCCAGCGGCCCGAGTTGGAGGTGGCCTTTTTCGCGGCCTCGTTGATGGCCGATCTCGAGGATCACGCTAAGGCGTACCGTTTCTTGGAGGAAGTCCGCGAACGGGTGCCCTCCAGCCGGCTCGCAGCGAGGATCTGGTTGGAAGACTTGGCGGCGTTCGAGCATGTGATCAGGGCCTCCGAGCGGGTCAGTCGGGGGATCGAGCCAGCGACCTGACCTCGTCAGCCTGACACGCAGGCAAAGATGCCTTTTCGTGAACGACCCCAAGTATTCGGGAACGAAAGCCTCGTGCAAATCCTCCCGGGTGGATCACCAGACACACCCCAAGGAGCGCCCTGCCGGACCGTTCGGTGATGCGAGCGATAGCCCGAGCACAGAGTCAAGCTCGCCACTTCGGATGCTGATCGTGAGTCCAAGCGGTGCCCGAAACGGTCATCACAATAGAATCGAAAATCAGGGTCAGGTCTGGCTTTTTGCTATCAATCGCCGCGATCAAATTCAAATCAGCGAAAGTCGACTGGATGCTCCATTGGCGCTCGCTGGTCAAACTGAAACGGCGCTTCGGCGAACTGTCGGCTCGGGCGGAACCCGGTTACAGCGAAAGTGGGGACAGACCACGATTTTGGGGATAGAGGCCATCAGGTCAGCCCCGATTGGCCGTTCGCCAAGCCCAACGGACCTCCGCCATGCCCATTTTGTCGGTCTTCTTCGGCATCATCGTGCGGATGTGGCATGATGATCATCCGCCACCCCATATCCATGTGGAGTACCAGGGTTTCGAGGCGCGGGTTCAAATACCAACCGGCCCAGTGTCCGTGGGGAAACTACCGCGCAAGGTGGCCGCGATCGTCCAGGAATGGTGCCTCACCCATCAGCAGGAACTGCTGGATAACTGGGAACGAGCCCAACGCTTCGAACCACTGGAACGCATACAAGGAGCCGACCCTGATTAAGCTGTTAGAAGCGCGCTACCGGGGCGGTTATCAGATCGATCTGGTCTTTTCGGATGGCCAGCGCGGAGTCTTTGACGTCAGGGCCTACCTGGCGACCCGGCAAGGGCCTTTACTGGACCCTTTGCAAGATGAAAGCTACCTACAGCGGTTGTTTATCGACGCTGGCGCCCTATGCTGGCCGAATGGCCTCGAACTGTCTCCGGCGCGCCTGCATGAAGTCAGCCTCCTGCCAATCGCTGCCTGAACGAACGAACGCAACGGTTCGGCGAACTGCCGGAATGGGCGGAAACCCGGTTACCGGAAGCGCCTCCGGAAGCTCCCCCATCGCATCACTTGCAATGAGGATCATCACCTTGACCCACCTGTCGGAATTATACGAGCAAGACTTCCATGCTTGGGCCTTGCACAACGCTGGGTTGATCCGCGCCGGCCGCTGGGAGCAGATCGATCGGGGACACTTGGCCGAGGAATTGGAAGACATGGGTGCCAGCAAGCAACAACAACTGGAAAGTCGCTTGCGCATCCTGCTCGGGCATCTCCTGAAATGGCAATACCAACCCCACCTGCGCGGCCGAAGCGGGCAAGCCACCATCAAAGAACAACGCTACGCCATCAGGCGGCTGTTGCAGAAAAACCCGAGCCTGCAAAGCCAATGGGATGAAACGCTGACGGACGCCTACCACTTGGGGGTCTTGCTGGCGGTTCGCGAGACCCATCTCGCGGAATCCACGTTTCCGGAGACCTGTCCCTATACCCAGGACCCAATCTTGAACGATGACTGCTGGCCTGACGGGAGTGCCTCAGACCTGGATATCGAGCCGATCTAAGTTTCAAGAATCAATAGCTTATGGTAATCCATATCCACGTCAAGAACGCTACCCACTACCAGGTCATTCGGAACCATGGCGTCGAACAAAAGTTTTGACGACGATCCCCCCGCGGAAATCCTGGCGCTGCTTCGCCAAGGCGAAAACAGTTCGGTCGAATTCAAATCGGCCAACGCCCACCCCGATTCGCTGGCGCGAGAGATGGTGGCCTTCGCCAACACCCAGGGGGGAACCTTGTTGATCGGCGTCGAGGATGACGGCTCCATTTCTGGCCTGACCGAATCCCCCGACCACGAAGCGCGCATCGCCAACATCGCCCGCAATAATGTCAATCCACCCATCACCATCGAATCCACCGTGGTCACCATGCCGGAAGGCCGAATTTTGATGGTCAAGGTGGCCCGAGGTCGGGACCGCCCTTATCAGACCCGGCAAAACCAGTTTCTGGTCAGAGTCGGTTCCACCAACCGGACCGCCACCCAAGGTGAACTCCTGCGCCTCTTTCAGCAGGCCGGGCTGTTCCACTACGATGCCACGGCGGTCCCTGGAACCGGCATCGCCGACCTCAATCTCGCCGCGCTGGATCGCCATTTCAGTCAATATGGTTTTGATTTAACCGCGGAAGAAGACAAGCCGCGCATTCTCGCCAATGCCGATGTAATGACCGAAACTGGAGAAGCCACGGTCGCCGGCCTGTTGTTATTTGGCATCAATCCCCAACGCCATTTGTCGTATGCCGGCATTTCCTTCGCGCATTTCGCCGGTGATGAAATCACCGAGGAACTGATTGACAAACAGGTCATTGAGGGTGTCCTGGGATTTCAGGTGGATTCCGCCCTTGCGGTGCTTCGCAACAACCTTCGCCGCCCCAGCCAGATTCAAGGATTGCGCGCCGAAGACACCCATTTCCAATATCCAGACAAGGTATTTCGGGAGTTGCTGGTCAATGCCGTGGTTCATCGCAACTACGCCATTACCGGCTCGCGAATCCGCGTCCAACTGTTTGCCGATCGGATCGAGTTTATCAGCCCCGGACGATTGCCGAATTCCGTCAGTATCGCCAAACTGCCGATGGGGGTGTCCTACGCGGTTAACCCCATTCTGGTTAAATTCATGGAGAACATGCGCTACATGGACCGGCTGGGACGTGGTTTGCCCATGGTTTGGCAAACCGCCCGCCACCATCAACGCGAGATTCGATTCGAGGAAATCGGCGAGGAATTTCGAGTGGTTCTAGGGCGTTAGGCGCTGAACGGAGGCTTTCAAGTCAGCGGGCGAATATCGAACACAACAACCGGGTTGATGCCACAAAATCATGTCCACTTCTCACCACATCCTGTTAGTCACTCGCAACTTTCCCCCCTTGCTGGGCGGCATGGAGCGCTTGAACCAGCATCTTTTGGAAGAACTGGAACGGAATTACGCGGTTCATCTCGTGGGTCCGCAGGGTGCCGCCGAGCATGTAGCGCATCCGGAACGGGTCAGCACCTGCCCCTCCGCGCCGGTCTATGCTTTTCTCGCCTGTGCCGCTCTGAAGGCCGTGCGCTCGGCCAGACGACACCGTCCGGGCCTGATCATCGCGGGCAGCGGCGTGAATGCTCCGCCGGCCTGGATGGCGGCACGGGCCAGCAAAACACCCTGGATCGTCTATCTACATGGCCTCGATCTCGTGGTGGATCACCTCGCTTATCAGCGAATCTTTCTGCCCATCATCCGGCGCGCCGATGCCTGGTTGGTGAATAGCCGCTCGACCGCGCGACTGGCGGTGGCCGCGGGTTTGGACGCCGACCGTTTGCACGTCCTCCATCCCGGCGTAGCTATTCCCGAAACCCTGCCGTCCGCTGAGGCCGTCCGGCACTGGCGGGAAAAGCACGGCTTAGGGAGTCGCCCTCTGCTGTTATCGGTGGGCCGCTTGACGAAGCGCAAAGGTTTGCGGGAGTTCGTCCTCCGCGCCCTTCCTCAGATTCTCGCGACCCATCCCGAGGTACTGCTGGTGGTGGTCGGTGAAGAGCCCCATGCGGCGCTGACTTCGGCGACGGGCGGTCTGGACGCCTTGCGGGAGGCCACCCAGCAGACTGCCGCACAGGAGAACCTCAAAATACTGGGCAAACTGTCCGATGAGGAACTCGGGATGGCTTATCGGGCTGCGGCGGTGCTGGTCTTCCCGGTGCTCGACATCCCCGGCGATGTGGAAGGCTTCGGCATGGTCGCTATCGAGGCAGCGGCGCACGGACTGCCAACTGTGGCGTTCGCGGTCGGCGGCGTACCGGATGCTGTTGCGGAAGGGCGATCCGGACTTCTGATTGCGTCCGGCGACTACGAAGCCATGGCTGACGCTATTCTGCGGCACCTCGCCGTCCCTGAATCTGCGCTGACCGGCACCAGTTGTCAGACATTCGCCAGCCAGCACACTTGGGAGCATTTTGGTACGAAGTTACGCACAATCTGTCACCAGTATCTGTTGAAAGAAGAGACCCCAGACTGATGATGACCCCAAAAAAATTGTTAATGGAAAACCAGTCGACATCACGTGACCCTAACAGCGGTTTTATGGTGAACCATAACCGACGTGCAAAAGCCGAAAAAATCATGCAAGTGCTTGATGAGGCTCTTGGTGATAGTCCTAAATTGGTCAAGCAGCGGTTGTTGGATATCGGCACAGGTAATGGCGAGATCGCCGCGCATCTGGCCACTATATATGATGTCACCAGTGTGGATGTGAGCGACCAGCGCGAGGTCAACAAAAATTTCAAATTCATTCAACTCGCCGATGAACAACTTCCTTTTCCCGAACGCACATTTGATATCGTTGTTAGCAACCATGTTATTGAGCATGTTCCCAGTGCGGATATGCATTTGTCTGAAATTGCGCGTGTGCTTAAACCCGGTGGCATCGTCTATCTGGCGACGCCCAACCGGTTTTGGCCTCTTGAAGTACATTACAAACTCTATTTACTGCACTGGCTGCCAACAGAAATTTTTCTGCGTGTGCTCAAAAAATTAGGCCGCTATCACGAAGATGTTCGCCTGCTAGGATGGTATGGTTTGCGAAAAAAAGCACAGGGGAATTTTGCGTGTGAAACATTCAGTGACCGTATCTGTAAGTGGCCAAATCGGTACCACATGAACTGTGCGGAACGCACCGCGCGCATTCTCGGTGCGATTCCCTTGCGTCTTTATCGTTGGCTGACTTGGTTACATCCAACGCTGGTTGTTGTACTGTACCGGCGCTGATGACACCGCCCCATGAACCTCTCGCTACTAATCCCCCTATGGCTCGTGTTAGTCCTCACCGCCTGCGCCACCCCACCGCTGACCGTCAGCGAACCGCAACTGCCGGATGCCGAGGACGAGTATTGGTGGTACGTGCGCTTCCGCCTGCCGTGGCCGGAGGGCGAAACCGCCGCCTGGCACAAGGACGTGCTGCTGGCCGACCGGATCGTCGCGCCGGTGCTGGCCGAACACCGCGAGTCGCT
>REEE01000254.1 GCA_007695245.1 Candidatus Competibacteraceae bacterium | reverse complement strand
AGGCCACGGAAACACACGGAATAACACGGAAGATTCTTTGTTTCTTCAGTGTATTCCGTGTCCTTCCGTGGCTAAAATCCCCAGCGTGGCCAGAACGATGATCAAGGCCTGAAAACTCATCAGTGATTGTGGATCATTGTGAATAATTGTGAATAATTGTGAATAATTGTGAATAATTGTGAATCATTGTGGAGCCATGATGGAAATTCAGGAACGACAGCAAGGAGATGTTCTCATTCTGGAACCGGCGGGCCGGCTGGACAGCCTGACCTGCCGCGCGTTTGAAACCCGCCTGCTGGCGGCCCTGGACCAAAGCGGCGCGGTGGTGGTGGATGGCGCGGCGCTGGATTACATCAGTAGCGCCGGGTTGCGGGTCTTGCTGGTCGCGGCCAAGCACAACCGCGGCAGCGGCGGGCGGCTGGCTTTGGCTTCGTTGCGCGAGAACGTCCGCGAAGTATTCGATATCAGCGGGTTTTCGGCGATCTTCGCCATTTACCCCACCGCAGCCGAAGCGGCCGCCGCCCTGGCCTGACGGCCCGGCGACCGACGGCGATCACGCTGGGACCCTGAGCCATGCTGCGAGCCGGTCAGACCCTCGGCGCCTATCGGATTGAGGCGCTGCTGGGACGCGGCGCCATGGGCGTCGTCTATCGCGGCGTCGGCGGCGACTCGGGCGAACCGGTCGCTATCAAGACCTTGCGCACCGATTTGCTGGTGGGACCGGAGCGCGGCTCCATCCTGGCGCGTTTTCGTCAGGAGGCCGAGATCGGCCAGCGTCTGCGGCATCCTCGCATCGTCCGGGTACGGGATTATGGCGAGCAGGACGAGAACCTCTATCTGGTGATGGATCTAATCCCCGGTCAGGAACTCGGACGGTTGTTGGAACAGCACCCGGAACTGCCGCTGGGGATGAGTCTGGCCCTCCTGCTGCAGGTGTTGAACGCGCTGGCCTACGCCCACGACCAGGGTGTGATTCACCGCGATGTCAAACCCGCCAACATTCTGGTGCGCCAGGATTTCACCCTGGTTCTGACCGATTTCGGCATCGCCCACGTCGGCGGCTCGGAACTCACCCAGACCGGCGATCTGCTGGGGTCGCCCACCTACATGGCCCCGGAACAACTGCGGGGCGAGCCACTGGACGGCCGCGCCGATCTGTTCGCGGCCGGCGTCGTGCTCTATCTGCTGCTGACCGGTCAGAGGCCGTTCACCGCCGATTCGCTGGCGACGTTGATGCAGCGTGTGCTTTATGAAGACCCGCCAACGCCTTCGGCGGTCAAGCGGGAATTACCCGCGGTGTTCGATCCCATCCTGCGCCGGGCGCTGGCCAAGGATCGCGCGCAGCGCTTCACCAGCGCCCGTGAGTTCGCGGCGGCGCTGCGTCAAACCCGGACCGTCCTGCGGGAAGCGACGGTGATCATCCCGGGAAGACGTTCGCCGCAGTCGAGTGTGCCATCGACCGCGACTGCTGGAGAGCGCACGGTCGCGATTGCGGACCGGTCGGTGCGCGTGGAGCGACTGACGAACCTGGTGCGTGAATGTCTGACCGAGCGGACCACGGGGCGGCGGCTTCAGGAATTCCAGGACAACCTGGAGGCCTGGTTCGCGGCGGAGACCTCCGCGCCGGCTGATTCCGCGGTGCGCGCCGCCGAAGCTCGGCGGTTGCGGGAGGTCTGTGAGGGAGAAGGGTTGGCGGTTCTGGTGGAACTGATTCGACGCGACGCGCCATTGCCGGGCCGTGCGCTCCAGGATGCTCGCGGGGATTGGTTGGAGCGAGTGCATCTGCTGGCCTTGCTGCGGAACGCCGGACGCCGGTTGGGCGCGGGATCAGCGGCGGCGGCGGCGCACGCCGGTCTCGTCCAGGAATTGAGCGGTGGTTTCATGGCTTACGCGAATACCTTGAACCGCTTGCTGTTCGACGACGATAGTCCCCAACTGACGCGGATTTCCGCCGATTTCCTGCGGCTGGATCTGTTGCAACTGGCCTTGGAGGAACTGGGCGCGGAGACCGAGGGCCGTAGCGTACAACAGATGTTGTTGCTGTTCGCCAACCAGGTCATGGGCAAGGTCAACACCCTGATTCGCCAGTTTCTCGACCGCCGCGATCCCTTGGCGCGGTTCGGCGTGGCCAGCCTGCTGGTCGAGATCGAGGAGCTGATTGTATTGGTGGAACGGTTGCTCGAAGGCGGCGAGCCCGCCGCGGTCGAGGCGACCCATCCCGGGGGTATGGTGGTGACCGAATTTTTCGACAATCTCCGCCGGCTCGGACGGCTGATCGGTCGGGAACTGGTCCAGCAGATCCGTCATGAGGCGCATCCCGATGAAGCCAGCGCTCCAGCGCTCGAGCAGGAGCGGCGACTGTTCGTGGGGCGCCTGCGGCAACTGGGTTTGTTGTACCGACTCACCACGCATCTGGAGGCCGCCGCGCCGACCCTTCCGCTCCAGGACGCGGTCGCCGAAACGCACCGCTTTCTGAATCGCCTGACCGACCGCTTACTGGCCGACGCCAGCACGCCGGATCATCCGGTCGTGGTCGAGCGGTCGTGGGAGCGATTATCGGTCGTCGCCGAACTGGCCGAACAATTTGGCTGGCTCGAACTGCGCCAGCGGATTCTGCAGGCCGGACGCAGCCGGGTGCTCGCGGTCTGAGGGTTGGCTCGGCCACAGGCCATGTCAAAATGCCGCTAAGCGCAAAACCGCTCGACCCGGAATGGCGTCATATCGATGGCCGGCGGTTCACCTTCCATCATTTCCGCCAGCAGGCGGCCGGTGGCGGGTCCGAGAGTAAAACCCTGATGACCATGTCCGAAAGCGAACCAGAGACCGGGGTGTTTCGGCGCGGGACCGATGATCGGTTTCATGTCCGGCGTGCAGGGGCGGGCGCCTTTCCAGGGTAACGGTTCCAACCGTTGGCCTATGGGATAAAGTTCGCGGGCCACTCTTTCCGCGGCGTCCAGTTGACCGTAATTCGGCGGCGCGTCCAGATTCGCCAGTTCGGCGCCGGTGGTCAGGCGAATCCCCGCGGTCATCGGTTCCAGCAGATACCCCTTTTCCGCATCCATGAGCCAATGGCGCAACCTGCGCGTTTCCGGCTGGGCGTAATGCATGTGATAACCGCGTTTGACGAAGAGCGGCAGGTGGTAACCCAGCGTTTTAGCGAACCGCGCCGACCATGGCCCCAGCGCGATGACGACTTCGGCGGCTTCATGAGCGCCCTCGGCGGTCGTCACGCGCCAGCCGTTCGCGGCGGGTGCCACGCTCCGCAGCTCCGCCCGCAACCAGCGACCCCCCTGGTTTTCGAAGGCTTTGGCGTAGGCCAGAACCAGGTCGCCGGGAGAGGCGACCGTCCAGGAGTTTTGCCAGTGCAGCGCGCCGATCACCGAAGCAGAGAGGTCCGGCTGCATCCGATCGAGTTGTCGGCGATCCAGTCGTTCCGCGAGAACGCCATAATCCTTTACCGCGATCCGGGCTTTTTGCGCGCGTCCGTCCAGGGCTTGAGCGGTTCGATACAGCTCCAGCCAACCCTCTTCGCGCACCAGATGCGCCGCGCCCGCCGCCGCAATCATGGGCGCATGTTCCTGGGTGGATAAAGCGATCAGGGAGGCGTATTCAGGTACGATTTTTTCGTAACGTTTCGGAAAAGAGTTTCGCCAATAGCTGAATAACGGGCCGGCGGCCGCCACCATATCCATGGGACGATAGCGGATATCGATGCCGCGGTTGGGCAAAACCCGCAGCAGGGTTTTCAGGTCGTGGGGAAAGGGGTAGGGGTAGATGGCTTCGCGCTGGATAATCCCCGCATTGCCGAAGGAGGTTTCCTGCCCTGGAGACCGGCGATCGATGAGTAACACCGGACGGCCACGTTGCGCCAGGTGATAAGCAACGCTCACTCCGACCATGCCGGCGCCGAGGACGATGGTTTCCCGGGACATCGGTTTGCTCCTTAACAATTGAGGCCATGAACCGGGCAGGCCGGCTGACGGTGCGCCGCTATTGATCCCACATCACGTCGCATTGCGCCGTTGCGGAGGCCGCGAGCAACTCGATCAAAGGTAAGGCGCGATGCGCTAAAGCGACCGAGTGCTCGTCGGATTTTTCATCGTCTTCGCCTTCAGCGTCGCTGTCTTTCCGAACGTCGTCCGCTGCTTCCTCGGCCGCCTTGTTGGCCGCGACGGCCGCTTTCAAGCGCTCCAGAGCCGCGGGCACGTCCTCGGCCAGGAGCGCGCTCGGCACGGTTCCGCTGTGTCCCATCAGCTTGAGTAAGCGGACGGCGATATCCCCAAACATCATGATATCGGCGTATGCTTTACTGCGAAATGTCACGATCATCAAAACCTCCAATCGCGCTGTCAAGAAGGGTAAGCCTCACTATTGTAGGCTCGAAAAATTCCAGCGACCCGAACGCCCCAAGCGGCGGGACCGCGCCTCGACCTCCGTGACGACGAAGTAGTCCCGGCCGGTCCGCCCCGCTGGGAGTATATCCCCGAACCGCGCGCTTCCCGCTCGGCCGCCGGACGCGGAGCGCACCCGACCATCGAGGTCTCTCAACCACCCACCCACGACGAGGATTCCCCATGGGCCTTAACTCATTCGGCAGCCAAGCCAACCTCACCGTTGCGGGCCAGACTTTCGGCATCCACCGGCTCGACGCCCTCTATCCAACATACCCGACCGTCGCGCATTTGCCGTTTTCGCTCAAAATCCTGCTCGAAAATCTCCTCCGCACCGAAGACGGACGCTCCGTCCGCCCCGAAGATATCGAAGCCGTCGCCCGGTGGCAGGCCCAAGCCGCGCCGACCCAGGAGATCGCCTTCACGCCGGCGCGCGTGCTGTTGCAGGACTTCACCGGCGTCCCGGCGGTCGTCGACCTGGCGGCGATGCGCGAAGCCGTCCTGCGCCTGGGCGGCGATCCGAAGACGATCAACCCGCTCCAACCGGTCGAACTGGTCATCGATCACTCGGTGCAGGTCGATGCGTTCGGCAGCCGGGACGCGCTCCGGCAGAACGCCGACCTCGAATTTTCTCGCAACCGCGAGCGCTACCGGTTCCTCAAGTGGGGACAACAGGCGTTTCACAACTTCCAGTGCGTGCCGCCCGACACCGGCATCGTCCATCAAGTCAACCTCGAATTTCTCGCGCGCGTGGTCATGGCCGCGGACGGCCAGGCCTATCCCGACACCCTGGTCGGCACCGATTCGCACACCACGATGATCAACGGCCTCGGCTGCCTGGGCTGGGGCGTCGGCGGGATCGAGGCCGAGGCCGCCATGCTCGGGCAACCGGTCAGCATGCTCCTGCCCCAAGTGATCGGCGTGCGTCTCACCGGCCAGTTGCCCGAGGGCACGACGGCGACCGATCTGGTGCTGACGATCACTCAGATGTTGCGCCAGCACGGCGTGGTCGGCAAGTTCGTCGAATTCTTCGGCGAGGGCGTGCTCGGGCTGCCGCTGGCCGACCGGGCGACGATTGCCAACATGGCACCCGAGTACGGGGCCACCTGCGGTCTCTTCCCCATCGACGCCGAAACGCTGCGCTACCTGCGCTTCTCCGGCCGCCCGGAGGCCCAGGTCGCCCTGGTCGAAGCCTATGCCCGAGAGCAGGGTCTGTTCCTGATGCCGGGCGCGCCCGAGGCGGAGTACAGCGAGGTGTTGTCCCTCGACCTGTCGACCGTCGAGCCGAGTCTGGCCGGGCCGATGCGTCCGCAGGACCGGGTGCGCCTCGGCGCCGTCCAGCAGTCCTTCGAAGCCGCGCTGGCCGCCCACCACGCCCGTCCCAAGGCACCCAAATCCGCGAGCGAGGTCCGGGAAACCCCACCGCCCAGCAGCGCCACCGCCAACCTTGCGGAACTCGACGCCGGCGGCCTGCAACCGTCGTCGCCGGCAACCACTCCGCCGGCCGTCGCCGCCGACCCGAACGTCACGGATGGTTCCGTGGTCATCTGCGCCATCACCAGTTGCACCAACACGTCGAATCCGTCGGTACTGATCGCCGCCGGGTTGGTCGCGAAGAAGGCGGTCGAACGCGGGTTAACGGCCCAACCGTGGGTGAAGACCAGCCTGGCCCCGGGCTCCAAGGTGGTGACCGAGTACCTCGCGGCGGCCGGCTTGCTGGCGTACCTGGAGCAGATCAAGTTCTTCACGGTCGGCTACGGCTGCACGACCTGCATCGGCAACAGCGGCCCCCTGCCACCCGCGGTGTCGCGGGCCATCGCCGATAACGAGCTGATGGTGGCCGCCGTCCTCTCGGGCAACCGCAACTTCGAGGGGCGGGTGCATGCCGAGGTGCGCGCCAACTACCTGGCGTCGCCGCCGCTGGTCGTCGCGTATGCCCTCGCCGGACGCATCGACCTCGATCTGACCCGCGATCCGCTCGGTCACGATCCGGCCGGCCAGCCGGTCTTCCTCAAGGATCTCTGGCCCACCCAGCGCGAGGTCGCCGAAACCATCGAACAGGCGGTCGACGCCCGGATGTTCCGCGCGGTTTATGCGGACGTCTACACCGGCGATGAAGCGTGGCGGTCGCTGAGCGTGCCCGAGGGCGATCTGTTCCAGTTCGAGCCCGACTCCACCTACGTCCGGCTCCCGCCGTACTTCGCGACTTTGCGCAAAGAGCCGGATCCGGTCGCGCCGATCGCGGGCGCCCGCGTGCTCGCGCTGCTCGGCGACAGCATCACGACCGACCATATCTCGCCGGCGGGCTCGATCAAGACCGACAGCCCGGCGGGCCGGTATCTGATCGAGCACGGCGTCGAACCCCGGGATTTCAATTCCTACGGCTCGCGGCGCGGCAACCACGAGGTCATGGTGCGCGGCACCTTCGCGAACGTGCGCCTGCGCAACCGACTGGCGCCCGGCACCGAGGGCGGCGTCACCCGCCATCTGCCGTCGGGCGCAACGATGAGCATCTTCGACGCCTCCGAGCGCTACGCGCGGGACGGCGTGCCGCTGCTGGTCATCGCCGGTAAGGAGTACGGATCGGGTTCGTCGCGCGACTGGGCGGCCAAGGGACCGTTGCTCCTCGGCGTGCGGGCGGTGCTCGCGGAGAGCTACGAGCGCATCCACCGTTCGAATCTGGTCGGCATGGGTATTTTGCCGCTGGAGTTCAAATCTGGCGAAACCCCGGCAACGTTGGGGCTCACCGGCGAAGAGATCTTCGCGATCGAAGGGGTCGCCGAGGTGCTGGCGCGCGGCCTGGCGCGCGGCCGCGAGGTGATCGTCACGGCCAGAGCCGGGGATGACTCGGTGAAAATTTTCGTCGCCACCCTGCGCATCGATACGCCGCAGGAGATCCACTACTACCAACACGGCGGCATCCTGCCGTATGTGTTGCGGCAGATGGTGTGATCGCCGTCGATCGCCCAAACGCTCCGCCACGACCCGCGCGGTGATGGGTCGCGGCGGATCACCGACGAACCCCGGCTGGACGGTTGGGGCGTATGGGCGGTTTGAAGAGCGTCCGCCAAGCCAGCCGTCCTCACTCCACCTCCAACTCCAGAACCCGCAGTTCCGTGCCGCCGCGCGAGCGGAGAAAATAACCGCCGCAGCGGGGACACGGGTCCTCGTGGTTGCGGATTTCCACCACGGCCCCGCAATCCAGACACCCGGCCAGACCGGGCGGTTGTTCGATCTCCAACACCGCCGCCTCGGCCAGCGTGCCCTGGGTCGCCGCGGTGAACCCGAAGCGCAGCGCCTCGATCTCGATCCCGGCCAGCGCGCCCACCTCCAGCCGGACCACGCGCACCCGGCGGAAGGATTGGCGGCGGGCGTGGTCCTCAATGACGCGAATCAACTCCAGACACAGCGACAGTTCGTGCATGGCGTGAGGAATCAGGGTAGCAAGACGGTGGAGCCGGTGGTCTGGCGCGCTTCCAGGGCGCGATGCGCCTGGGCGGTCTCAGCCAAGGGATAAGTCTGGCCGATGTCGATGCGTACCGCTCCGCTCCGCACCACGGCGTAGAGTTCTTCGGCGCTGGCGACCAGATCCTCGCGCCGGGCGGTGTAGTGCATCAGACTGGGCCGGGTCAGGAACAGGGAACCCTTGGCGGCCAGCAACCCCGGCTCGAACGGCGGCACGGGTCCCGAGGAGTTACCGAAGCTGACCATCATCCCCAACGGCCGCAGGCAGTCCAGCGAATCCAGGAACGTGGTCTGGCCGACCGAGTCGTAGACCACCGCCACGCCCTGGCCGTCGGTGATCTCGCGGACCCGCTCGACGATGTTTTCGCGGCTGTAGACGATCACGTGCTGGCAACCGTGGGCGTGGGCCAGTTCGGCCTTGCGGTCGTCGCCCACCGTCCCGATGACCCGCGCCCCCAAATGCCGCGCCCACTGGCTGGCGATCGACCCGACGCCCCCGGCGGCGGCGTGCAGCAGGATGGCGTCGCCGGGCTGGACCCGATACGTGCGCCGCAGCAGGTAGTGGGCGGTCATGCCTTGCAGCATCATTGCGGCGGCGGTGCGTTCGTCGATATCGTCGGGCAGGGCCACGGCCCGGTCGGCGGGCAGCAGCCGGACTTCGGCATAGGCCCCGACCGGGGGACTGGCGTAGGCCACCCGGTCGCCGACCTGGAACTCGGTCACGCCCGCGCCGACCGCCTCGACCCGCCCGGCACCTTCCATGCCGAGGGTCCAGGGCAGCGCCGGCAGCGGATAGAGTCCGGTGCGGTGATAGACATCAATGTAGTTGAGCCCGACGGCGGCATGGCGTACCCGGATCTGGCCGGGACCCGGATCGCCGACCTCGACGTCTTCCCAACGCAGCGTTTCGGGACCTCCGTACTCGTGAATGCGAATAGCTTTAGGCATGACATTCTCCTCGAACGGATGGGTGGGGATTTCCCAAAGTTTAGGCGAGCATTGAGACGTTATCACGAGCGGCGTCCCACCGGCCTGAACCGGCCAGGGGGGTGAACAATATCCCGCACCGATCATCGAATGGATTGTATGAAAACGATACAACTTGCGGGATTAATCCTCGCCGCCAGCCTGCTGGCGGCAGCCTGCGGACGGTCCGGCGGTGAATCAGCGTCGCCGGCGGTGCGTTCGGAGAGAGCCCTGCCGGTCCAGATCATCGCGGTCGAGGCGCGCGACCTGTCGCGGATCGTGCAGGTGGCGGCACCGGTCGAGCCGTTCCGGACCATTCGGCTGGCGGCGCGCACCGAGGGCATCCTGACCGAGGTCCGGGTCGAAGCCGGCGACGCGGTCCGCGCGGGCGAGTTGCTGGCCCGCATCGACGTCCGCGAGCAGCAGGCGGAGCTGGCGCGGGCGCGGGCGCGACTGCATGAAAAACGCGCCCATCTCGACCGACTCAACCAGTTGAAAGCGCGCAATTACATCGACGCCGCCAGCGTCGAGGCGGCCACCGCCGAATTGGAAATCGCCGCCAGCGAGGTAACGCTGTGGCAAACCCGCGTCGATTTCGGGACCGTGACCTCGACCATCGACGGCACGGTGGTCGCGCGCTATGTCGAGCCCGGCGAAGCCATCGCCCGCCACGGCCCCCTGTTCTCCATCGCCGACCTGTCCAGCCTGGTGGTGCGGGTGGGGATATCTGAGTTGGATGTCCGCAACCTGAAGCCGGACGATAACGTAACGCTGCAAATCGATGCGCTGGCCGAGCAAAATCCGCTGGCCGGCACGATCCGGCGGATTTTCCCGGCGGCCGAGACCGACAGCCGGCTGATCACCGTCGAGATCGCGCTGCCGGATGCCCCCCGGTTCGGCGTCCGCCCCGGCTATCTGGCCCGAGTCCAATTGCAGGTCGACCGGCGCGCGCAGGTCCTGGCCGTGCCGGCGGGCTCGGTCGCCGAAGCGGCTGGAGACTATTTCGTCATGGTCGTCGACGGACAGGACCGTCTGGAGCGGCGCCCGATCGAGCCGGGCATCATCCGCGGGGCCTGGCGGGAGGTTCGCGCCGGTCTGGAACCCGGCGACCGGGTGGTGTCGGCCAACCCGATGGAAATGACCGCCGGCGCGCGGGTGCGCGTTGTCGACTAGACCGGATGATGGAGAGCCATGATGAGTGACCGCGACCACCCGGAACGCCCCGTCCCCCACGATCCAGCCCGCGGCACTCGCTACTACCGCGGCCTGACCCATGCCTCGATCCGCCGCCCGGTGGGCACCCTGGCCATCGCCGCGGTGGTCCTGGTTCTGGGCCTGTTCTTCGTCGATCGCCTGCCGGTCAATCTCTTGCCGGAGGTCGAATACCCGCTGGTGCGGATCACGGTCAACTACCCTGGCGTGGCCCCGGAGGTCATGGAAGAACAGGTCACCCGGGTGCTGGAACGCAACCTGGCCTCGGTGGAAAATCTGAGCGGCATCTCCAGCCGCGCCTCCGAAGGCCGGACCAACGTCAACCTGATCTTCGAGCACGGCGTCGATCTCGATATCGCCATGCAGAACGCCGCGCGCCAGCTCGAGACGGCCCGGCAGCAGCTCCCTGGCGATATCGAGCCGCCGCGTCTGCGCAAGTGGGACCCGGGCGAGTGGGCGATCTGGCGCGCCGGCTTTTCCTCGCCCACGCGCTCCCCGCGCGAGGTGCGCGACTGGGTCGAACAGCGTCTCGTGCCCCAGTTGCAATCGATCGGCGGCGTGGCGGCCGTGGAAGCGGCCGGCGGTCAGGTGCGCGAGATCGAGGTGATCCTGGATCAGCAGCGGCTGCGCTTCTACGGGTTGACCTTGCGCGCGGTCGCCGACCAGCTCGAAGCCGAGAACGTCAACGTGGCCGCCGGCCATATCACGTCGCCGCGCTTCGATGTGATGGCGCGCACCGATGGTCGCTTCACGAGCCCGGAAGAAATCGCCGAGGTCCTGCTGACCCTCCCGGACAGCGCGCGGCGGATTCGCTTGAGCGAGGTGGCCGACGTGCGCGATGGGTTCCGCGAGCAGCGCCTGTTCGTGCGCCTGAACGGGACACCGGCGACGCAACTCTCGATCTTCAAGCTGCCGGAAGCCAATGTCGTGGCCGTGGTCGACGCCATCAACCAGCGGCTGGCCCAACTCGACCGGTCCGGCTTTCTGCCGCCGGATATCGAGTGGGAGGCGACCCGCGACGGTGCCTATTTCGTCCGGGGCTCGGTCGCGGCGGTGGCCACCGCCGCGATTCTGGGCGCGGTGTTGGCCATGCTGGTGGTGCTGGCCTTTCTGGGGTCGCTGCGCAAGAGCTTCGTCATCGGTCTATCCATCCCGCTGGCCATTCTGTTTACCTTCGTGCTGATGGGGCTGGGCGGCCTGACCTTGAACGTGATCAGTCTCGGCGGGCTGGCGCTGGGGGTGGGCCTGCTGCTCGATAACGCCATCGTGATGCTGGAGAACATTTCCCGGCATCAGGAGAAGCTCGACAAGTCCGCGCCGGACGCGGCCCACGACGGAGCCGACGAGGTGATCTCGGCGATCGCCGCCGGCACCCTGACCAACCTGGCCGCAGTCGCGCCCTTTTTGCTGATCACCGGGATGGCGGTCCTGGTGTTCCGCGAGTTGATCCTGACGATTTCGTTCGCCGTCGTCGCCTCGCTGGCCGTGGCTCTGACCCTGGTCCCCATGCTGTCGGCCCAGTTGGGCCAGGTGCGCTTCCGCTCGGGCCTGGACCGCAGCCGCCCGTATCGCGCCTTCAATGCCCTGATCGACCGGCTGATTCGTGGGTACCGTGCGGTATTGGCGGGCATCCTGCGCTGGCGCTGGGCCGTGGTCGCCGCGTCGGTGATCCTGTTCGCGGGCAGCCTCATGGGCCTGAACCGGCTGGGCCATGAGTTTTTGCCGCAGCTCGACGACGGCCAGATCGACGTGCGCCTCTCGCTCCCACCGGGCACGCCGCCGGAGCAGACCGACCGCGCCGCGCGCCAGGTCGAGACCGCGCTGCGCGACATGCCCTACGTGGAGAGCGTGTTCGCGCTGGTCGGCGGTCACCTGTACGGTGGGGTGATTTCCGAGCGTCCGGGCACCGCCCGCATGGATGTCGGTCTGGTCGATGCCCGGTTGCGGCCGGAGCTGCCGGCGGGGCTCTGGGTGGCCGAGGCCCAGCGCCGCCTGCGCGATCTGGATATTCCCAACGCCCGGATCTGGGTGCGGCCCCCGCGGATTCCGGGCCTGACGTTCGGTGCCTCCGGATCGGACATGGACGTGATGATCGTCGGCGAGAACCTGCCCGTGCTGGAGGCGTTGGCGCGCGAGATGGTCGACCGGCTGGACGATGTCGTGGGCCTGGAAGACCTGGAGGTCGCCCGCGAGGATCGCACGCCGCTGCTGAGCGTCCAGGTCGATCGCGAACGCGCCGCCGCCCTCGGCCTGAATATCGGCGAGATCGGCCGCGCCTTGCGCGATGCCGTCACCGGCGCCGTCCCCACGCGCTACGCCACCGGCGTGAATGAATACGACGTCCGGGTCCGGCTGCCCCGCGAGGTCACCGGCGACGAGCAGGCGCTGGGACAGGTGCTTATTTCCTCGTCCGGGGGCCGGGCGCTGCAATTGAGCGACGTGGCCGCCTTCAGCCTGGGCGAGGGTCCGGCCCACATCGAGCGCGAGAATCAGGTCCGAGTCCAGCGGATCACGGGGAATTTCAACACCGCGCTCAACGACGCCGGCGGCATCATGACGGAGATTCGCAACCGCATCGACGAAATGGCCATTCCCGACCAATACGGCCTGATCTTCGGCGGGCAGTTCGAAACCCTGGAAGAAACCGACCGGGAGATGCTGACGGCTGTCCTGCTGGCGCTGTTCCTGGTGTTCGTCGTGCTGGCGGTGCAGTACGAGCGCCTGTCCAATCCCCTGGTGATCATGGCCGCCGCGCCGCTGTGTCTGATCGGGGTCGTGGCCTTGCTGTGGGCGACCGGCACCCCGCTGTCGGCGCCGGCCTTTCTGGGCATCATCCTGTTGATCGGCATCGTGGTCAACAACGCCATCCTGTTGGTGGAATATATCGAACGCGGCCGCGCGCGCGGCCTGGATACGCCCGCGGCCGTGGTCGAGGCCGGCGGCGTCCGCCTGCGGCCGATCCTGATGACCACCTTGACCACCGTGGCCGGCATGGTCCCGCTGGCGATCGGCATGGGTTCCGGCGCCAATCTCATGCAGCCGCTGGCCGTCGCGGTCATCGGCGGGCTGTTGACGGCGATGCTGCTGACCCTGTTTCTGATTCCCTGCCTGTATGTGATCGTGCGGAATGCCAGCGACGGGCTGCTGGAGACGCTGGTCGGCCGGCGCAACCCGAGCGGCCAGTCGGCACCCGCGCCGTAACTCCCTGTCGAGCAGGACCTCGGGCAGGGCTGGCGTTGCGCCGGTTCGACCCCGGTGTCAGGCGTGTCGGCCACCACCGTCGCGCGGCAAGCAACGACCCATCAGCAACCCATCAGCGACCCATCGGCAACGGCCGCGTCAGAATGGCGCTCGCGGTGTATGATGCCGGCCAACAGGCCCGAGGGTTGGCCTCGCCAGGTTGGCCGGCAGTTGCAATTCTCGCCCGGCTGACGAAAACTCTTGCGGTCGTCGACGATTATTATTCACATCGAGTATCAGGGGTTGCCATGAAGGACATCTATCTGGGGCGCCAACCCATTTACGATTCCGCTTTTCGGGTCGAAGGTTACGAACTGCTGCATCATCCCACCGACGCCGAAAACACGGCCCTGCTCGACAGCGAGATGACGAGTTCGCAGGTGCTGTTCGACACGCTGACCGAAGTCAAACTGGAACGCTTGGTCGGGCAGAGCAAGGCGTTTTTGAGCGCCGCGCGCGAACTGATCGTGCAGGGGCATTTGTCGCAGATTATCGCGCCATCGTCGCAACTGGTTTTTCAGATCACCCCCGATATCGTCGTGGACGAAACCCTGTTGGACACGCTGCGCGCGCTGCGCCAGCAGGGCTACCGGTTTCTGCTGAACGACTATCAGGATAACGAGGCACACCAGGCGCTGGTGGATACCGCCGAGTACGCGCGGGTCAATATGGCGACCACTTCGGCGCCGCGGGCGCATCGCATCATCACGGAACTGCGCAAGCGCGGCGTGGCCCCAATCGCCGGGGGCATTGAGGATCAAGAGGTTCTGGAGGCGTGTCAGACGCTGGGTTTCACCTATTTCCAGGGCCGCCATTTTTCCGAGCCCCGTCTGCTCAAGTTCAAGGACATCTCCGCCAATCAACTGACCGTACTGCGGCTGATCAGCGCCCTGAATCAGCCGGATGTCGATATGAAAACCGTTGAAACCCTGATCGCCCAGGACGTTTCGCTCAGTTACAAACTGCTGCGCTATATCAACTCCGCCTATTTCAACCTGGCGCACCGAGTCGAATCCATCCAACGCGCGGTGGTGCTGCTGGGCCTGCGCAACATCCGGTCCTGGGCCACCTTGCGCTCGATGTCCGCCATGGACAACGCGCGCGACGACTTGCAGACCATCGCCCTGACCCGCGCCAAAATGTGCGAGTCCTTAACCGAACCTCTGGGTTTGAAACGGCGCGACGCGGGCTTCACCGTCGGTTTGTTGTCGGTTCTGGATCTGGTGGCGCGGGCGTCGATGGCGGACGTGCTGGCCACGCTGCCGCTGGAGGAGGAGATCAACGCGGCGCTGTTACGGCACGAGGGCGCGCTGGGCCGGATTCTGGCCTGTACCCTGGCCTACGAACGCTGCGATTGGACAACTCTGAAGGAACTGGGCCTGGATGCCGAGAAGGTCAACGAGGTCTATCTGGAAGCTTTGGCGGAAGCGTACCGGATTCATTACGAACTCTTACGGGATTGAGCGCATGGAGAGGACCGAATTGCCGCCGCCCGAACCGCTATCGGCCGCGGTCCGGAAGGGCGTCGGGGTCCGACTCCGGGTCGGAAGCGGGTTCGGTGGCGTCGTCCGCGGGCGGCGGGTCCGGACGTCGCTCCCGATACCAGCAGGAATAGCACAGCCGCAAGCCGTTTTCATGCAGAAAACCGGCCGGCGGTCCGAATTGCCCGCAAGCGTCACAAATCAGATAGCTACTGACCATCATCGCCTCCTGATCTTTTCCTCGACGCCCGCATTACTATTCTCCAGGGCCGCGGCGCGCGGCGATCCTCCGAGATTAGCACGCCGGCGGTCGCTAAACCGGGCGCGATTCAGGTAAAGTCACGGTTCCCCATCGACCGTCTCCGGCGTTGCCGCCGAGACTCTTGCCCGAGGTGACCGTACAGCCATGCGGGATTACTGGATTGCCCCTTCGATCCTCTCCGCCGACTTCGCCCGGCTCGGCGCGGAAGTCGACGCCGTGCTGGCGGCGGGCGCGGACCTGATCCATTTCGACGCGATGGACAATCACTACGTTCCCAACCTCACGGTCGGACCTTTGGTATGCGAAGCGTTGCGCCAACACGGCGTCACCGCGCCCATCGACGCTCATCTCATGCTCAAGCCGGTGGACCGCATCATTCCCGATTTCGCCGCCGCGGGCGCCACCTACATCAGCTTTCATCCCGAAGCCAGCGAACACATCGACCGCAGCCTGCAATTGATTCGCGACTGCGGTTGTAAGTCCGGGTTGGTGTTCAACCCCGCCACGCCGCTGGAATACTTGAAATACGTCATGGACAAACTGGACCTGGTGCTGTTGATGTCGGTCAACCCCGGCTTCGGCGGCCAGAGCTTCATCGACGGCACCTTGCACAAACTCCGCGAAGCCCGCCGGCTGATCGACTCCAGTGGCTACCCGATCCGGCTGGAGGTCGATGGCGGGGTCAAGATCGATAACATCCGCAAGATCGCCGCGGCCGGCGCCGACACCTTCGTCGCCGGTTCCGCCATTTTCAATACCCCCGACTACCACGCCACGATCGCCGCCCTGCGCGCCGAACTGGCCCAAGTGGAGCGCTAAACCCATGTTCGACAATGTCGCCGCCCTGTTCCTCGACTTGGACGGCACTCTGGTGGACAGCGTCCCCGACCTGACCGCCGCGCTCAATCTCATGCTGGGCCAACTGGGTCTACCGACGCGCGAAGAAGCGCAAGTGCGCGACTGGGTCGGCAACGGCATGAACAACCTGATCCACCGCGCCCTGACCGGCACCATGGACGGGCGGGCCGACCTCGATCTGTTCATCGAGGCCAAGGCGTTGTACCGAATCGCCTACGCGGACAACATCAGCGCTCACAGCAGCCTCTATCCCGGGGTGCGCGACGGTTTGGCCGCGCTGCACGCCGCCGGTTGGCCCATGGCCTGCGTCACCAATAAACCCGCCGAATTCGCCCGCCCCCTGCTGGAGCGACTGGGCATCAGCGCCTTTTTCACCACCGTGATCGGCGGCGAGTGCATCCCCCACCCCAAGCCCGCGCCGGACGCGCTGTGGCTGAGCGCCGAACGGCTGGGAGTGCCCATCGACCGGGGATTGATGGTCGGCGATTCGCTGAACGACGTGGGCGCGGCCCGCAACGCCGGCTGTCCGGTGGTCTGCGTTCCCTACGGTTACAATCACGGGCGCGACATTCGCGAGGCCGAACCGGACGCGGTGATCGCCTCCCTCGTCGAATTGCCCGCCCTGTTGCCCGAGGCCGCCTGATGCCCGGAAAACCGGCTCCAGAGTTCCGATGGCGTTGCCGGGACTGACGCGATTCTGATCCAACCCGTCTCCTGCACTGCAAAGCCATCGGTAACACCATGACCCTGAAAGACTTTCAACGCCTGGCCGGCGAAGGCTACAACCGCATTCCGGTCGCCCGCGAGGTGCTGGCCGACCTCGACACGCCGCTGAGCACCTATCTCAAGCTGGCCGACGCACCCTACAGCTATCTGCTGGAATCGGTGCAGGGTGGGGAAAAATGGGGCCGCTATTCGATCATCGGCCTGCCCTGCCGCAAGATCGTCCGGGTGCGCGGTTCGCGCGTCACGGTCGAACACGCCGGCGAAATCGTCGAAACCCTGGACTGCCCGGACCCGCTGGCCTGGATCGAAGCGTTCCAGAGCCGCTATCGGGTTCCGGCCACCGGCGAGGGTTTGCCGCGCTTCATCGGCGGCCTGGTCGGCTACTTCGGCTACGACACCATCCGCTACATCGAGCCCCGGCTGGCCCGCTGCCCCAATCCCGATCCGCTGGACAATCCCGATATTCTGCTGCTGGTGTCCGAGGACGTGGTGGTGTTCGACAACCTGGCGGGACGGCTGTACCTGATCACCGTGGTGGACCCGGCGGTGGAACGCGCCTACGCTCGCGCCCAGCAACGGCTGGACGCGTGGGTGGAACAACTGCGCGCCGGTCACTCGCTCTATGCGCCGCGCCGCGCCGCGCCGCCCGCTGACGAGACCGAGTTCGTTTCCGATTTCACCCAGCACGGTTTCGAGACCGCCGTCGCGCGCATCCAGGACTACATTCTGGCCGGCGACTGCATGCAGGTGGTGCTTTCGCAGCGGCTGTCGGCACCGTTCCGGGCCGCGCCGCTCGATCTATACCGGGCCTTGCGCGGGCTGAATCCCTCGCCTTACATGTATTTCCTCAATCTGGGGGACTTTCATATCGTCGGTTCCTCGCCGGAAATCCTGACGCGGCTGGAGGACGGCCTGCTCACGGTGCGCCCGATCGCCGGCACCCGCCAGCGCGGCGCGACCGAGGAAGAGGATCAGGCGCTGGAAGCGGAGATGCTGGCCGATCCCAAGGAGCGGGCGGAACATCTGATGCTGATCGATCTGGGCCGCAACGACGTCGGCCGGGTCTGCGCGACCGGCAGCGTGCGCCTGACCGAAAACATGGCGGTCGAGCGCTACTCCCACGTCATGCACATCGTCTCCAACGTCACCGGGCGGCTGCGCCCCGGCCTGACCGCGCTGGATGCCTTGCGCGCCACCTTCCCGGCCGGCACCGTCAGCGGCGCGCCCAAGATCCGCGCCATGGAGATCATCGACGAACTGGAGCCGGTCAAGCGCGGGGTCTACGCCGGCGCGGTCGGTTATCTCTCATGGTCCGGCAACATGGACACCGCCATCGCCATCCGTACCGCCGTGCTCAAGGATGGCGTGCTACACGTCCAGGCTGGAGCGGGCATCGTCGCCGATTCGATCCCGGAAAAGGAATGGGAGGAAACCATGAACAAGGGCCGCGCCCTGTTCCGGGCGGCGGCGCTGGCGGAGCGCGGACTGGACGCGCCGCGAATGGTGGAAAACCATCGACAGACCCTTTCGCAACCGGATGGCATCCAACGCCAAGCCAATGATTCTCAGCTTAAAACTTAAAAACTTAAAAACTTAAAACTTAAAACTTAAAACCCCCTACGCTCAAACGGTCCTGAGACCGAGGAGAAGCCCAATGGAAACCGTGCTGTTGTGGATCGGCCGCCTGGCCGGAATCGTAGGTGTGCTCGCCTGTCTGATCGCCGTCGGCGCGCGGCTGACCGGCGCGTTCTGGATCGGCGGCCTGCAGACCGGGACGCTGCTGCTGGCCGGCACCGCCGCGATGGTGTTCGGTTGTCTGGCGCATCTGGTGGTGCTGACCCTGCGACCCAGGACGAATGGATAGAGTGGCTGGCTGACGTTTTAGCTGGCGGCCACCCGGTTGCGGTCGGTCGCTTGAGTTCGTACCATTTCCTTACCTGCAGGCGGTCCCGGACCGCCTTCTCTCCTCAGCCCTGTTTGCCAGATGGAAACCCGACGCCATGCGCAGTCACTATTGCGGCCAAGTTACCGAAGCCCTGCTCGATCAGGATGTCACCCTCTGCGGTTGGGCGCACCGCCGCCGCGATCATGGCGGAGTGATCTTTATCGATCTGCGCGACCGCGAGGGCTTGGTGCAGGTGGTGATCGATCCTGATATGCCGGACGCCTTCGCCGCCGCCGAGCGCGCGCGCAACGAATTCGTGCTGCGGGTGATCGGGCGGGTGCGGCACCGCCCCGAGGGCACCGAAAATCCCAACCTCGCCACCGGCGCGGTGGAAGTGCTGGCTCGCGAAGTGGAGATCCTCAACCGCGCCGACCCGCTGCCGTTCCAGTTGGACGACGAGGACACCTCCGAGGAAGTGCGGCTGCGCTACCGCTATCTCGACCTGCGCCGGCCGGTGATGCAGGAGCGCTTGCGGCTCCGCACTCGCGTCATCAGCACGCTGCGCCGGTTCCTGGACCAGCACGGCTTCCTCGATATCGAAACCCCGATGCTGACCAAGGCCACCCCGGAAGGTGCCCGCGACTATCTGGTGCCCAGTCGAACCCATCCCGGCAGTTTCTTCGCCCTGCCGCAGTCGCCGCAGTTGTTCAAGCAGCTGCTGATGATGGCCGGCATGGACCGTTACTACCAGGTGGTGCGCTGTTTCCGCGACGAGGATTTGCGCGCCGACCGCCAGCCGGAGTTCACCCAGCTCGACATCGAAACCTCGTTCATGGACGAGCAGGCGATCACCGACCTGCTGGAAGAGATGATCCGCGCCCTGTTCAAGGAGGTGCTGGAGGTGGATTTGCCCGATCCGTTCCCACGCATGCCCTATGAAACAGCCATGCAGCGCTACGGCTCCGACAAGCCCGATTTGCGCATCCCACTGGAACTGACCGATCTGTCGGATTTGATGGCGGACGTGGACTTCAAGGTCTTCGCCGCGGCGGCTCAGGACCCGCTCGGCCGGGTAGCGGCCTTGCGGGTGCCCGACGGCGGCCGACTGACTCGTCGCGAAATCGATGTTTATACCGAATTCGTCGGCCGCTACGGCGCCAAGGGGCTGGCCTACATCAAGGTCAACGACGCGGCCGCCGGGCGCGAGGGCCTGCAAGCGCCGATCGTGAAATTCCTGCCCGACGCGGTCCTGGCCAAGATCCTCACCCGTACCGGCGCGGAGAACGGCGATCTGATCTTTTTCGGTGCCGATGCCGCCAAGGTCGTCAACGATGCGCTGGGCGCGCTGCGGCTGCGGGTCGGTCACGATCTCGGCCTGATCAACAGCGCGTGGGCGCCGCTGTGGGTGGTCAATTTTCCGATGTTCGAATGGGACGAGCAGGAGCGGCGCTGGAACGCCCTGCACCATCCCTTCACCGCCCCGCGCACCGACGACCCGGCCGAGGTGCGCGCCAACCCGGAACGCTGCCTGTCCCGCGCCTACGACATGGTGCTGAACGGCACCGAACTCGGCGGCGGCTCGGTGCGTATCCATCGCCAGGAGATGCAGAGTACGGTGTTCGAGTTACTCGGCATCGGCCCCGAGGAGGCCCGGACCAAATTCGGCTTCCTGCTCGATGCGCTCAAGTACGGTTGTCCGCCGCACGGCGGGCTGGCTTTCGGGCTGGACCGGCTGGTGATGCTGATGGTCGGGGCCAGTTCCATCCGCGACGTGATGGCGTTTCCCAAGACCCAGAGCGCCGCCTGCCTGCTGACTCAGGCTCCGGCCCCGGTCACCGAGGCGCAGTTGCGGGAGCTCAACATCCGCCTGCGCCGCGCGCCCTGAATGCCAGCCCGCTACAAGCGTCCGGAATCGGTGCTGGTGGTGGTTTACACCGCCGCCGGCGAGGTGTTAGTGCTGCGCCGTTGCCAGCCACCGGATTTCTGGCAATCGGTGACCGGCAGCCTGCGCTGGGAGGAAACCGACCCGCTGGATGCGGCGCGGCGGGAACTGCGCGAGGAAACCGGTTTGGGCGATACGGTCGAGGTGATCGCCTGCGGCGCGGTCAACCGCTTTCCGATCCTGCCGCCCTGGCGGCAGCGCTACGCGCCGGAGGTCACGGAGAACCTCGAACACGTCTTCCGGGTCTCTCTGCCGGAACGCTGCTCCATCATCCTGAACTCTCACGAACACGACGCCTGGCTTTGGTTGCCCCGCGCGACGGCCGCGGCCAAAGTCATGTCCTACACCAATCGGGACGCCATTCTGGCATTGCCATGATCCCCATGCCGGCGATCTCCCTCGCCCTGAAGAGGTGAACCATGGCCGTTTACGCCATCGGCGATATTCAAGGTTGTTACAATCCGTTGCGGCGACTGCTCGACCTGCTGCGCTTCGATCCAGCGAGCGACCGGTTATGGCTGGTCGGCGATCTGATCAACCGGGGACCCCGCTCGCTGGAAGTGCTGCGGTTGGTGCATGGCCTGGGCGAGCGGGCGACCGTCGTACTGGGCAATCACGATCTGAACCTGCTGGCGGTCGCGGCCGGTCAGGTCAAGCCCAAAAACAAGGACACCTTTCATTCGATCCTGGACGCGCCCGACCGGGACGAGTTGCTGGACTGGCTGCGCTGCTGTCCGATGCTGCATCACGATCCGGCCCTGGGTTTTACCATGGTTCACGCCGGGTTGCCGCCGCCGTGGGATCTGGATTTGGCGCAACGCTGCGCGGCTGAGGTGGAAGTCGCCTTGCGCGGTCCGGATTACCCGACGTTCCTGAAGCGCATGTTCGGCAGCGAGCCGCGCCGCTGGCGGGATGATTTAACGGGTGATGACCGGTTGCGCTTCACCGTCAACGCCCTGACCCGAATGCGCTTCTGCAAGGCGGACGGCACGCTGTCCTTCGCCGAGAAGGGTTCGCTCGGCAGCCAGGAACCGGATCTGCTGCCCTGGTTCGCCGTGCCGGGTCGGCGCAATGCCGATCTCAACATCGTGTTCGGCCACTGGGCGGCGCTGGGCTATTATCGCGCGCCGGGGATCTACGCGCTGGACAGCGGCTGTGTGTGGGGCCACCGGCTGACCGCCATCCGGCTGGATGCGCCGGACGCGCCGGACTGGAGCGTGCCGGCGCTCGCCGGGTCACTAAAATCGGCATGACCCCGCCACTGGCCCTCATCGCCGCGCTGGCCCGCAATCGGGTCATCGGCCGTGACAACCGACTGCCCTGGCGCTTGCCGGCGGATCTGCGCTTCTTCAAGCAAATGACCCTGGGCAAGCCGCTGCTGATGGGGCGGCGCACCTGGGAGTCCATCGGTCGACCGCTGCCGGGGCGACGGATGATCGTGCTCAGCCGCGCTCCTGGCTACCTCGCGCTCGGTTGCACTGTGGTTCGTTCTCTCGACGAAGCGCTGCAAGCATCCGGCGTCGTTCCCGAAATCATGGTCATCGGCGGGGCGTTGCTGTACGCCCAGACCTTGCCGCTGGCCGCGCGGTTGTATCTCACGCGGGTGGACGCCGATCCGCCCGGCGATACCTGGTTTCCGGAATGGGACGCCCGGGACTGGGTTCTGGATTGGGAGGAAACGCATCCAGCCGACGCCGAACATGCGTGGCCGTACCGCTTTCAGCGCTGGGAGCGGTCGCCGGGCGCGTGACCCCACGAGCGGGGGGCGGGCACCGTCTCCAGAACCTATCCAGTCCTGGCCAACGACCACCAGAACCGCTTTGCCCGGGAATCCTTGTCGAGCTCCGGCCGGATGCCCTGGGCCAGAAAGTGCGCGACATAGTGCTGGTCCACTTCCATGATGTGCTTGGTCAACCAGACCTTGAGAAAATGCGCCAGCTCGAAACTGATCGAAGCCTTGCCTGCTTCCATTTTGGCGCGCAGTTCGGCCAGTTGCGCGATCAGCTTTTCATGCTCTTCCTTATGTCGTTTGTAGCCGGGATAGTGCAGGATGCGCATCAGGCTCTCTTCGACGGCGAAATGCACCCGGGTGTACTCTTCCAGCCGGTCGATGATGTCGTTGGTGACTTCCGTGGTGCGCCGTTGTTGAATGGCCTCGTGAACCTGGTTCAGCAGATCCACCAGCACTTGGTGTTGGGCATCGATTTCCTCGATACCGACGCTCAATTCGTTGGACCACTCGATGAATCTACTCATGGCGTTTCCCGTGAAATCATGGGGCCTTCATGAAAAACGGCCGCCGTTTGCGCGGCGGCCGTTTCCGGGCACCGGCTGGGGGTGCCCGCGTTCCCACTGGGTCGCTTACTGGATCAACCGCATCTTGACGTAGGAGCCTGGCGCATCTTCGATCACCGGCAGCTTGCCGGTGCCCGGCACGCGGGCCGGCACCTTCTCGCCGGAGTTCTTGCTCAACCACTTGCACCAATCCGGCCACCAGGACCCCTCGGTCTGCTTGGCTTCCTTCAGCCACTCATCCGCGTCGTCCGTGCTCTTGGGATTGGTCCAGAAGAAGTACTTATTGGCCGCGGGCGGATTGATCGGGCCGGCGATGTGGCCGGAACCGCTCAGCACGAACCGGACCGGACCGCTGAACAAACGGCTGCCCATATAGTTGGACTTCCACGGCGCGATATGATCCTCAATGGCCGACAGGAAATAGGTCGGCACCTTGACCTTGGTCAGATCGATCGGCGTCCCCAGCAGGCTGATGCCGCCCGGTTCCTTCAGGCGGTTGTTCTGGTAGAAGTTGCGCAGGTAGAAGCTGTGCATCTTGGCCGGCATCCGGGTGGAATCCGAGTTCCAGTACAGCAGGTCGAAGGGGAACGCATCCTTACCGAGCAGATAGTTGTTGATGAAGAACGACCACATCAGGTCGTTGGCGCGCAACATGCTGAAGGTGGTCGCCATCTCGCTGCCGTCGAGATAGCCCTTGGCCGCCATGCGCTTCTCCAGCGAGGCGATCTGCTCTTCCTCGATGAACACTTCGAGCTCGCCCGGCTGCGAGAAATCCAACATGGTGGTCAGATGGGTGCCGGAGGTGATGCGCGGCGTGCCCTGGGCCGCCAGATAGGCGTTGGTGATCCCCAGCAAGGTGCCGCCCAGACAGTAGCCCAAGGCGTTGACTTCATGCTCGCCGGTGGCCTGCTCGATGGCATCCAGCGCCGCCAGCGGGCCATCCTTGAGGTAATCCTCGAACACCTTTTCGGCCATCTTCTCGTCCGGGTTGATCCAGGACATCAGAAACACGGTGAAACCCTGATCCACCGCCCACTTGATCAGGGAATTCTTGGGCCGCAGATCCATGATGTAAAACTTGTTGATCCACGGCGGGAAGATCAGCAGCGGCTTCTTGAAGACCTCCGGAGTGCTGGGGTCATACTGCAGCAGCTGCATCATCTCGTTCTGGTAAACGACCTTGCCGGGCGTGGTGGCGACGTTCTTGCCCAACTCAAAGGCAGTGACATCGGTCATCCGGATATTGAGCTTGCCCTTGCCGCGCTCGAGGTCGTCGAGCATGTTCTTCAGACCGTTGATCAGGTTTTCGCCGCCGGACTCAAAGGTGGCGCGCAGCGCTTCCGGATTGGTCAAGACAAAGTTGCTGGGCGACATCGCATCCACGAATTGCCGGGTGTAGAACATCAGCTTCTTCTTGGTCTTGTCGTCGTAGCCTTCGACGCCGGCGACCATATCCTGAATCCAGGTCGCGGTTAATAGATAGGATTGCTTGATATAGGAGAACAGGACGTTGTCCTGCCAGTCGTCGTGCTTGAAGCGCTTGTCGCCCTTCGCTTCGCGCACCACCGACTCCGTGGGTTGACCGAACACGCCCGGCAGGGTTTTTTGCCACAATTCCATGTAGTTCTGCCACAGCGACATCTGCGCCTGCGCCAGCTTGGCGGGGTCGGCCATGATCTTCTGGGTCAACTCCATGAAGGATTTGCCCAAGGCCATGCTATCCTGCATGTCGAAAGCGCCATCCGTGCGTTGGCGGTTCAGAAATTCCCGGACGATCACCTGACTCTTGTCGGCGATATGGGAAAACAGTTCCGCCATCTGCGCCGGGTCGGGTGTCTTGAATTCCGGCGCGTAGAGTTCGGGGGTTTTGGGCTCGGCCATGCGTCAATCCTCTCGGTGATGGATGGTGGTGCGCCGGATCGGCGCTCCACGTTATTTTAGCTATGGCGCATCCCCAGCGTCAGTAAGAAATCGCAAAAACAGACGGACAGGCCAACACGGATGTCCGCGTGACCTGTCCGTCAGACCAGGGAGCGCGAATCCCTGCCTTACTTGGGCGTCACGACGCTCTTGAGTTCCTGCAAGCTCTCGGTGACGCGCTTGTTGATGATGGCGAAGGCTTCGGTGTTGGACTTGCTGACCATCTCCGCCAGCTCGCGCATGTTGGCCAGCGCCTGTTCGAAGGCCTTGCGCGCCAGCTCGGTCTGCTTGGCGGTCATCTCCTGAGGATTGCTGCCCGCACTGGCCAATTGCTGGGCGACCGCGGACACTTCACTCATGGCCTGACTGAGAATTTCGGCCTGCCGCTGCGCCACCGCCTGCATGCCCTGCACGGCGGCCTGATTGGCGGCGTTCAGGGCTTCGATGTTCTTGCGCTGGGCGTCCATGGCGGCCTGCATGTCGAAACCGGGAATCTTCATATCACCCATCATCTTGCTGAAATCGAACTTGCTGAAATCGAACTTGCTGAAATCGGCATTGGCAAACGGATTGAAGGGGTTATTGGCCATCGGTGCTCTCCAGTATTTATGGGGTTTCAAGAGTTATTGTGCAACGCAACATCAGTACGCGCATTTTGCATCCCGCAACGGCGGGAGTCAACCAAATTTTCAAGTCGCTGGCGACCCTACGCGTCATTCTTGCCGTCCCAGACTTTTGGTCGCGATCTCGTAGACGTCCGGCGACAGCGCCGGCGCGGCGAGAATGCGTTCCAACTGGCGCCGCATCCCCGCCTGGCGCGACGGATCGTACTTGCGCCAGCGGGTGAAGGCGTTAATCAGTCGCGCGGCGATCTGGGGGTTGAAGTCGTTCAGCGCCAGAACCTGATCGGCCAGGAAAGTATAGCCACTCCCATCGACGGCGTGAAAATGGTAGGGGTTGGCTTGACCGAACGCGCCGATCACCGCCCGAACCTTGTTGGGGTTCCTGAGATTGAAGGCTTCGTGCGCCATCAATCGCCGGACCGTGGCCAAGGCGCCCGGCCGGCGGGACGTCGCCTGCAAGGTCAACCACTTGTCCACCACCAAAGGTTCGTGGCGCCAGCGGTCGTAAAAAGCCGCCAACGCCTCGACGCCTTCCGGACCCTCCCGATTGGCCAACGGCGCCAGCGCGCCCAGTTGGTCGGTCATGTTGGAGGCCTCCCGGAACTGGCGCAGGCCCAGAGCGTGCAAATCGGCATCATCGAGTTGCAACAGATAATCCAGACAAACGTTCTGGAGCGCCCGCCGGCCGATGGCGGCGGCGTCGATTCGGTAGTCCTCATCCGTCCCGGCGCGCAGGGCGTCATAGGTCGCTCGCAGGGGTTCGCGCAACCGCGCCGCCAGCGTGTGGCGCACGAAATCGTGGGCGGCGTGAATGCCGTCCACGTCGACCACCGCCATCTGCTCGGCGAGGTAGCCCTCGCCGGGCAAGGTCAGGACGTGCGCCAGCAGCGCCGGATCGGCGCCGGACGCCAGCGCTTGGCCGAAGGCGGCGCTGAAAGACTCGGGCAGCGCCCATTCCCGACCCTGCCGGCGCTCCTCGATCAAGGTGAGGATGACGCGGATCGCCAGGGTTTGCCCGGCGTCCCAGCGATTGAAGTCATCGCGGTCGTGGGCCAGCCGGAAGCGCAAATCCGGATCGCTTTCGGTGGTGATCAGTTTCACCGGCGCGGAAAACCCGCGCAACAGGGACGGAATCGGGCGCGCCGGCACGTCCGCGAAACGGAACGTTTGCTCCGGCTCGCGCAACTCCAGAATCCGCGTCGTCCCCCGCGCGGTTTCCTCCCCCGCCAGGCGCAGCGGCAAATCCCGACCCTCGGCGTCCAGCAGGCCCAAGGCCAGCGGGATATAAAAAGGGTCTTTGTGCGGCTGACCCGGCGTCGGCGGGCAGGATTGACGCACGGTCAGGGTGTAAACGCGGGTCGCGGGGTCGTAGGCGTCGCCGACGGTCAATTCGGGAGTGCCGGCCTGGTGATACCAGCGTTTGAACTGAGTGAAATCCACGTCGTTGGCGTCGGCCAGCGCCGCCACGAAATCATCGCAGGTCACCGCCTGGCCGTCGTGGCGCTGGAAGTACAGGTCCATGCCCCGCCGGAAGCCGTCCCGGCCGAGCAGGGTCTGCATCATGCGAATGACCTCGGCGCCCTTGTTGTAGACGGTGACGGTGTAGAAGTTGTTGATCTCGATGTAGGCGTCCGGCCGCACCGGATGGGCCATCGGCCCAGCGTCCTGCGGGAACTGGCTGGACCGCAACATCCGCACGTCTTCAATGCGCTTGACCCCACGCGAACCCAGATCGGCGGAGAATTCCTGGTCGCGGAACACGGTCAGCCCTTCCTTGAGGCTGAGTTGGAACCAGTCGCGGCACGTCACCCGGTTGCCGGTCCAGTTGTGGAAGTACTCGTGACCGATGACCCCGAGGATACCCTGATAGTCGGCGTCGGTGGCGGTGTCCGGCTTGGCCAACACATATTTGGTGTTGAAGATGTTCAGGCCCTTGTTCTCCATGGCCCCCATATTGAAGTCGCCGACCGCGACGATCTGGTACAAGTCGAGATCGTATTCCAGGCCGAAGCGTTGCTCGTCCCAGGCCATGGCCTGCTTGAGCGAATCCATGGCGTGCCCGCACTGGTCGATGTTTTCCGGTTCGACATGGATGCGCAGCGTCACCGGGCGACCGGAGCGGGTGACGAACTGGTCCTCGATATGCCGGAGGCGTCCGGCGACCAGGGCGAACAGATAACAAGGCTTGGGAAAGGGATCGTGCCAGGTGGCCCAATGGCGGCCGTCGTCCAAAGAACCGCTGTCGGTGAGATTGCCGTTGGACAGCAGCACCGGATAACGGGTTGGGTCCGCGACCAGGGTCGTGGTGTAGACCGCCATCACGTCCGGCCGGTCGAGGAAATAAGTGATCCGGCGAAAGCCTTCCGCCTCGCATTGGGTGCAGAAGTTGCCGCTGGACTGATACAAGCCCTCCAGCGCGGTGTTGTCCTGGGGTCGGATGCGGGTGACGACCGCCAGCTCGAAGGATTCCGGTGGGTCGAGCAGCGTCAAATGATCCGCGCCCACTTGATAGCGGTCGGTCGCCAGCGGCGCATCGTCCAGTTTCAGCGCCAGCGGTTCGAGGTGTTGGCCATCCAGCACCAGCAGCGCGCCGGGCGGCGTGGCGGCCGCGCGGACGACCCGCAACCGGGCATGCACGGTCGTGGACTCCTCGCCCAGTTCGAACCGTAAATCGACGGTCGGAATGCGGTAGGCGGGCGGGGTGTAGTCCTTGAGAAAAGTGGTTTTCGGCGTCTGGGTCGACATGCGGGTCACTTCGGGTTGAGGGAATTCTGGCGGCTTCCGCGATGCTGCTGTTTGGAACAGGGCACCGGGACGATCGCGCGGGTGAGTGAAGCGGGTGCTCGACACGTTGGTACCGAAAAGGCCCGAGCATCGCCCCGGAGTCACGCTTGGGCACCGTGGGGCCGTGGGGCCGTGGGGCCGTGGGGCCGTGGGGCCGTGGGGCCGTGGGAATGCCGCATTAAAAAAGTGCAAAGCGAATTTTTTTGCACCAAAATAATGCGATACTCTCGTTCAACGCACCCCAAGGCTCGTCCAGCTTACGGTCAGACTTGAAAATTTACCCGTGGCACGGTTCATGCTGGATAGGCCGGCATGAAATTTCGCCATCCCGCCATAACCAACGATTTCTTACCAAACCCGAGGAACCAACGACGATGAACGCTGCTGATGTGATGAAGTTGATCGAGGAACAGGGCATCAAGTTTGTAGATTACCGATTTACCGACACGCGTGGCAAGGAACAGCACGTTACCGTGCCCATCAGCGCCGTGGACGAGGACGTCTTCGAAGACGGCAAGATGTTCGACGGCTCGTCCATCTCCGGTTGGAAGGGCATTCAGGAATCGGACATGATCCTGATGCCCGATCCCGTGACCGCCTGCGTCGATCCCTTCTACGAGGAACCGACCCTGGTTCTGACCTGCGACGTCATCGAACCGAACACCATGCAGGGCTACGAGCGCGATCCGCGGTCGCTGGCCCGCCGCGCCGAAGCGTATCTCCAATCCACCGGCATCGGCGACACCGCCTATTTCGGTCCGGAAAACGAATTCTTTATCTTCGATGACATCCGCTGGGGCGCCGACATCAGCGGCTGCTTCTACAAGATCGATTCCTCCGAGGCCGGCTGGAACTCCGAGCGGGTGTATCCGGGCGGCAACTTCGGTCACCGGCCCACCATCAAGGGGGGTTACTTCCCAGTGCCGCCGGTGGATTCGATGCAAGACATTCGCTCGGCCATGTGCCTGAATCTGGAAGCGATGGGGCTGATCCCCGAAGTGCATCACCACGAAGTCGCCACCGCCGGCCAAGCCGAGATCGGCGTCCAGTTCAACACCCTGGTGCGCAAGGGCGATGAGACGCAACGGTTGAAGTATGTGGTGCAGAACGTGGCCGCCAGCTACGGCAAGACCGCCACCTTCATGCCCAAGCCGCTGGTCGGCGATAACGGCAACGGCATGCACGTCCATCAATCGATCATCAAGGACGGAGTCAATCTGTTCGCCGGCGACCAATACGCCGGTCTGTCGGAACTGGCGCTGTACTACATCGGCGGCATCATCAAGCACGCGCGGGCGCTGAACGCCTTCACCAACGCCTCCACCAACAGCTACAAGCGGCTGGTGCCGGGTTTTGAGGCTCCGGTGATGCTGGCCTACTCGGCCCGCAACCGGTCCGCCTCGATCCGCATTCCCTACGTCAGCAGCCCCAAGGGCCGGCGGATCGAAGTCCGCTTCCCCGACTCGACCGCCAATCCGTATCTGGCCTTCGCCGCGATGCTGATGGCCGGCCTGGACGGCATTCAGAACAAGATTCATCCGGGCGACGCCATGGACAAGGATCTCTACGACCTGCCGCCCGAGGAGGAGAAACAGATTCCCAAGGTCTGCTTCTACTTCGATGAGGCGCTGAACGCGCTGGACGCCGACCGCGAGTTCCTGATCAAGGGCGGAGTGTTCACCAACGATCTGATCGATGCCTACATCAACCTGAAGAAAGACGACGTGACCCGGCTGCGGATGACCACGCACCCGGTTGAGTTCGACATGTACTACAGCCTGTAAGGCTTGGAATCGCGGTCTTCGGGTCCAACTGGGAACCCGCAACCGCGCGCCGGATGATGACGCCCCCACCTGGGGGCGTCGTTATTTCGACGTGTTGGGTGATGACGAATGGCCAAAAGTGCGCCAACGCACTAGTTTAGTGCAGAAGGTCCGGGTGGCTGGAGGCCGTGCCCGCGAACGGCGCGGCGCGCCGCGTCGGACCGGCGCGGTTCGCCGCCGATCCGAGAGTGGACCGGCGACCTGGTTTGGTTATTGCTTGACCGCTGTTAGCCACTGGAGGATGCAGTCACCGTGTCGAAAGACTACCCCCGTCGGGTCGTGGAAGGTCTGAGCATCGCCATACTGGTGCTGGATCGGCGGCTGCGGCTGCTCTTCATGAATCCAGCGGCGGAAACCCTCTTCGAACTGAGCTTTCGCAAGGCCTACCGACTGGCCCTCCCCAACTTGCTCATCGGCGCCGAGGCGTTCGTGGCCGGACTCGAGCATTGCCTGAAAAACGGCCACCCCTACATCGAGCGGGAGCTGCAACTGATTTTGCCGCCGGGGCGCGCCGTGACCGTGGATTGCACCGCCGCCCCGCTGTTGGAGCGCGATCAGCCGACGGAACTGCTGCTGGAATTGCGCCAGGTGGACTGGCGGCTGCGGATCAATCGGGAAGAACATCTCCTGGCCCAACACCACACGACTCGGGCGCTGGTGCGCAATCTGGCCCACGAGATCAAGAACCCGCTGGGCGGCTTGCGCGGAGCGGCCCAGTTGCTGGAGCGGGAACTGCCGGATCCGGCGCTGCGTGAATACACCGGCATCATCATCGGCGAAGCCGACCGGTTGCGCAATCTGGTGGATCGCATGCTCGGCCCGAATCAGATCCCGGTGCATGGCGAGGTCAGCATTCATGAAATCCTGGAACGGGTCTGCGGGCTGGTGGGGGCGGAAGCCGGCCCCGGCATTCGCATCGAGCGCGACTACGATCCCAGCATTCCGTCGCTGTGGGGCGACGCCGACCAACTGATTCAGGCGGTGCTCAACGTGGTCGGCAACGCCGTGCAGGCGCTGGCGGGGCAGGGCGTCATCACCCTGCGCACCCGGGTCCAGCGCCAGTACACCATCGGCGCCCGCCGCTACAAGCTGGTCGCTCGCCTGGACATCGTGGACGATGGTCCCGGCATTCCGTCCGCGCAGCAGGAACAGATTTTCTATCCGATGATCAGCGGCCGTTCCGAGGGTACCGGCCTGGGCCTGTCGATCGCGCAAAGCATCCTCAACCGACACGGTGGTTTGATCGAATGCGTCAGCCAGCCTGGCGAGACGGTTTTCACCCTGCTACTGCCCTTGGATATGACCGGATGACCAGGAAAGAACATATTTGGGTGATCGACGACGATCACGCCATCCGTTGGGTGCTGGAAAAAGCCCTGCAACGCGATGAGATGACGGTCAAATCCTTCGACAGCGCGGCTGGGGTGGTCGACGCACTGCGCCACGGCGCGCCGGATGCGGTGATCGCCGACATCCGGATGCCGGGGATGAGTGGTTTGGAACTGCTGTCGCGGCTGCGGGACCACGCGCCGGAGTTGCCGGTCATCATCATGACCGCGCACTCCGACCTCGACAGCGCGGTCTCGGCGTATCAGGGCGGAGCCTTCGAGTATTTGCCCAAGCCGTTCGATGTGGATGAAGCGGTGGCGCTGGTGCGTCGCGCCTGCCAGACCCATCGCCAGCGCACCGAATGGCCGGAACCGATCGAGCCGCTGCCGGAGATCATCGGCGAGGCCCCGGCGATGCAGGAGATGTTTCGCGCCATCGGCCGTCTGTCGCGTTCCAACATCACGGTGCTGATCACCGGCGAATCCGGGACCGGCAAGGAGTTGGTGGCCCGCGCCCTGCACCGCCACAGCCCCCGGGCCAGCCAGCCGTTCATCGCGATCAATACCGCCGCCATTCCCCGCGATCTGTTGGAGTCCGAGTTGTTCGGCCACGAGCGCGGCGCTTTTACCGGTGCCCAGTCTTCCCGACAGGGACGGTTCGAACAGGCCAACGGTGGGACGCTGTTCCTGGACGAGATCGGCGACATGCCGGCGGAATTGCAGACGCGGCTGTTGCGGGTGTTGGCCGAGGGCGAGTTTTATCGGGTGGGCGGGCACACGCCGACTCGAGTGGACGTGCGAGTGATCGCCGCCACCCATCAAAATCTGGAGCAACGGGTCCGCGATGGACTGTTTCGCGAGGATCTGTATCACCGTCTCAATGTCATCCGCATCCAGTTGCCGAACCTCAACAAACGCCGCGAGGACATTCCGCTGTTGACCCGGCATTTTCTCAATCAGGCGGCCCGGGAGCTGGGCGTCGAGTGCAAGATGTTGCGGCCGGAAGCCGAAGCCTACCTGAGCCGACTCGATTGGCCCGGCAACGTTCGACAGTTGGAGAATCTGTGCCGCTGGCTGACGGTGATGGCCTCGGGCCGGGAAATCCATCTGGAGGATTTGCCGGGCGACTTGCGGGAACGGGGACCGACGGCGGTCGGCGGCGGTGGCCCGGACTGGGAAGCGGCGCTGAGGCTGTGGGCCAGCCAGAATCTGGCGCGCGGCGAGCAGAATCTGCTGGAAACCGCTCTGCCCAGTTTCGAGCGGGTGCTGATCCGGGCGGCTCTGGAACAGACCGGCGGCCATCGCCAGGACGCCGCCCGGCTGTTGGGCTGGGGACGCAATACCCTGACCCGCAAGATCAAGGAACTGCGGATGGAGTAGGGGCTAGCCTTCGCGGAGCGAGCGACCATGTTCGACGTGGTGCTGTACGAGCCGGAAATCCCTCCCAACACCGGCAACATCATCCGGCTGTGCGCCAATACCGGCGCCCGGCTGCACCTGATTCAACCGCTCGGCTTCATCCTGGATGATCGCCGTCTGCGCCGGGCGGGCCTGGATTACCACGAATGGGCCGCGGTGCGGCTGCATCGCGATCTGCCGACGTTTCTCGCCGAGGTGCGACCGGCGCGCTGGTTCGCCTTTACCACCAAAGGCACCCGGCTTTACCACACGGTCGCCTACCAACCGGATGACGTCCTGTTGTTCGGCCCCGAAACGCGGGGGTTGCCGGCGGCGGTTTTGCACGACATTCCCGCCGACCAGCGCTTGCGCCTGCCGATGTCGACCGCCGGGCGCAGCCTGAACCTGTCCAACGCGGTGGCCGTGGCCCTGTATGAAGCGTGGCGGCAGTGCGGGTTTCGGGGGGGATCCTGAGCGGGTTCTGTTCATGCAAAATGTTCCGGCCATTGGCGGGAACCGTGATAGACGCGCAGGATTTGC
>REEE01000365.1 GCA_007695245.1 Candidatus Competibacteraceae bacterium | reverse complement strand
CCGCAACGGGGGCGGCGTCGATCATCGGCGTCGCCCCCGATCTTTTTGGCGCGATTCCCGATTTTCCACCTCCCGACTCGTTGGTTCGGCGTTAAACTGTTTCCGGCAAAGCCATAAGTTTATTATGTCTTATGATATCGATCTCGATAGCGGAACAACCATAGAAGGTCAGGGCGATGCTGGAAGAACAAATTCAGAAAATCATCGAATTGCGCCACGATGCGCCTTACGCGATTCTGGGACCCCACTACGCGGAGCGGGAGCGGGCCTTGACGATCCGCGCTTTTCTGCCTCAGGCCGAACGGGCTTACATCCTGCCGGCGAACGGCGGCGCTCGGCGGGAAATGCGGAAAACCCATCCCGAGGGCTTGTTTGCCGTGCAGATTCCGGGGGTCGCCAAACTGGAGTATCGGCTGGTCGCCGTGGACGCCGCTGGCGCGTCCGCCACGCTCCAGGATCCTTACGCCGTTCACGAACCCTCCTTCACCCGCACCGACGGCCAGGCGCTCGAGCGCGGCGCGCTCGACGCCCTGTTCGCCAAACTGGGGGCGCACCCACGAGTGAAGGAAGGCGTGGCGGGCGTCAACTTCACCCTCTGGGCGCCCCACGCCAGCCGGGTCAGCGTGGTCGGGACCTTCAACCAGTGGGACGGGCGTCGGCATCCGATGGAACGGCATGAATCCGGAGTTTGGGAGCTGTTTGTCCCCGAACTGGGTCCGGGCGAGTTGTATAAGTACGAAGTCCGCAACGCCGAAGGCGCGACTTTTCTCAAAACCGATCCCTTGGCCTTCGAGACCGAGATTTACCCCAAGACCGCGGCCCTGGTCTGCGACCTCCAGCGCCGCCACGACTGGGGCGATGATCCCTGGATGGCGCGCGCCCGGGAAACGCCCGGCTGGACGCTGCCGGCGGTCGTCCATCGGGTCACATTCGCCGAGGACGCCCATGCGGGACCCGACCGAGTCGCCGCGTACGGTCAACTCGTGGAGCGCGTGTTGCCGCACGCGCTGGAACGGGGAGTCAAGCACGTCGAACTGGCGTTTTGGGAACCCGGCGAGACCGTGGCCAGCTACTATGCGCCCAATCCGCGCTTTGGCCGTCCCGAGGATCTGATGGCGTTCGTCGACGCCTGCCACCAGCGCGACATCGGCGTGATCCTGGACTGGATTCCCCCGCTGCTTCCGCACGTGGGCCAAGAACTCAGTTGGTTCGACGGGACGCGACTTTACGACCGGGATGCCGGCGTCGACGCCCTGGCCTTCAACCTGGAACGGCCGGAAGTCCGCAATTTCCTGGCGGCCAACGCCCGGTTCTGGCGACAGGTTTACCACGTGGACGCGCTGCGCACCGACGCTCGCACCTTCACCGCGCGGCTGAGCGGGGAAGACGCGGTGGCGGATTTGCGGTTCCTGATCCAGGAGCCCCCGCTCGGGCCAGCGCTGACGAAGGAAGATAGCGCCTTACTGGCTCGAGGGCGGTGCGTCGATCCCCATGCCCTGCTGGGGCCACATCCGCTGGCTGGCGAGCCGGGACTGAGCGTGGTGCGCGCTCTGCTGTCGGAGGCGGAAGCGCCCGTTCTGCTGCCGGAGCATCAGCCGCACGTCTTGTATCCCTTGCAGTGGGTCGATGAAGACGGACTGTTCGAAACCCTCGTGGCCGCGGAAGCCGGGACGCTGCGCTACCGATTGCACGCGACCTGGCAGGGTCAGGCGCGGACGTTCGCCGATCCCTATGCGTTCAAATTCTCCATCTTCGGCGATCAGGACTGCTACCTGTTCGCCGAGGGCAATCATTACCGGATTTTCGAAAAATTCGGCGCGCACGCCTGCGTGGTGGACGGCGTCGCCGGAGTCAATTTCGCGGTGTGGGCGCCCAACGCCCAACGCATCAGCGTGGTCGGCGGCTTCAATCACTGGGACGGCCGCCGCCATCCGTTGCGACTGCGGCCGGGTTCGGGGGTCTGGGAGTTGTTCGTACCCGGGGTGGGCGAGGGCGATTTATACAAGTTCGAAATTCTGCCGCGCACCGGCCCCGTCTTCCTGAAGACCGATCCTTTCGCCTTTCATACCGAAGTGCCGCCCGGCACCGCCAGCGTGGTCTACGACCCGGTCGGCAAGCACCCATGGCGCGATGGCGCGTGGATGGCGCAGCGGGCGCGGAACAACATCTGGGAACGGCCGGTGGCGATTTACGAGATCCATGCCGGGTCCTGGCGGCGCAAGGCGGATGGCGAGTTTCTCTCCTACCGCGAGCTGGCCGACCAGTTGATTCCCTACATCCTGGAGATGGGGTTCACCCATATCGAGTTTATGCCGCTGGCCGAGCATCCCTACGGTCCGTCCTGGGGCTATCAGATTTCCAACTTTTACGCCCCGACCGCCCGCTTCGGCCATCCGGACGAGCTGATGGAGCTGATCGACCGTTGCCACCAGCACGGCATCGGGGTGATTCTGGATTGGGTGCCGGCGCACTTCCCCAAGGACGCTCACGCCATGGCCTGGTTCGATGGCACGTGTTTGTACGAGCACGCCGATCCGCGCCAGGGCGAGCACCCGGACTGGGGAACCTTGATCTTCAACTACGGCCGGCACGAGATCGAGAATTTTCTGATCGCCAATGCCCTGTACTGGCTGGAGAAATTCCACTTCGACGGGTTGCGGGTGGATGCGGTGGCCTCGATGCTGTACCTGGATTATTCCAAGAAGGACTGGATTCCCAACAAGTACGGCGGCAACGAGAATCTGGAAGCCATCGAGTTCATCAAGCACACCAACGCCGTGGTCCACGGCCAGTTTCCCGGCGTGATGATGATCGCCGAGGAGTCCACGGCGTGGCCGAACGTGTCGCGGCCCACCGATGCCGGTGGGCTGGGCTTCGGGTTCAAATGGAACATGGGCTGGATGCACGACGTGCTGTTCTACCTGCAGCAAGAGCCGGTGCATCGCCGCCACCATCACGACAAGCTGACCTTCGGCATCGTCTATGCTTTCGGCGAGAACTTCATCCTGTCGCTGTCGCACGATGAAGTGGTGCATCTGAAAAAGTCGCTGCTCGGCAAGATGCCCGGCACGGGGCGCGAGCAGTTCGCCAACCTGCGCCTGTTGTACGCCTTCATGTACGGCCATCCCGGTAAGAAGCTGCTGTTCATGGGTGGGGAGTTTGGCCAGGCCGGCGAGTGGAACCACGACGGCGATCTGGAATGGGGCCTGTTGCGGCATCTCCCGCATCAGGGCGTCCAACGCTTCGTAGCCGCGCTCAATCGCCTGTACGCCCGGGAACCGGCCTGCCATCAGGTGGATTTCCGCAGCGCCGGTTTTGACTGGCTGGACGCGAGCGCGGCCGAGACCAGGGTCCTCACGTTCCAGCGCAAGGCCCGCGACCCGCGCGAGGCGGTGCTGTTCGTGCTGAATTTCTCCGACCAGCGCTATCCGAGCTACCGCATCGGCGTGCCCTACCCGGTGGAGTATCGCGAGTTGCTGCACAGCGATGCTCGCGAGTACGGCGGCTCGGGCGAAACGCTGCCCGGCCAAGCGGTCCGGGCCGAGGAGATCGCCAACCATGGTTACGCGTTCTCGATTGTCCTAAACTTGCCGCCGCTCAGCGCGGTGGTGCTGAAACCCGCGCCGCTGGCTTTGGACTGAAAGTCATCATTCAATCCCCTCACGTTTCAACCGAGAGTGCCATGCAACCATGAGAATCACGATCTTCGGTTCCGGTTATGTCGGGCTGGTCACCGGCGCCTGTTTCGCCGAGGTGGGCAACGACGTGTTGTGCGTGGACGTGGATCCGCGCAAGGTCGCGCTGCTCCAGCAGGGCGAAATTCCGATTCACGAGCCGGGTCTCGACGAACTGGTCCGGCGCAACGGTGCCAGCGGCCGGTTGCGCTTCACCACCGAGGTGGCGGAAGGCGTGGCGCATGGTCTGTTCCAGTTCATCGCCGTCGGCACGCCGCCCGATGAGGATGGCTCCGCCGATTTGCAGCACGTGCGCGCCGTCGCTCGATCCATCGGCCAGCATCTGGAGGAGTATCGGGTGGTGGTCAACAAGTCCACCGTGCCGGTGGGCACCGCCGATGTGGTGCGGGAGACCATCGCCGCCGCGCTCGCCGAACGCGGCCGGGATGTGCCCTTCTCGGTGGTCTCCAATCCGGAATTTCTCAAGGAAGGCGCGGCGATCCAGGATTTCATGCGGCCCGACCGGATCATCGTCGGGTGCGACGACCACCGGGCCACCGGGCCATTGCGCAATCTGTACGGGCCGTTCAACCGCAACCACGACCGGCTGATCGAGATGGACGTGCGGTCGGCGGAACTGACCAAGTACGCCGCCAACGCCATGCTGGCGACCAAAATCAGCTTCATGAACGAGATGGCTAATCTGGCCGAGCGGCTGGGCGCGGACATCGAAAAAGTCCGGGTGGGCATCGGTGCCGATCCGCGCATCGGCTATCACTTCATCTATCCCGGCGCCGGATACGGGGGTAGCTGCTTTCCCAAGGACGTCAAGGCGTTGGAATACACCGCCCGATCAGTCAACTACGAAGCGGCATTGCTCCAGGCGGTGGAAACGGTCAACGAGCGACAGAAGAACGTCCTGTTCGCGAAAATCCAGCGCCACTTCAAAGGCGAGCTGCGCGGTCGGACCTTCGCCCTGTGGGGGCTGGCCTTCAAGCCCGGCACCGACGACATGCGCGAAGCGCCCAGCCGCAATCTGCTGGAAGCGCTGTGGCGGGAAGGCTGCACGGTGCGGGCCTACGATCCAGCGGCTATGGAGGAGACCCGGCGTTTGTACGGCGATCGGTCGGATTTGCGGTTATGCACCCAGCCGCTGGATGTCCTGCCCGGTGCCGATGCGCTGATCATCGTCACCGAATGGAGCCTGTTCCGCAGTCCCGATTTCGCCGCCATTCGCCAGCAGCTCCAGCAACCGTTGATTTTCGACGGCCGCAATCTTTACGATCCCGAGTATTTGCGCGAGCAGGGTTTCGTTTATTACGCCATCGGCCGAGGCGAACAATCATGATCGTTCCCGTCATCCTGTCCGGCGGCAGCGGCACCCGACTGTGGCCGCTATCGCGCGAGGCGTATCCCAAACAGTTCCTGCCGCTGGTGGACCAAAACACCATGCTGCAAAACACCGCGTTGCGGATCGTCGGCCTGGCCGATGCGACCGCGCCGCTGGTGGTGTGCAACGAGGAGCACCGCTTCATGGTGGCCGAGCAGTTGCGCGCGATCGGCATTCAACCGGCGGCGGTGATCCTGGAACCGGTCGGGCGCAACACCGCGCCGGCCGTGGCGGTCGCGGCCCTGCACGCGCAGCGCGAGGACGTCGATCCTCTCTTGTTAATCCTGCCGGCCGATCATGTCATCGCCGATGTCGGGGGTTTCCGCGCCGCGATCCAGCGAGTGGCTCCACACGCCGCGGCGGGTCGCCTGATCACCTTCGGCATCGTCCCCACCGCTCCGGAAATCGGCTATGGTTATATCAAGGCGGGCGCGGCGCTGGATGATTCCGGAGTGAGCGCGGTGGAGCGCTTCGTCGAGAAACCGGACCCGGCCACCGCCCAACGCTATTTGGATTCCGCCGATTACTTCTGGAACAGCGGGATGTTCATGTTTCGCGCTTCGACGTTCCTGGCGGAACTCGAACGTTTCGCTCCGGCGATGCTGGCCGCCTGCCAGCAGGCGTTGACCGCCGGGCGATCCGATACGGATTTCCTGTGGCTGGACCGCACGACCTTCACCGCCTGCCCCAAGGATTCCATCGACTATGCGGTCATGGAGAAAACCGATCGGGCGGTGGTGATGCCGCTGACGGTGGGCTGGAACGATGTCGGGTCCTGGTCGGCGCTGTGGGAAGTGGGCGAGCGGGATGCCGACGGCAACATCACGCGCGGCGACGTGATCGGGGTGGACACCCGCGATTCCTATGTGGACGCCACTTCGCGACTGGTCGCCACCGTGGGCGTGGAACACTTGGTGGTGGTCGAGACTCCCGACGCGGTGCTGGTCGCCACCAAGGACCGGGTGCAGGAGGTGAAAATGATCGTGGACCAACTGAAGGCGCGCCAGCGTTCGGAAGGGCGGAACCACCGCAAGGTTTACCGACCCTGGGGTCACTACGATTCCATCGACTTCGACCGGCGCTTCCAGGTCAAACGCATCATGATCCGGCCGGGCGCCTGTATCTCTTCGCAGATGCACCATCACCGCGCCGAGCATTGGGTGGTGGTCAGTGGCGCCGCGCGCGTCAATTGTGGCGCCGACGAATTTCTCCTGACCGAAAATCAGTCCACTTATATTCCGGTCGGCATCCCGCATCGGTTGACGAATCCCGGCAAGATTCCGCTGGAGATCATCGAGGTGCAATCGGGCAGCTATCTGGGCGAGGACGATATTGTGCGATTCGAGGATATCTACGGCCGAGGCAACGGCGAGACCTGAGACATGAGGCGACGATGAGCGACGCACTGACCTGCTTCAAGGCTTACGACATTCGCGGGCGCATTCCCGATGAATTGAACGAAGATCTGGCCTATCGCATCGGCCGCGCTTTTACCACCTTCGTCCAACCCCGGCGGGTCGCGGTCGGCCACGACGTGCGCCCGAGCAGTCCGGCGCTGAGCGCGGCGTTGGTCCGAGGTTTGCAGGACGGCGGCGCGGAGGTGTGGGACATCGGTCTCTGCGGCACGGAAGAAATCTACTTCGCCACGTTTCACCATCGGCTCGACGGCGGCATCATGGTCACCGCCAGCCATAACCCGATGGATTATAACGGCATGAAGCTGGTGCGCGAGCAGGCCCGACCGATCAGCGGCGACAACGGCTTGTTCGCGATCCGGGACTTGGCCGCGCGAGCCGACGAACTCACCGTGGCCGGCCGGCCGGGAAAACTCGTCCGTCATCCGAGCAAGCGCGCCTACATCCATCATCTGCTGGGTTACCTCGAATCCGGCGCGCTCCGGCCGTTGAAGATCGTGGTCAACGCCGGGAACGGCGGCGCGGGACCGATCATCGACGCCCTGGAACGGCATTTGCCCTTTCAGTTCATCAAGATTCACCACGAGCCCGACGGCACGTTTCCACACGGCATTCCCAATCCGCTGCTGCCGGAGTGCCGGGACGCCACCGCGCAAGCGGTGCGCGAACACCGGGCCGATCTGGGATTGGCCTGGGACGGCGATTTCGACCGCTGTTTTTTCTTCGATGAAACCGGTCGGTTCATTGAGGGTTATTACGTGGTGGGGCTGCTGGCGGAAACCCTGTTGATTCGGCACTTGGGCGCCCGGATCATTCACGACCCGCGGCTGACCTGGAATACCCTGGACGTGGTCAACGCCGCCGGCGGCGTCCCGATCCAAAGTAAGACCGGTCACGCCTTTATCAAGGAACGGATGCGCCAGGAAGACGCGCTGTACGGCGGCGAGATGAGCGCCCATCACTACTTCCGGGCTTTCGCCTACTGCGACAGCGGCATGATTCCGTGGCTGATGGTCGCCGAACGAATCTGCAAGTCCGGCCAGCCGTTGTCGGCGCTGGTGAACGCGCGGATGCTGGCGTTCCCTTGCAGCGGTGAGATCAATTTCCGGGTCGACGACGCACCGGCCGCGATCCAGAAGATTCTGGCGACCTACGCCCATCTGCAACCGGTGCTGGATGAAACCGATGGCGTCAGCGTCGAATTCGCCGACTGGCGGTTCAACCTGCGCTGCTCCAACACCGAACCGCTGCTGCGGCTGAACGTGGAAACCCGC
>REEE01000364.1 GCA_007695245.1 Candidatus Competibacteraceae bacterium | reverse complement strand
TCCTGGAGGGCAACCTTGGGGAACTGCCTGAATCGCCGCGAAAAAAAAGTATTGCCAAAGCCGTTTCGGGCGAATTGCCCTAGTGGGCTGTTGCAAAAGTTTTGACAGGTTCTCGTTCCCACGCTCCGGCGTGGGAATGCCGACCGCCGCTCCAGCTGCTTGAATGATCCCAGTAAAATCGAGAGGTTGGAGCATCTGAACGGGCTCCCACGCCGGAGCGTGGGAGCCAGGTGCGCCTAGTGCCACCTATCAGAATTTTTGCGGTAATCCACTAGCGGATGACCCTGCGTTTCAGGCCAAGACCCACGGCTTCTTCATCAGCCCCTACCTGCAAGACCTGATGGCGCGGGCGGGGGTCAGCGATGTTTACAGCGAGTCGAATGACCTGTTGCAAATGTTCCTGTGCATTAAGGTGGCCACCACGCAGGTGTTCCGAGTGACCAATGCCTTGGGGGAAGCCCTGGAGGACCAGCAGGAACGGGCGATCCCGCAGGAGGCGTTGCCGGAAGGCGAGGTGGTGTACGCCTCCATGGACGGCAGCATGATCCTGACCCAGGCCGGCTGGAAGGAAGTGAAGCTGGGGCGCGTGTTCCCCGGCAGTGCCGTGGAAGCGGTGGGCAAGAAGCAGCGCCACCGGATTGTGGAAAGTATCTACAGTGCTGGCCTGGGTAGTTGCCATGAATTCCTGCCCCGCTTTGAAGCCAGCCTGGGGCCGTGGGCCGACCCACCGGAGCAATGGGTGTTCATCACGGACGGGGCGGAATGGATCCGCAACTACATCCAGGACCGGTTCCCGCAGGCCACCCACATCCTCGACTACTTCCATGCCGTTGAAAAGCTAGCTGAATTTGCCAAGATGATGTTCCCGGATGAAACGCGGCGGCAACGCTGGCTGGAAGGCCAGGAGGCCGAGTTGTCGGCCGGGAACGTCGCCCAAGTGCTGGAAACCTTGGACAAGCTTGTCCCCCTGACCAAAACGGCGCGGGAGGCGCGGGAGGCGCTCAAGACCTATTACCGCAACAATGTGGATCGGATGGCTTACGACCAGTACCGGGCGCGTGGCCTGATGATCGGTAGCGGCCCCATGGAAGCCGCACACCGCACCGTGTTGCAGGCGCGCATGAAGCGCAGTGGGCAACACTGGAGCACGCCAGGGGCAAAGAATGTCATCAACCTGCGGGTTGCCCTCAAAAGTGGCCGATGGCTCCAGGCCATCCAGCCCCTGGTGGCGGCCGCATGAGGCTGGATTGTTTAGTGGCCTTTGTAAAATTGGAATGCACCCAACCAGACTTCCGCACAGAGGCTGCCGAAGCCCTCGTCGATGAGCAGCGACTCCACCCGCACCCAGTTGGAGGACAGCGAGGCCAGGCCCAGCGCCAGCGCCAGCGAGACCGGGAAGGGTTCGCCGCCGGACAGGGAATGCACCGAGCGGATTTCGTCGCCCATGTCCTGATCCACCCGAAGGGTTGGCGCGGAACGGACCGGGTGAACGGATATAATCACCACTCCATATCAAAAGCCGGTAGTGTCCTCGACGTGGATGTAGCGCTCCGATCTGACCTGTGGCATCGCCGCTTCGAACCACCCCGGCGCTGCGCGCCACCTCTCCTGATCCAGGGAGGAGAAAACGCTGCATTATCCGCGAGGTGATCATTATGCGCTTTCCCTACGGCCTGGCCGACTTCCGCAAGATCCGGGAGGAAGGCTATTTCTACGTGGATCGCACCGACCGCATTCCGTCGATCGAAGCAGCGGGCAGCCAACTGTTGTTCCTGCGCCCGCGCCGCTTTGGCAAAAGTCTGTGGCTGTCCACCTTGGAGAATTATTACGACCTGGCGCGGGCCGACGACTTCGACCGGCTGTTCGGCGCGTTGAAGATCGGTCAGAACCCGACCTCGCTGCACAATACCTACTTCATCCTCAAGCTCAACTTTTCGGTGGTGGATCCCAGCGGCGATCATCCAGCCATCCGGCGGTCCCTGTTCGATCATGTCAACACGCGGATCGAGCATTTCCTCGCCCGGTACGCCCCCTGGCTGAAGCAGCCGGTGCATCTCCACCCGGACAACGCCATCGCCAGCCTGCAATCGCTGGTAGGGGCGATTTCCCAAACCCCGCACAAGCTGTACGTCCTGATCGACGAATACGACAACTTCGCCAACGAAGTGATGGTCAGTCGATTGCGCGGCACGGACCGTTACCAGGAACTGGTCGAGGGCGAAGGCACGCTCAAGACCTTTTTCAAGGCGGTGAAGGATGGCGCGGAAGGGCGGGGCATCGACCGGGTGTTTCTGACTGGCGTGACACCGGTGGTGCTGAGCGACATCACCAGCGGCTACAACGTCGCCAAGGATCTGACCCATCTCGACGACTATCACGACCTGTGCGGCTTCACCGTCGAGGAGTTGACCGAAGCGCTGGCGGGGGTGCTGGCGGCGCGGGGACTACCGGCGGACCAGGGACCGGGGATCATGGAGCTGGTGCGACGCTTCTACAACGGCTACCGGTTTGGCGAAAGTGACAACCCGCAGCTCTACAACCCGACGCTGGCGCTGTATTTTTTGGATTATTTCAGCCGCTACGGCCGCTATCCGCGCCAGATGCTGGACGACAACCTGGCGATGGACCGGAATCGGATTCAGTACGTCGCCCGGTTGCCGCACGGCGAGACGCTGGTCAACGCGGCATTGAACGACGCCGAACCGCTGGCGGTCGCCCAACTCTCCAACCGGTTCGGGGTGCAAGACATGCTGACCGCCCCGAAAGACCCGGATTTCCTGGCCTCGCTGCTCTACTACTTCGGCGTCCTGACCCTGGGCGGGCGGGATGCCTTGGGCAAGCTGCAACTCACCATCCCCAACCAAGTCATTCGTAAACTGTATGTGGAGCGGTTGCAGGAACGGGTGTTGCCAGACTATGACGACCAAGTCCAGCGGCGGCAGGTGGTGGAACGGTTCTATCGCACCGGCGACCTGGAACCCCTGTGTGACTTCCTCGAACAGCGCTACTTCACCGTGTTCGACAACCGCGACCTGCGCTGGAGCAACGAGTTGGTGGTCAAGACCGCCTTCCTGGCGACCCTGTTCAACGACGCCTTCTACGTCATGGACTCGGAGCCGGCCTTGGGCCGGGGCTACGCCGATCTGCTGCTGCGGGTGCGACCGGACATGCGTCAGTACGCCCTGCTCGATCACCTGCTGGAGTTCAAGACCGTCAGCCTCAAGGACGTCAAGTTGACGAGCACCGAACTGGCGGCGAAGCGCCGTGAAGAATTACGCACGTTGCCGGCGGTGGTCGAGAAACTCCAGGAAGCGGCAACCCAACTGACGACCTACCGGGCGGTGCTGGAGCGCACCGACGGCGCCGCGCTCGACCTGCGCACTCATGCCGTGGTCTGCATCGGCCTGGAGCGTTTGGTGTGGTAACTGCTGCGCGAATCGATTGCCATCTGCCCGCGGTTGCAAAACCAAACCCCACTGGCGTACGCTCCGCGGGCCCTCGACAGGGTCCTCGACGTGGATATGAGGACTCACCACCCTTTGGTTATTGAGAGTTTGCTGGTTTGGATGTCGGCTTCTGGAGCGCGACCCGTCGGCGCAAGGGTCGCCATACCCCGCCGGCGCTGAAACAGCTCCAGCCCCAGATCAGCCACTGGAGCAGCGCCAGCGCCAGCCACAGCGCCCAGGCCAGCATCAGTCCCCGATAGATCAACAGCGGCGCGGAAATCACCCAGGCGGTGGGCAAGGGTCCCTCCAGCCGGTCCTGATACCAGTGCAACTGCCAGGCGCTGGACCCCTGGCCGGCGACCTGCATGTCCGGCGTTCCGAGCAAGCCCTGTTCGACCGCGCCGAGCAGCGCCGCCAGCGCCGCCAGCGTCAATCCAACCAGCGCGATCTGCAGCAGATCGAACTGGAAGGCGCTGATCCCCGTTTCAGCCCGCATTTTCCGGCGCGCCAACAGCACCAGCCAACCCGCGACCAGCAGAACGGCGATGACGTGGCTCTGGCTCAGGCCAACCCCAAGCAGGAACCATTGAGGCATCCGCAGCGGCGTCCCGCCGAAGCGCGCCAGCCCGACGGCTCCGGCCAGAATCACCGCCAGCACGCTCCAGAACAAGACGGCCGGTCCCAGCGTCGGACCGTGCGCCCACAACAGCCAGCGGTCGCGCGGCAGGTTCAGGCTCACCGTGGCGTTGACGCTGGGGCCGCCCAAGTCCACCGGCGGCGTTGCGTAGCGCAGGCCGAAACGCTCCTCGGTACGCCAGGTCAGCATCACCGATTGGACGCCGGGAACCAGCGGCAGCACGACGCGCTGATCCTGTTGCTGGAGCGGTTGGACGCGGTGGTTGATCCGCACCCCGGTCAGCACCGCGCCCGGCGGTAACGTCACCGGATGATCGCCGCCGCGACTGGCGCGGATGTTCATCTCCAGGGTCGCCTCACTCAGCCGTGGCCCCGGATTGAGCTGCAAACGACTGCGGTCGATGGTGACCGTGCCGCCCGGCGCGCCTTCGGGGCGCGTGATGTTCAACGTCACCGACTCGCCCGGCCAAGGTCGCCATTCGGGAATCCACTCGCCTCGCGCATCCACTCGCTGCACCAGTGGAATGCCGGCGCTTTGCACGTGCCATAACGGGCCGGCGCGCAGCCGCCAGACCTCCACCAGACTCTCGTGGTCCGTCGCCTGGAGATCGAGGATCTCGGCGCGGCTTAACGTCGCCGTCCAGGCGGTTTCGGCGCGATCCGGCGGCAGGTTGAGCAGCACCCGGCCATCGCGGACCCTAATCTCCGGCGTCGTCACCCGTTCGCCGGGCAGCAGCGGAATCTCCACCACCGCCGCCGAATCCGCCTGACTGAGCCGCCGCACCCGGGTCTCCACCGACCAGTCCACGTCCAGCACCAGGTTCCGCTCGACCTGCACCAGGGGCGGCATCACTCCGGCCGGCAACGGCGATCCTTCGGCGGTCGCGGCCTCGGCGGCGCTGGGGCGTTGCCGGGTGAACTGCAATTGCCGGTCGGCGCGACCCTCGACATAGCCTTCCACCTGCCAGCCCTCGGCGGTGATGTCCACCCGTCCGGGGGTCATGGGCAACGGCCAGGGCAGAGTGGCGACCGTGGCGGGTACGGTGGCGACGACCGTCAGTTCATGCCGCCCGGCGGGCAGTCGCAGCCACAGTCGTTGCCCGTCCCGGAACAGGGTCGCCGGTCGATCGTCCAGTTCCAGGGTCCGCAGGATCAGCCCCTCATCCGGCAACGGCAGCGGCACGGCGACATCGACCTGGGCGTGCAACGCCAGCCGCAACCGCAAATCGTCATGCCGGATGGTCAGGGTTAGCGCCGCCAGGTCGCCGCAGCGCGCGCAGTCTGGCGGCTTGGCCAGATGATCGCGCAGCTCATCGAGCAGTGCCGGTGCGGGAAATTGCGCCTGAGCCGGCGATGGGGTTCCCAGCAACAATCCACCCATCAGAAGCGTCAACGCCACGGACGCCGTCGCCCGTCCGCCCGGTGGAGAAGGTGGGGGAGATTCCGCCGCTGCCCTGCCCCCCAGCGGGGCGGGTGGAGGGTGCGGGGGCGCGCTGGGGCGAGGTGATCCGAAGACCCGCGCGCCCATCGCCAGCAGCAACGCCAGCCCGACCAGCATCAACAGTCGGGTACCCCAGGGCGGCAACAGCCACAGCCGCAGCCGTTCGTCCATCGCCACCGGCCCGCTCCAGCGCAGCGTCGCCTGCTGCCAGTTCCAGACCGGCACGCCCGGTCCGGTCTGCACCTTGATATTCGCCAGGTACTGCTGCTGGAGCCATGGCGACGCTTGATCCGGAACTTGCCGTTCCAGGGCTGGCGCGCGACGGTAGCTGGGATCGGCGGCCACTTTTCCATCGAGACTCGGGGCCATCGGCGCGCCGGCGGTCCTGGTTTCGAACGAAGCCAGGCCCAGGGCAAAAGGCTCCAGTTGAGGATACAGCGCGATGCGCGCCTGCTGGACGGCGAACAGACCCCCGATCACCAGCAGCGCCAGCAGCGCCAGCCGGCGATAGAACTCCGTCAGCGTGCGAAACCCGCCCGGCGGCAACACGCGCAGCAGCGCAATGGCCGCCAGCACATTGAGCCAGACATACAGCGGCGCATTGGCTTCGTGATAAACCAGGATCATCCCGGCCAGCGCGACCAGCCCCCAGCCGATGCTCCACAGTTTGGCGAAGGCCAGCGCCACGATCAGCACGATGAACAGGTCCAGCAGGTTCCAGGAATACAACCAGGCGTTGCGGGTCTGATCCGGTCCCTGGGCCGCCAGCAGCCGCCAGCCGGGCGGTAAGTTCAGCGTCGCGTCGATGCGTTGTGGAGCGATACGCCAGCCGACCGCCGGCAGATCATCCCTCGTTTCCGGCTCCAGCCGACTTTCCGCGGTTAATTGCAACTGGGTCAATTGTCGCACCTCCACCCCGCTGCCGGCGACGCCGGGCTGCTGGGTGATGAACTGGTCTTCGTCACCGATCGCGACCCGGCCCAGTTGCAAGTCGGGCGCGGCGTTCAGGCGCGTGGCGTCGAGCGAGCCGCTCAGCCGGTCCTGGACGGTGTAGCCGTCGCCCGTGAAATCCAGCCACAAGGTACGGTTCAGGACCAGGTGCTCGGGGGCCGGTTCGGCGACCCCCCGGGTGCGGGCGATCAAGTGTAGAGTCTCGCCGGGCTGGAGCAGATAGGCCGGCCAGGAACGCCAGGCCTCGGGCAGATGGGTCTGGGCGGGATCGAGGGCTGGCGCCCCTTCGACGCGAACGACCCGCAAGGCATTTTGCGCCTGGAAACTCCAGATTTCCTGGGTGGGCCAGGGGGCTTCGGCGGCGGGCAGCGTCAGGGCGTCCAGCGGTCCCCGGTGACGGGCGGTCAGGCTGAGCGTCCAGGTTCCCGGGCGCACCCGCACCCGCAATCGACCATCGGCTTCCAGCCGGACCGGCAATGGACTGTCCAGGGCCAGCGGCAGGAACTCCGGCGGCAGCGCCGGGCCGAGCAGTTCCTCGCGCGCCTGGCCGGAGACGCGCAGTTCCAGCCGGGTCGTGACCGTGAACGGAATCCCGTCGGTCAGCAGCCGGAAGACCTGCACGTCGAGCGCATCCTGCTGGGCCGGCGCGGCGGGCCGCTGGCGCAGCCACAACCCGCCGTCCTTCTCCAGCCGTGGCATCGGTTGGGGCCGACCCTCGACGGTCAAGTCGAGTAGCGCGTTGCCGGGCGGAATCGGCAGCGCTTCCGGTAATGCGCTCCAGACAAAGCGCCCGGTGACCACTCGATCGCCCGCCGTCGCCTTGAGCGCGGGCCGTCCGTCCTGTTCCAGCACGGGAACGGGCCGGTCATTCAGTCGCACGTCCTGCGGCCAATAGCGCCGGTCGCCGGGCAGGATCAGCCACTGCTCGGCATCGTGATGGACCCGTTGAGTGAATATGCCGCCCTGGGCGTCCAGGCGCAATTCCAGCGCCGTCGGCCAGACGCACTGGCGGCGGGAAGGCTGGTCGTAGTACGACGGACACCGTAAATGGGGCAAACCGCGCAGCACCCAGTCCGCCCAGGGTTGCAAGGGCGCTGGAACCGGGGTCAGCAGGTCAGGGGATGGAGCAGCGGTCTGAGCGGTGACCGGGAATCCCGCCAGCAGCACCAACACCAGGAGGAGCGCGCGCATGAGTTTAAGTGGACCGTCTGCTTGGGGGCTGTACGAGAAACCCTCTCCCGCAAGCGGGAGAGGGGCGGGGGTGAGGGTGGTTTTTCAAGC
>REEE01000180.1 GCA_007695245.1 Candidatus Competibacteraceae bacterium | reverse complement strand
CGTATCCGTTCCCTAACAGCCCTCGCTGAAACTGCCTGAGCACAATAATTTTTCTTATCACATAAGAATTTTTATTATCTGCCCACCCCTTCATGGCGGCACAGCAACAACAAAAACTCACAAGTAATTATTTTTAATCACAAAAAATCTGCTCTCGCCTGTTGGCACATCCCCTGCTAAAGAGAAATCAAGCAACGCTGGGATAGCCAAGGGAGAGCGCATGAATCAACCACAACAAGTTCGGGCCGTATATCAGGAACTGCGCCGAACCGTAGGCGACCGCTTCAGCGCTCGGGAACTATTGGAACAAGCCGCCGCCTTGGTCGACCTGTTCGCAATCCCGGAAGATAACTCGCGCTTCGAACTGCGGACGGGCGGCGTCCCCTTTGAAGAATGGAGCCTGGATGCGGCGATGGCCGACGGCGGCTGGCGTATCCTGAACCACGAATATCGCCAAACCCTGGCCCTCCGTCGTGAGGAGGCCGAGGAAATCATGATCCACAACGGCCTCGCCCGTTTAGCCACTTGGAGAACAGAAGCGTGAGCCACAACCCCAAACAGGGCATGGCCTTGGCGGTGCGCGAACACCTCGCCGCCGGGCGGCCCATCACCCGACTCGAAGCCCTGGTGCTGTACGGCGTCTCGAACCTGACCGGTCTCATGTCCGACATGCGCCGCCAAGGCTGGGTCATCGAATCTCGTTGGGTGCCCTACGCCACCGCCGTGCGGCGCATCAACGAACACGCCGTGTTGCAACCGCCCGCCAACCTGCCCGTGCGCGAAATTCAACTCACCGAGTATTGGGTAAAAACCTGAAACGCCCCCACCCTCATCGCCCATCGCCGACTGCCGGAGATCAAGATCAGACCATGAGCAAACTCAGACCGTGGCAACAGCACGCCCTCGTCAAGGCGCTCCACTGGTTGCTGGAAGAGCGCCAGGATCGCGGCTTCCTGATCAACGCCGCGCCGGGGGCCGGGAAAACGCGGGTGTCATGCGTCATCGCTCGAGCCCTGATCGAGCGCCAGCAAATCGACCGGGTCATTGTCATTGCCCCACGCGCCGAGGTCGTCAACCAGTGGGCGGATGACTTCCGGCAGGTCACCGGGCGCTACATGAGTAAGGTCACGGGGCGGGACGGCGATCTCCACGGCCTCGGTCTGGATGTCTGCGCCACATGGGCGGCCGTCCAAGGATTGCAGGACGCGCTACAGGCGCTGTGCCGCGCCAGTCGGGTGCTGGTGATCTGCGACGAACATCACCACGCCGCCGTGCAAGCCGCCTGGGGTGAAGGGGCCGACAGCGCCTTTACCGACGCCCGGTTCGCGCTGGTGCTGACCGGCACCCCGATCCGCTCGGACGGCGCGGAATCGGTGTGGCTGCCCTACGACGATGCCGGCGCCATCGACCATCCCGCAGGCGGGACTTATACGCTGACCTACGGCGAGGCGGTCGATCTCGGCTACTGCCGGCCGGTGACCTTTCACCGCCATGAAGGCCGCTTTACCGTCGATCTCGACGACGGCCAAGCGCTCCAGGTGTCCGGCCAGCAACCGGCGACGCTGCCTCGGCCGCTGGCCCGCATTGCCGGCTTGCAACGGGCGCTGGATTTCTACCGGCTGGCCTGCACGCCGCAGTACGAAGCGGACGGGCGCACGCCGCTGACCGCCGGCTATCAGGCCACCATGCTCGAATACGCCAACCACAAGCTGGACGACCTCCGGTTGCGGCTGCCGAACGCCGGTGGTCTGATCATCGCCCCGTCCATCGAGATGGCCGAATACCTGGCCCGCCTGATCGAACGCCTGGACGGCGAAGCGCCGGTCCTGGTGCATAGCCAGACGCCCAGCCCCGACCTCAAGATCAAAACGTTCAAAAACACCGCCAAGCGTTGGCTGGTGTCGGTGGCGATGATCTCCGAAGGCGTGGACATCCCCCGGCTGCGGGTGCTGGTCTACCTGCCCAGCGCCCTGACCGAACTGGCGTTTCGTCAGGCGATCGGTCGGGTCGTGCGCACCTATGGTCCCGACGACGACACCCGCGCCTACGTGGTGATGCCCTCGTTCGACACCTTCGAGCGTTACGCCCGAAGGGTGGAGGAGGAAATGCCGGCGGCGGTGCGCGCCGATCGCGAACCGCACAGCAAGCGTTGTCCGGCCTGTGGCCAAGAGTGCGCGCTGGGCGCGGCCGCGTGCCTGTCCTGCGGCCACGAGTTTCCCGTCGCACCGCCACGGGTCAAGCCTTGTTCGGCCTGCGGGGCCTTGAATCCTCAAAGCGCCGCCACCTGCCAAACCTGCGGCGCGTCGTTCAGCACCGGCTTCACCCTGTCTCTCGATGAGGCATTGCGCACCGGTGCCATCGTCCGGGGCATGGACTTGGACGAAACCGAAGTCCGGGAAGCAGAACATCTGGCCCCCTCCATCCGGAGCCGGATCCTGCAAAGCGGCGATGAGAAACTGGTGCGCATCCTGAAAATCCTGCCCGAAGAGAGCTATGCGCGGCTGCGGGATATTCTGTTGTAATATTGGCTTGGCACTCGCATAAGGTCATGATGGAGGAAATCAACCAGGCCGTGCTGGCGGCGTGATAGAGGCTGGAACGTGCTAATCGACTACATCGAGATAGAAAACTTCAAACGCTTCAGCGAACGCCAGCATATTGCATTCGCGCATCCCGCCGTCCTCATCGGCCCGAACAACTGCGGCAAGACCAGCGCGATTCAGGCGCTGGCCTTATGGTCGCTGGCCGTCAAGACCTGGTTCGATCTGCGCAAAGGCTCCAGCGCCAAGGATCGCACCTCCGCGCCGATTAACCGGCTGGCTATCACCGCAGTGCCCACTCCGCGCACCCGGCTGCTCTGGCATCAGGCGCGCGTGCGCATTCGCGCCTGGTTTGGCAGGCTCAGACCCAGCGCCTGAAGCTTTCCGACTTCGCCGAGGAGTTTTTCCGCCGCTTCGTCCAGAAAAACGGCCTTCCGATGTTGTTGCGCAAGGGGGAACTGCATCGTCTGATCCCTTACGCCGATCCCACGCTGATCGATGACGAGGTCCGCGCCAAGCTCGATGCCTTGCAACAGTGCTTCGACCAAGCGATTCCCGAGGAAACCCCGACCGAAGGCTAACAGGACCACGACGTGAACCCCCACAACCGCGCCGCAAGCTCGATCGCATTATCGTGATCGCCTCTCAATTGAACCTAAATTGGGCAATACCGACAGAGACCCCAAATGACCCGCCGTCTCGTTGCCCTGCACGTAGGCAACTTCAAGGCGTTTGCCGACCCCCTGTGCATCCCGCTCAAGCCCCTCACCCTAGTGATCACTGTAAATCAGACTACACTTGATCTATGAACGCACTTCAATTAAAACCTGATTTCGCTGAAATCCTGCAACCACTTGGCGCAAACGCTGGAGATTTCTTTCTCGCCGCCAGCCTTTATCATGCCCAAAAGATCAGCTTTGCCGCCGCCGCCGCACTGGCGGGTTTGAGCTTTGAAGAGTTCAACTACCGACTCCGCGAGCATTTTGGACAAGGGTTCATTGTTCGGGATGAAACCGTCATGGAAGACATCGCTACGGTGCGGGAGTGCATGGACGGCACCTCATGAAGCTGGTACTCAACGCCAGCCCACTTATTTTCCTGACCAAGGCTGATGCGCTCTTTCTGCTACCCATGTGCTTTACCGAGATTCGAGTGCCCCCGACGGTCATCACTGAAGTTCGTGATCTGATATTACCCACTTGTATTCAACCCACTCGCCTGACCCCAGAGGGTCAAGCTTATGTGCGGGGCGCGATGGGACGACTCCACGCGGGAGAACTGGAAGCCATGGTGCTCGCCCGGGAATACCACATAACCCACGTTGCTCTGGACGATCTGCTGGCCCGTAATAAAGCCAAACAGTTGGGATTGACGCCGATTGGTACGGCGGGACTGCTCCTATTGGCTAACGCTAAGGGCTTGATTTCAGGCACACTGGTCAAGCTCAAACTGCAAGCTTTGATCGAACGCCACGGTTTTTATCTGTCGCCGCGAGTCATGGAAAAAGTCCAGGACATGCTCATGGAATAATCTCCAGGCACGGTCAACCGTGCTGTAAGAAGCCTCCTTCCAAACACCTGGCCCCCTCCATCCGCAACCGGATTCTGCAAAGCGGCGATCAGAGTCTGGTTCGGGTCCTCAAGATCCTGCCCGAGGAAAGCTTCGCGCGATTGCGGGATATTCTGTTGTAACCCCGAAAATCGGATGGGTCATCCCACCCTGCGGGCATGGCGCGACAGCGTGTAGAATCCCACCGGTCTCCCGTCCTCCTTCGCGAATCTCCCCACTCATGGCTCAGTCCCCCGCATCCGTGCAACCCCTGATTCCCGTTCTTCCCCCCGACAACCGACAAGCGCTGAACTGGGGCCGGTTGCACGGTGCCGGTTCCGCCCTGGCGATCGCCGCCGCCGCGGCCCGCTATCGGGGACTGGTGCTCGCGGTCGCGCCGGACAGTCAAACCGCGCTGCGGCTGGAAACGGAACTGCGGGTGTTCGGTGGAGCGGATTTGGAGATCCTGGCGTTCCCGGACTGGGAGACGCTCCCCTACGACGGGTTCTCGCCGCATCAGGACATCCTCTCGCAACGATTGGCGACTCTGTACCGGCTGCCGCAGCGCCGGCGGGGCGTGCTCGTGGTGCCGGTGGCGACCCTGATGCAACGTCTGGCACCGCGCGATTATCTGGACCGTTACGTCCTGCTGCTGACGGTCGGGGAACGGCTGGATCGGGACGGCTTCCGACGGCGGTTGGAAGCCGCCGGCTATGTGTGCGTGTCGCAAGTGGTCGAACACGGCGAATTCGCGACGCGCGGAGCGGTGATCGATCTGTTTCCGATGGGCGGCGCCCGACCGTACCGGATCGAACTGTTCGACGACGAGGTAGAAAGCATCCGCGACTTCGATCCCGAGACACAGTTGTCCGTCAACCGGGTCGAACGCATCGAACTGTTGCCGGCGCGTGAGTTCGCGCTGGATCAGGAAACCATCGCCCGCTTTCGCCAGGGCTGGCGCCGTCAGTTTGAGGGCGATCCGCAGCGCAGCCCGGTCTACTGCGAGGTCAGCGCCGGCAATGCTCCGGGCGGCATTGAGTACTACCTACCGCTGTTTTTCGAACAGACCGCGACCCTGTTCGATCATCTACCCGACAGCACGCTGGCGATCCGGCTGGAAGGCGTCGCCGCGGCGATGACGGCGTTCCAGGCACAGATCATGGACCGCTACGAGCAGCACCGGCACGACCTGGAGCGCCCGCTGTTGCCGCCGCCGCTGCTGTTTCTGGAAGCGGCGCAGGTGGATCGGGCGCTGGCCCGCCATCCCCGGGTCGAATTGCGGGAAGCGGGCGACGGCGGGGTGAATTACCCGACCGCGCCGCCCCCTGAGTTGCCCTGGCAACCGCGCGCCGACCGACCGGCCGCCGCCCTCGAACAGTTTCTGGCGGACTTTCCGGGGCGGGTGCTGTTCGCCGCCGAAACGGCCGGTCGCCGCGAGGTGTTGTTGGAAACCTTGCGCGGGTGCGGGTTAAAGCCGGTGGTCTGCGCGGACTGGGCGGAGTTCCTGGCGCGCGCGGAGGAACCGCTGGCGCTGGCGGTGGCCCCGCTGGAGCAGGGATTGCTGCTGACCGAACCCCCGCTGGCGATCATCGCCGAGGCGCAGCTTTACGGCGAACGCGCGCGACAGGCGCGCCGCCGCGTTCCCGGTCGCGATCCGGACGCCATCATCCGCAACCTCACCGATCTCAGCCTGGGCGCGCCCATCGTTCATGAGGAACACGGCATCGGTCGTTACGCCGGTATGGAGCGGCTGACCGTGGCCGGCAGCGATGGCGAATTCGTGGTGATCGAGTACGCAGGCGACGATCGATTGTACGTCCCGGTGGCCTCCCTGCACCTGCTCAGCCGTTACACCGGTGCCGCACCGGAAACCGCGCCCCTGCACAAACTCGGCAGCGGCCAGTGGGAAAAAGTCAGACGCAAGGCCGCCGAAAAGGTCAACGACGCGGCGGCGGAGTTGCTGGATCTGTACGCCCGCCGCGAGGCTCGACCCGGTCATGCCTTCCGGCTGGACGAGGCCGATTATCGCGCCTTCGCCGCCGCCTTTCCCTTCGAGGAAACCCTGGATCAACAGGCGGCCATCGAGGCGGTGATCGCCGACCTGCGCGCGGGCCGGCCGATGGACCGGGTGGTGTGCGGCGATGTCGGCTTCGGCAAGACCGAGGTGGCGATGCGCGCGGCCTTCGTGGCGGTGCAGGACGGCCGGCAGACCGGGGTGTTGACGCCCACCACCCTGCTGGCCCAGCAGCATTATCAGAATTTTCTCGACCGCTTCGCCGACTGGCCGGTGCGGATCGAACTGCTGTCCCGCTTTCGCTCGGCCAAACAGCAGGCGGAAACGCTGAAGGCGCTGGCCGCCGGTCAGGTGGATATTCTGATCGGCACCCACAAGCTGTTGCAGGACGGTGTGACATTCAAGCGGCTGGGGCTGGTCATCATCGACGAGGAGCACCGTTTCGGGGTGCGCCAGAAGGAGCGACTGAAGGCGTTACGGGCCGAGGTGGATGTGCTGACCCTGACCGCCACGCCGATTCCGCGCACCCTGAACATGGCGATGGCCGGCTTGCGCGAACTGTCGATCATCGCTACCCCGCCGGCGGGACGACTGGCGGTCAAGACCTTCGTCGGCGAATGGAACCAGGCGCTGATTCAGGAAGCATGTCAGCGCGAGTTGAAACGCGGCGGGCAGATTTACTTCCTGCACAACGAGGTGGAGACCATCCAGCGCATGGCGGCGCAGATCGCGGAACTGGCGCCGCAGGCCCGGATCGCGGTCGCGCACGGCCAGATGCGCGAGCGGGATCTGGAACAGGTGATGCTGGACTTCTACCACCGCCGCTGCAATCTCTTGGTCTGCACCACCATCATCGAATCGGGCATCGACGTGCCCAGCGCCAACACCATCATCATCAATCGGGCCGACAAGCTGGGGCTGGCGCAGTTACACCAGTTGCGCGGACGGGTGGGGCGTTCCCATCACCGCGCCTATGCCTATCTGATCGTCCCGCCGCGCAAGGTGATGACGGCGGACGCGGTCAAGCGCATTGAGGCGCTGGAGTCTTTGGAGGATTTGGGCGCGGGATTCCTGCTGGCCAATCACGACCTGGAAATCCGCGGCGCGGGCGAGTTGTTGGGCGAGGAGCAGAGCGGCCAGATTCACGAGGTCGGTTTCACCCTGTACATGGACTTGCTGGAACGGGCGGTGACGGCCCTGCGGGCCGGACGGACGCCGGAACTGGACCGACCGCTGGATCACGGCCCCGAGATCAATCTGCAAAGCCCGGCGTTGATCCCGGACGATTACCTGCCCGACGTCCACAGCCGGCTGATTCTGTACAAACGCATCGCCAGCGCCCGCGATGCGGGCGCGTTGCGGGAGTTGCAGGTGGAGATGATCGACCGTTTCGGCTTGTTGCCGGTCCCGGTCAAGACCCTGTTTCGGGTCACCGAACTGAAGCTGCGGGCTCTGCCGGTCGGCGTGAAGAAGATCGACGCGGGTCCCAAGGGCGGGCGGATCGTGTTCGGACCCGAACCCAAGATAGACGCCGCGAAACTGGTGCAACTCATCCAGCGGCAGGCGGCGGTCTACAAACTGGACGGCCGGGATAAATTACGCTTCATCAAGGACCTGCCCGACGTCGAGGCGCGGGCGGCGGCGGTGGAAGGATTGTTGGGCGCGATTGCGGGGTAGT
>REEE01000363.1 GCA_007695245.1 Candidatus Competibacteraceae bacterium | reverse complement strand
GTGTTCCAGACCGGCTCGGGCACCAGCAGCAACATGAACGCCAACGAGGTGATCGCCACCCTCGCCGCGCGCAAGTTGGGCGGCGACGTCAACGCCAACGACCACGTCAACGCCAGCCAGAGCAGCAACGACGTGGTGCCCAGCGCCATTCACGTAGCCGCCGCCCTGGCTTTGCACGACCGCCTGCTGCCGGCGCTGGAGCACCTGGCGCGGGTCACGCTGGACAAGGCCGACGCGACGCGCGAGCACGTCAAGACCGGCCGCACCCACCTGATGGACGCCCTGCCGGTGCGCCTGAGTCAGGTGCTGACCGGTTGGGCCGCCCAGACGCAGGCCGCGATGGACCATCTGCGATGCGTGCAGCCGGCCCTGCAACGGCTGGCGCTGGGCGGCACGGCCGTGGGCACCGGCGTCAACGCCGACCCGCGCTTTGCGGGCCGCTGTTGCCAGGCCCTGACCGAACTGAGCGGTCTGGACTTCCAGCCCGGCGCCAACCGCTTTGCGTTGATGGGCGCGCAAGACGTGGCGGTGGCTACATCCGGAGCGTTGAAGGCGCTGGCCGTGGCGCTGATGAAGATCGCCAACGACCTGCGCTGGATGAACTCCGGACCGCTGGCCGGGCTGGGCGAGATCGAGCTGGAAGCGTTGCAGCCCGGCTCGTCCATCATGCCCGGCAAGGTGAACCCGGTGATCCCCGAGGCCACCGCAATGGTGGCGGCGCAGGTGATCGGCAACGACGCCGCCATCACCGTGGCCGGCCAGTCGGGCAACTTCGAGCTCAACGTGATGCTGCCGGTGGTGGCGCGCAACCTGCTGGAGAGCATCGAGCTGCTGGCCGGCGTGCTGCCGCTGCTGGCCGACAAGGCCATCGCCAGCTTCAAGGTCAACGAGGCGCGGCTGAAGGACGCGCTGGCGCGCAATCCCATCCTGGTGACGGCGCTAAACCCGGTGATCGGCTACGCCAGGGCGGCCGAGATCGCCAAGCAGGCCTACCGCGAAGGTCGGCCCATCGTCGACGTGGCGGCCGAACAGACCGGCATCTCGCGCGCCGACCTGGAACAGTTGCTCGATCCGGTCAGGCTGACCGGGGAGATCTGACGTGAGCGACAGTCAAACCACGGTCGAGGGCCAAAGCGCCGCCCCACCACGGCCGCTGGTCCAACTGCAACCCCGACAGTGGTTGGGCTTGGGCATCGCGGCGGCCGGTTTGGCGGTCGCGCTGGGCTATGCGTGGAATGCGCTGGCCCCGCTTCCCGGCGTGCGGGAAGCGTTGCTCCTGGGTTCTGGCGCCGCGCTGGCCACGGCGCTCGGCGTGCTGCCGATGCTGCTGGCGCGCGCGCCGACGCAGCGCACGCTGGATGCGATGTTGGGTTTCGGCGCCGGCGTGATGCTGGCCGCCACCAGCTTCTCGCTGCTCAACCCGGCGCTCGCCGCGGCCCAGGAAGGGGGGCTCGGGCCCTGGGATCGAGCGCTCGGCGTCGGCTTGGCGCTGCTGGCCGGCGCGGCGATGCTGATGACGATCGAACGGTTGTTGCCGCACGCGCATTTCTTCGGCGGCGCCGGCCGCGCCGGGCCGGCGCGCATGCGCCGCGTCACGCTGTTCGTGCTGGCCATCGTGCTGCACAACGTGCCGGAGGGGATGGCTATCGGCGTGGCCGCCGCCGGCGCCGCCGCCGGCGCCGAAGCCGAAGCCGCGCGCGCCACGGCGCTGGCCGCCGGCATTTCCATCCAGAACGTGACCGAAGGACTGGTCATCGCGCTCGCGCTGTTCGCGGTCGGCGTGCGCCGCTCGGTCGCCGCCACGATTGGCGCCCTGTCGGGCTTGGTCGAACCCGCGGCCGCGGTCCCCGCCGCCGCGGCCTTGGCGCTATCGAGCGCGCTGCTGCCCTGGGGCCTGGCCTTCGCGGCCGGCGCCATGCTGTTCGTGGTCAGCCACGAGATCATCCCGGAGTCGCACCGCCAAGGCCACGAGCGCTGGGCCACTACCGGCCTGCTACTGGGCTTCGTGCTGATGATGGTGCTCGACACCGCGCTGGGTGGTTAGGCGCGGGGTCACGCCCCAATCACCAAAACCGGCGTCGCCGCCAAGAGCGCGGCGCAGGCGGCGAGCAGCGCCGCCCAGAGCGGGCGAAGCTGGGGTGCCTGCGCCTGAGATCGCGGACGCTCAGCGTCTGCTCATCCGGCATCGCCGATAATCCCGCTGATCGAGGGGACTGGGCTTCGCCCGGACCACGCGCATCCATTGGCCGAACTCGCCGAAATCAGAGGCCAGGTTGTTGACGAGGACCGTGCCGTCTTTTTGCTGATAGTAGGCTTCACCGACCCTACCGGTATCGATCCGCTCCCGGGTGGTCCTGGTCGGGAACGAGACGTCCTCGTGGCTGCTGAAACCGATCGGGAAACCGAAGTCGTCGTTCCAGTCGTCCACATGCAGGTGCGGAACCGCGTCATCACGTGGGCGCGACCAAAAGGCCAAGCCTACTTGTGATCCAGGTTGCCCTCGCAGGTCGGGATTGCCTTCGCCCATCATGACGCCGTTCCGAAAGCGGAGGTCGTTATCGTCCACTTTCCAGGTGCCGGTCTGCAGGATCTGCTCGGTGATCGTGTCGAACGCAAAGTTCAGGTAGGGGGACCCATTCGCGTCCACGGGATACTTGTGGTTGTCGGCATAGGTTCGCAAGAGGTTCCCCTGCGGGTCGTAGAAGGACACATCGAGCGATAAAAGGTTTTCCTCTCGAACAATGCCGTTTTCCGGAACATCCTTCTCGTTGTAACTGAAGCGCCCGTTCACCATGAAACCGGCAAATTGGCCAACCCAGAAGAATTCAAACGCCGCCACCGAGCAAGAACGTCCAGCGGCGTGTGCCGTAAGGACATTGCCGCCCGTCAACAACAAGATCGCAAAGACACTTACGACGACTTTTCTGGACTCAAACCCTTTCATTGTCATCATCTCCCGAACACTTAGCGGTAGGCTCGTAATATTAATGCGAACGATTCGCATTAACTGAGAGATTAGCGACCGCCATGTCTGGCGTCAACAGATTTCGGGGGATCTTGTCTCGGTTGCCGAAGGGCCATCGGCGTCCGGCGCCGGCGCGGTGCTGGCAGCGGTCAGCGCGATTAGGCGCGGGCGGACGGGCGGACCATCGCACCTCGCTGGTCCTTGCAACTGGCCTGAAGTCGTCCCGCCGTTCAGCAACACGGCGGCGATGCGGCTGGCCCTGGAAGCAACTGGCACTGGCCGAGAAGAAGTCCACCGCTCTGGCGTTCCATTTTCAATAAAACCCCAATCTTTTCGTGTGACCGCCGCGCGGCGATTCAAGCATCCTCTGGCTTGATAATCACTAATAGCATTTTAAAATCCGTTTTCGCCGCAACGGCATGGAGCACATTGGCGGGCATAACCACCGACTGACCTGCGGACAGCGTCATTTCCTGGTTATCGATGGTGATCAGGGTTTCTCCATCCAATACATAGACGAACGCATCACCAGAGGCGGTGTGGGGACTCAACCCCTCGCCAGCGGTAAAGGCGAACAGCGTCACGGTCACTTTGCTGTTCTGAGCCAACGTGCGACTAACGACTCGCCCGGCTTGACATTCGACCAGCGCGGCCAAATCGACGACTTCGGAAAAAGGTAAGTTCTTGATCATGATCCGATTCCTCTTGAAATTTTACCGCAAGTTTTGGACGGGCGGCTCGGTGACCGTCTCCTGTTTGACCCCAACCATCGTCATGGCGCACAAGGATTCGGCATGGCTGCGAAAAATGGCGCGCATGCCCAGAATCCGGCGGCGAGCCACCGGATTTCGAACGACGTTCCAGACGAATCGCAGGAACCCTCCAAAGCCCTCGTCTTGAATGAATCGTTTGGGCTCCAGGAGATGCATGGGCGCGGTGACTTGGCTGGCGATCGTGAAGCCTTCCGCTTCAAGAAAGATTTTCCACTCGGCCACCGTCAGAGGGCGTGCGCCTATCCGGATGGTTTCCGACAAGGCTCGGCTGATGGCCTCTTTTTTACCGTCCGGTAAATCATCCGGTTGCAAACAGAGTTCATGGATGCCATACCGCCCGCCCGGTTTGAGCAAGCGCGCGGCTTCCCCAACAATCTGGATTTTTTTATCAGGAGGCTGCATCGTCAGCATCGCTTCGCCGTAGACCACCGTGGCCGAGCCGTCGGGCAGGCCCGTCTCTTCCGCCACACCCACCAGACATTGTCGGTTCGAGCCGCTGAGATAGCGGCGAACCTGTTCGGCCGCGGCTTCGTCGCGCTCGATGCCGATGTAGGAAGCCGGTTGGTGCTCCAAGGCAAAACGAGCGGTCACCCCCAGTCCTGGGGCGAACTCCACCACTGCGTCGGCAACCTGAATGTTTAAGGCGGCGAGCATTTTTTGCGTGAGTTCCAGCCCACCGGGTCGCAATACCCGCTTGCCCATTTGGGCCAGCAGCCAATGTCCCGGCATTTTCTCCGGATCGAGCCCTTGGCCGGGCAGACTCGCTTGTACGGATTCTTGTGTCATCATCGTCTCCAATCACCAAACCACTAATTGAGTCGCCGGATCGAACATGTGATTGTGGATGGCTTGCGGATCATCCGGTAGTGATATTCCACTGGCGAGCATCTCTGATGTTGCTGAAAAATGCCGCAGCGTATAAGCGCTGATATAAACCTTGCCTCCCGATCCGACAAAGCTGGCCAGATCCTGATTCAAGGTGGCCCCGCTGACCGCGCTGGTGGGACTGGGCAATGTTTTGATCCCCAAACGCCCGGCTTCACCGACCAGGATCACGGTCGCTCGGCGCCCGCTGGCCAACATCCGTTGGGCAAAATGCAAGGCATGGCCGGCGATCATCGGATCGTCTGTGGTCAGAAACGCCACCAGGGCTGATTGCGCTTGGACGGGCGCGGCTTGGTGATGGGTGGTCGGGGCTTCGGTGACGGTGATGTTGTGCGGGGCGGTTTGCCGGCGCACCTCGGGCGTCAGGCTGTCCTGGTGGATTAAAGTCACCTGCAACAGTACGTCGTTTTGCCGCGCCATCGCGTAGTGCATCAGCCCTTGCGGCAGCACCAATACCGAACCCGCCGGATAGTCCTTGAGCTTGCCTTGGTCCAGCACGTCGCCATCGGCGTAGGACAGCGTGCCGCTGACCACGGTGATGAAATGCCAGCGCGCCGAACCCGAATGGGGCTGTAACACCCCGCCTTTGGGCAGACGGATCAACACGGCCAGCGGTTTGCCGGACTCGGTCAGCGCCAGCGGAGCCATCTGGCCGTCGCCATGCACCGGCTTCCAGGGCAGGGCGTTTTGATCGAGCAGTTGGGTCGCCGGCTCATTCGCCGGCGCGGACAGGCTGGCGAAGGCCAATAACAGCAATAAGGCCAAACGTTGCATCTTCATTTCCCTCGGTTGAAAAACATTAAAAGCGATAAGCCACTCCAAGGCTGAAACTGCGCCCATCGCCGGGTAAAAACGCCGCCTGATCCGGCGCGGCGCGATCGGTGACGAGAGTGGCGCTGGCGTAGGTTTCGTCGAAGAGATTGCGGGCGTCGGCAAAAACGGTCAGGTCGCCTCTCCGATACCCGGCGCGCAGGCCCCACACCGTGTAGGGGTCCTGAAACAGGGTGTTGGCGTTATCCACGGGGACTTTTTTGGGCAACCATTGCACGTCGGCGGCCGCCCAAAAGCCGTTGGGATGGTCGTAGCGCACCGAGGCGTCGATCAGGTGTTCCGGCGCGCCGCCCAGCGCGTTGTCGCCATACACCGGATCACCGTCGAAATGAAAGTCCTGGTAGTTGTACACCAGCCGCCAGTTCAGCCGTTCCGGGAAGCGCAGCATCAGTTCGAGTTCGAGACCGCGATGGAGGGTGCGGTCGGCGTTGACCGTGCCCAGCGGCGAGCCGGTCGCATCGCGCAGCGACAAGAGTTCATCCCGAAGCTGCGCCTGATACAGCGCCAGATTCCAGCGCAGCCGCTGATATTCGCCGCGCGTCCCGATCTCGAACGTCGTGGCGGTCTGGGCGTCCAGATCCTTGACCGTGAAACCCAGCGGCCCGGAATTGGGCGTGCCGCCGGTGGCGGTCAGCAAATCATCGAAGGTCGGCGGTTCAAAACCGCGGCTCACATTGAAAAACAGTTGATTGACCGGATCGAAGCGATAGATCAGTCCCAGGCGCGGGTTGAAACCGTGGTAATCGCGATTGAAACTGGTGTCCTCGGTGGGTACGCCGGGCGGAATCGGACCAGGCGGCGGGCCGGCGACGCGCAGCGTGGGCCGGGTCGGAAGGTCGTATCGATCATCGCTGTCGCGGCTGGCGTAGCTGTATTGCAGCGCCGTCACCAAGGCCCATTCGGGACGGATGAATAAGGTGTTTTCCGCGAACAGGGTGAAATTGCTCGCGGTTAACTCGTTGTCGGCGTACAGCGCGCCGGTGATTCCGCGATCGTTGTGGAACCGCCGCCGGTCGATCTGCCCCCACGAGGCGTTCATGCCCAATTCGAAGCGGTTTTCCCTTTCCGCCACCGGGGCCAGACGCCGATAGCGCAGTTCGGCGGCCAGATCGTCGCTCAGGCTTTCCACCACGCCGGTGGACACGGGAAAGCGAAAGGTGTCATCCGTCCGCAAATAGGATAAACCGGCATCGATTTCCTGCGCGTTGCCCAGCAACAGCGTAGTCCGGTTCGCCAAGCGCGCCTGCTCGACTTTCCGCTCGGGTCGGTCGCGGGGCACGTTCGGTCCGGGCTGCGTCACGATCGGCGGCTGGCCGGGGTTGAGGATGACCACGGGACCGCCATGCACCGACTCGGGGTCGCTTTCCAGCGTCGCTTTGGGCAGCGGGCCGGGAACCTCGAAATCCAGATGGACGTAGTTGAGGAAAAAACGGGTCTCCCAGTCGGCTTGGCGCAATCCGTAATTGGCGCTGAAACTTTGCCGGTCGGACTCGCTGTAGTCGCGGAAACCGTCGCGCTGGTTGTGGGTGAGGCCCGCGAAATAATCGCCGTTGCCGAGCTGACCGCCGGTCGCCGCCAAAGCGCTGACAAAGCCAAAACCGCCGCCTTCCAGAGCAAGACGGGAGAAACCGTGATCGTAGCCGGTCGGGGCGATAAAATTGATCGCGCCGCCCAGCGTGGTTGCGCCGTAACGGGCACCGTTCGCGCCCCGGTACACCTCGATATATTGCGTGGTGCGCGGTTCCAGAACGCCGATGATGAACGAACCGTCGGTCAGATTGACCGGTAACCCGTCCAGCAGCAGCCGCACCCCGCGTTGCACCGGATTTTGCTGCAACCCCGATCCGCGAATGTTGAGCCGCGCCTGATCGTTACCGCCAAAAAAGCTGCGGGCGATGATGCCTGGTTGCGCGCCCAGCGCGTCCACCAGCGAACTGGAGCGTTTTTCGTCCAGCGCCTGCGGCCCGATCAGATTCACGCCGCCGGGAATCAGCCGCAACCGTTCCTCTGCCGAGGTCAGGTTTTCCTGAGTCAGCGACGGACGCTCGGCTTCGACCACCACGGTATCGAGCATTGCAGTGGGTAAAGAATCAGCCTGTGCGAGGCGTTCACCGAGCGGGAGGGCGAATTCCGTCTGCCGGCTTGGCGGTTCGGGGTCTGGTGCGGCGGCGGCTTCCGCGTACCGATCCCAGCCGTCACCGGCGACAACAGGTGGAGCAGCCAGCGCCAGCCAGGCACCGATAGTGAGTTGTTTCATGATGCATCCGGAAATTGGCATGAAATTAAAGTCAGCGCGGATCAATGCGTCACGCCAAGCGGGGACGAAACGCCGTT
>REEE01000215.1 GCA_007695245.1 Candidatus Competibacteraceae bacterium | reverse complement strand
TATGGCTGATCGATCCCGCCCCGCGCACCTTGGAAGTGTTCCTGCTGAGCGAGGGTCACTGGGTGCTGGAGCATGTTTATAAAGACGATGACGAGGTGCGCGCCGCGCCCTTCGACGCGATCTCGATTTCGCTGGCGGATTTATGGTCCTGAAACGCGCTGGCCTGGAACGTCTCCGCCATGCTCCTTGCAATCGAAAATATGCGCGTCCTTGGTTGGATTTTGATCAACGCTCCTCGAACAACTCCGCGAAGAACTGCCGCATCGCCGCCCAGGACCGGGCATCGGCCACCGCGTCGTAGGCGACGCCCCGGCCGCCCGGATCATCGCCGTTGGCCGGATTGGTAAAGCCGTGAACCGCGCCGCCGTAGGAAATGAGCTGCCAGTCCACCCCGCCTTGGCGCATCTCTTCCTCGAACGCCAGCACCTCGGCGGGCGGCACGAGCGGATCGTCCGCCCCATGCAGCACCAGCACCTTGGCGCGAATGTTTTTCGCATCCTCGGGCGTCGGCGAATCCAGTCCGCCGTGGAAGCTCACCACCCCGGCCACCTCGGCCCCGCCGCGCGCCAGTTCCAGCACCGCGGTGCCGCCGAAGCAGTAACCGATGGCCGCCACCCTGGCGGGATCCACCAACGGCTGTGCCTTGAGGGTCTCCAGCCCGGCGGCGACCCGCGCCCGGAACAACGGCCGGTCGCCCTTGTAGGTTCCGGCCAGCTGGCCGGCTTCCTCAATACCGGCGGCGATCCGACCCTCGCCGTAGATGTCGGCGGCGAGCGCCACGTAGCCCAGTCCCGCCAGTTGCTCGACGCGGCGCTTGGCGTAGTCGTTCAACCCCATCCATTCATGCACCACCAGCACGCCCGGCAACGGTCCTTTCGCCTCCTTGGGATAGGCCAGATAACCGACCAGCCGGGCTTCGCCGTGCTGATATTCGACCGTTTGGGTCTCAATCGCCGCCCCCGCCACGACCGGAACCAGCATACTCGACAACAGGAAAAGCCATCGGGACATGGAATCATCCTCCATCAGGTGGTTGTGGAAATCGTTATCATTTGGCTCATTGGCACCGACCCTCACCCCCGGCCCCTCTCCCGCTCGCGGGAGAGGAGAGCACTGTTACCGCGGCAGTTCCAGCACCGCCTCCAACCCGCCATCGGGATGATTGCGCAGATGCAATTCGCCGCCGTGCGCGCGGGCGATGTTGCGGGCGATGCTCAGCCCCAGGCCGACGCCGCCGGTGTCGCGACTGCGCGAACCCTCCAGTCGATAGAACGGCTCGAACACCCGCTCCAGTTCCGCTTCCGGAATGCCGGGGCCTCGATCGTGGACTCGCAAAATCACGCGCTCCGGAGCATCAACCACGGTGAGTTCGGCGCGCTGGCCGTATTTGAGCGCATTGTCCAACAGATTGTTCAGGCATCGTTTCAACGTCGCCGGCCGGCAACGCAACGGCTGGCGGGCCGCGCCGCTGATGCGCACCTCGCGACCGGTGTCCTCCGCTTCTTCCTGCAAGCACTCCAGCAGCGCGTCGAGATCGACCGCTGCCCACGGTTCGGTATGATCGCCGCCGCGCAGAAAATCCAGCGAGGCCTGCGCCATGCGCTGCATCTCATCGAGATCAGCTTGAAACTTGTCCCGCAGCGGCGAATCTTCCAAGAGTTCCGTCCGCAGCCGCAAGCGGGTGATCGGCGTCTTGAGATCGTGGGAGACGGCGGCCAGAATCCGGTCGCGGTCCTCGATGTAGCGAATCAGCCGCTCCTGCATGGTGTTGAACGCACGAGCGGCGCGCTGGACTTCCAACGGTCCGCTCTCGGCCAGCGGCGGGCGGCGGATATTGTGGCCCAGTTCGCCAGCGGCGTCGGCCAGCACCCGGAGCGGCCGGGTCAAGGCCCGCACCGCCAGCGCCGCCAGCGCCGCCACCGACAGGAACAGCACCAACAACGCCGCCAGCATCCGGTACGGCCAACTCAGCGCCTCCTCCGGCAGGTGGTGGCGGAAGGTGACCACCGCACCATCCCGCAATTCGACCTGCACGACGAAATCCCGCAAACCCAGGGTATGCATCCGATGTCGCCGCGGCTCCGGACGCGGCGCGCGGGGTAAATCGGCATCGCGCCGCCGGTGGGGCCGCCAATCCGGATCGGGCGCGAAATCAGCGATTTCCACCTGCAAAGGGCGGTCCGCGCCCAGTTGTCGGCGCAACAGCCGCTGAAACCATGCGGCGCGTCCTGTCTCGGTCGGGGCGACCTCCCGCCAAGGCAGATCGAGACTGAGCCGGGTCGGGGGCAGGTCCAGGGCGGCGACGATGCGCTGGCGTTCCGCTTCGTTCAGATCGTCCAACAACTCCACGATGGCCGCCACCCGCTGAGCGATGTTGAACCCGATGGCCTGGTACAGCGCCTGATCGCGGTCGCGCAATTGAATGGCGGCACCGAGCAGTTGGGCGACGCTCAGACCGACCATCAGCAACAGCAGCAGGCGGCCGAACAGCGAGCGGGGCAGCAGGCGCATCAGAACTCCCGATGCACCTGGGCCGCCAGCAGATAGCCTTCGTTGCGGACGGTTTTGATCAGGGTCGCCTCGCGCGGATCGTCGCGCAAACGGCGGCGCAGCCGGCTGACCTGCACGTCGATGCTGCGGTCGAAGGGCGTGGCCTCGCGGCCCTGGGTCAAATCCAACAACCGATCGCGGCTCAACACCCGACGCGGATGCTCCAGAAACACCCGCAACAGTCGGTATTCGCTGGCGCCCAGCGGCACCAGGACTCCATCCGGAGCGGTGAGCTGGCGGTCGGCGACGTCCAGGGTCCAACCGGCGAACTGGAATCGCCGCACTTCGCCCGGCTCGGCCGGCGCGTTGCGGGTCCGGCGCAGGATGCTTTTAATCCGCGCCAGCAGTTCGCGGGGATTGAACGGCTTGGGCAGATAATCGTCGGCACCCATCTCCAGCCCGACGATGCGGTCGGTATCGTCGCCGCGGGCGGTCAGCATGAGGATCGGAATCGGCGAACGGGCGCGCAAGGTGCGGCACAGCGTCAGCCCGTCATCGCCGGGCAGCATCAGATCGAGGATGACCAAATCCACCGGCTCCCGCTCCAGCGCCGCCCACAACCCGCGACCGTCGCCCACCCCGGTCACCCGGAAGCCGTTGCGGCCCAGATAGTCGGCCAGCAACTCGCGCAGGCCAAGGTCGTCATCGACGACGAGCAGGTGGTCGGTCATGCGGTTTGGGGTCATTCCTGCGTGCCGCGGGCGTCGCGGGCGACTTTACCCGCCCCGCACCCGCCGTCCGGTCCGCAGGTCGCGAATTTCCGTAGGCTGAGCCGCGCCGCCGGTCGGACCGGCCAGCAGCGCGTCGATGCGCTCGCCCAGTTGTCGGCGCACCGCCAAGGCGGTACGGGCCGGCGGCCGACCGCTGAAATTGGCGCTGGTGGAAACCAGCGGATGCCCGCAAGCCCGGCACAACGCCGCCGCCAGCGGGTGCGCGGTCACTCGCACCGCCAAGGTCTCGTATTGGCCCCGCAGCCAGCGCGGCACGTCGGGGCGGGCGGGGATCAGCCAGGTATAGGGTCCCGGCCACGTCGCATCGAGCCGGGTCCGGTCGGCTGGAGTTAACGGTTGCAGGTACGGCGTCAGTTGGGCGAAATCCGCCGCGATCAGAATCAGCCCCTTGCGCGGCGACCGGCGTTTGAGCGCCAACAACCGCCGCACCGCCCGCGCGTTGCGGGGATCGCAGCCCAGTCCGTAAACCGCCTCGGTCGGGTAGGCGATCAGGCCACCCGCCCGCACCCTTCGGGCGGCGGCACGCAATTGCAACGCACTCATCATCGGGGCTCCGAGGTGGGGTCAGGCCGACTTGGCGGACCGGCGACGGGCGGCGGGCTTGGCAGACTTGGTCTTGCTCTTGGCCGACTTCTTCTCGGGTGCCTCGCGCAGCAGCGTCTGGCACTCGGTCAGGGTCAGGCTGGCTGGCTCGCGATCCTTCGGTACCCGCACGTTTTTCTGGCCATCGGTGATGTAGGGACCGAACCGGCCGTTCAGGATCTGGAGAGGTGAATCCGGGAATTCCCGCAAAATCCGGTTGGCGATCACCTCTCGATGCTCGGCGATCAACTCCAGCGCCCGTTCCCGGGTGACTGTGTAGGGATCTTCCTGTTTCAAGGAGACGTACTGCTTGCCGTACCGCACGTAAGGACCAAACCGACCGATGTTGGCCTGAATCGGCTCGTCGGCGGCGGTCGTTCCCAGATCGCGCGGGAGTTGGAATAACGCCAGCGCTTCTTCCAGGGTAATGGTATTCAGGCGCTGCTCGGGCCGCAGGCTGGCAAAACGCGGCTTTTCAGCGTCATCCTTGGCCCCAATTTGCGCGAACGCCCCGAACCGACCCATGCGCACCGAGACCGGCTTGCCGGACTGGGGATCAGGTCCCAATTCGCGGCTCTGAACCGCTTCCTGGCGCGAGACGCTTTCTTCCTTGTCGTCGATCCGTTGTTTGAACGGGTCCCAGAAGTTGCGGATCAGCGGCAGCCAGTCTTCCTCGCCGCGCGAGACCGCGTCCAGGTGATCCTCCAGACGGGCGGTAAACTCGTAGTCCACATACTGGGTGAAGTGCTGGGTCAGGAAGCGGTTGACGATGCGGCCGATGTCGGTGGGCTTGAAGCGTCGGCTGTCCAGCACGGCGTACTCACGGGCCAGCAGGGTCGAGATGATCGTCGCGTAGGTCGAGGGCCGGCCGATGCCGTACTCCTCCAGCGTCTTGACCAGACTGGCTTCGGAATAACGCGGCGGCGGTTCGGTGAAGTGCTGTTCCGGCCGCAGCGCCAGCAGATCGACCCATTCACCTTCGCGCAGCGGCGGCAACATCCGGCTGTCGTCTTCGTCGGTCGGTTCGTCGACGTCTTCCCGATACACCGCCATGAAGCCGGGATCGGCGATCGTCGAGCCGGTGGCCCGGAAATGGTTGCCGGGGCCGCAACTCAGATCCACCGCGACCGTATCCAGGGTGGCGGGAATCATCTGACAGGCGACGGTGCGCTTCCAGATCAACTCGTACAGCGCGGCTTGATCGGCGGTGAGCGAAGCCCGGATCGCGTCCGGGAGCACCGCGACCACGGTCGGGCGGATGGCCTCGTGGGCTTCCTGGGCGTTCTTGGCCTTGGTCTTGAACAACCGTGGACTGGCCGGCAGGTTGTGTCGGCCATAACGTTGGGCGATCAGCGCGCGGATCTCCTGGAGGGCGTCCTGCGCCAGGTTGACCGAGTCGGTGCGCATGTAGGTGATCAAGCCGACCGCGCCCTGACCGATGTCGATCCCCTCGTACAATTGCTGGGCGACCCGCATGGTGCGCTGGGCGGAGAACCCGAGCTTGCGCGAGGCTTCCTGCTGCAGGGTCGAGGTGGTGAAGGGGGCGGCGGGATTGCGCTTGCGCTGCTTGCGTTCGACCTTAGCGACCCGCAAGCGGCCCTTGAGGTCGGGATCGGCGTCCCGGCCGGATCCGGCGAGTTGAGTCTGCGCGGCAACCAGCAGCGCCCGCTCCATCGCGTGCGCCTGCTCGCTTTGGGTCACGCTGAACTGAGTGAGCCGCTCGCCCGCGTACTCGACCAGCCGAGCGCCGAACGGCTGCCCGGTTTTGGCGACGTCGCCTTCCAGGGTCCAGTATTCCTGGGTCTGAAAGCGTTCGATCTCTTCCTCGCGCTCGACGATCATCCGCAGCGCGGGCGATTGCACCCGACCGGCGGACAGCCCCGGTCGGATTTTTTTCCACAGCAGCGGTGACAGATTGAAACCGACCAGATAGTCCAGCGCCCGCCGGGCCTGCTGGGCGTTGACCAAATCCAACGACAGCGCGCGTGGGTGGGTGATGGCATCGCTGATCGCCCGCTGGGTCACTTCATGAAATACCACCCGCTGCACGGGTTTGCCCTGGAGCAACTCGCGCTGGCGGAGAATTTCTTGCAGGTGCCAGGAAATGGCCTCGCCCTCCCGATCCGGATCGGTGGCCAGATACAGCGCGTCGGCCTTGGCGACCGCCTTGGCGATGGCCTCGACGTGGCGCTCGTTTTTTTCGATGACCTGGTATTTCATGGCGAAGTCGTGTTCCGGATCGACCGCGCCTTCCTTGGGCACCAAATCCCGCACATGACCGTAGGACGCCAGGACCTCGAAGTCCTTGCCGAGATATTTTTTGATGGTCTTCGCCTTGGCCGGCGATTCCACGATGACCAGGTTTTTGCTCATGATGGCCTGCGAGTGGCTAAACAGGGGGCGCGTCGGGATGGAGGCAAAACTGGGGCAAAGCGGCCAGCTACCCGCTGAGACCCGCCGACGCGGCGAGAATTCAGGCCGGAGGCGAAGAGCGCACGCTCAATGAAGGTAGACCGGGATCTCGTCGAACACCAGATCTTCCAGCCAGGCGCAGGCTTCTTCCTGACCGGGCTGGTTGAACAACACCATCAAAATGATCCATTTCAGCTGGTGCAGGCCGATGTCGTCGGTTTCCAGGGCCATGACCCGGTCGATGACCAATTCGCGGGTTTCCGAAACCAGGATGCCACTCTGCTCCAGAAACAGCAGAAATCCCCGACATTCCACGTCCAGCTTGGCCAGTTCCTGTTCCACGTAGATGCGGCAGGAACCGGGATTGAACCGCAGCGGGTTATCCTGACGGTCGACCAGACTGTCGAGCCATTCAAAAGCTTGCTGGACTTCCCGGGAGGGAAAGCCGGCGGCCAGCAATTCCGTCTGGATGGATTCACGGTCGGGATCGGCATCCACGTCGTCGTCCATGTAGTTCTGAAACAGATACATCAGCACATCCAGCATGTTTTCTTTCATCAATCGGAACTCATCTTACCTAACTTACATAGGTTATATCAGTGCAAGGCGCTCGCCGTCCGGCGCTGGAGCGGGCCGGCCTTCGGCGAGCGCGCGCCAAGGCCGCCGCGCGACGGGGACAACGACTGACATTCAGGATTTGAGACGGCAGTACAGGCCGCCGGGGACCGCCGCCACATAACCCTCTAGTTCCAGGATCAGCAGCATGGAGGAAAGCACTTCCGCCGTCAATCCACAGCGTTCCACCAGCAGATCGATACCCACCGGGTCATCGCTCATGGCCACCAGCAACTGTTGGTACTCTATGTCCAGCTCCGCGGCAGTGGTTTGGGGAATCAGCGGGTCGGGTTCACCGGCGCCGACCGCGGCGAGGGCACCCAGTTCTTCCAGAACATCGGTAGCGGTCTCCACCAGCTTAGCGCCCTGACGAATCAGCGCATGACAGCCCTTGGCCAGAGGATTGTGGATCGAGCCGGGAATCGCAAACACTTCCCGGCCTTGCTCGGTGGCCAGGCGCGCGGTGATCAGCGAGCCGCTGCGGGTTGCGGCTTCCACCACCAGCACCCCCAGCGCCAGCCCGCTGATCAAGCGGTTGCGCCGTGGAAAATTTTCCGCCAGCGCCGCGGTGCCGACCGGCAGTTCCGACACCAGCGCGCCGCGCTCGGCGATAGCGTGCGCCAGATCCCGATGTCTGGCCGGATAGACCCGGTCCAGGCTGGTGCCCATCACCGCGACGGTACGGCCGTCGGCGCTGGCCAGCGCGCCCTGGTGGGCGGCGGCGTCGATGCCCAGCGCCAGCCCGCTGGTGATGGCCAGTCCAGCGTCGGCCAGATGCGTGGCGAAGCGCTGGGCGGTTTCCCGACCGAGGGGGGTGGGATTGCGGGTGCCCACAATAGCCAGTTGCAGTCGTCGCAAGCAATCCGGGTCCCCATGGACGAACAGCAGGGGCGGCGGATAGGGAATTTGCCGCAACAGGGGCGGGTAGCGGGCATCATCCAGGCGCAGCAGGTGATTGCCGGGCTGTTCCAGCCAGGCCAGATCCTGTTCCACCGGCCGCCAATCAGGACGGCGCAGGTAATCCAGCGCCGTCGCCGGCAGATCCAGCCGGCTCAACTCGGCGCGGTCGGCGGCGAACACCGCCGCCGCCGAGCCAAAATGCTCCAGCAGGCGGGCGAAGCGAACCGGGCCGATACCCGGCGCGCGTAACAGCGCCAGTAAGCCGGCCGTTTCCTCGGCCAGAGGCGTAGAGAGGTCCGGGTTCAGGGCGTGGTCACCCGGTCCTGCAAGCGGATCGCTCGTTCGGCCTGCATCACCAGCGCGTAACTCACCAGATCGTGGACCTTGTACACCATCGCCAGACCGGACCGCTCGCCGGGCAACCGCAAGCGCGTGCCGGCCACCGGGTCCTGGATAGTCCGGCCTTGGCCATGGATGGCCAATACATGGCCGGGTTGGAGTCCTTCCTGGGCGCCCAGATTGAGGATGACGCTGCTGTACTGGGTGATTTGGGTGACGTCGGTATCGAGCTGGGCGATGATAAAGCCGTCGGTGTCGGGCGGGACCGGGTGTGGCTCGAAGCTGTAGAGCTCGAGCTCCATCTCGAACTCAAACAACCGGTCGCCGGGGCGGATCGGCGCGATGGTGTTGGCCAGCCTGAACGTGGCTGGATCGCCGTCTTTTTCCAGGACCGCTTCGCCGAGATAAAGGCCGGCGGTGCCCAGATAGCGCCCGGAACCCGGTTCGCGCAGCGCTTCGCCGGGGCGGAACACCTGATAGCGCGGCTGGTCGAAAAGGGTACCCCGGGCGTAAACTCGATCCCGCTCGGCAATAAGAATCCGATCGTCTTCGTCGGCCACGATATAAGGCATGGCTTTCCAGTGGGCTTCGTCGAGGATCAGAGCGCGGGTCAAAAATGATTCGATGGCGTCGCGCGGCACCGGGGGAATCGGTTGCGTCAACTCCTCGATCCGAATTTCCGGGGACAGTTTCAGGAGAGGAACCTCTTCACGTTCGACCAGCTCCAGTTGGGGTTGCCCGCTGGGATCGTAGCTGAACTGGAGGGTATCACCGGGGTAAATTCGGTTGGGGTTACTGATTTGCGGGTTCTGCCGCCAGATTTCCCGCCACTGCCAGGGATTCTGGAGGTAGCGTCGGGCGATCGACCACAGGGTATCGCCGGGCACCACGGTGTAAGTCTGCGGGAGATCGACATTCAGCGCGACCGGGATGGAGTTCATAGCGCCAGGATCGGTCGCCGCCGACCCCGACAACCGGGGCGGCTCGCCGGCGGTCGGGCTGGCTTCGGGTAGGGAAGGCGTTTGGGCGCACGCCCCGAGCACCGCCACCATCGCCAGCATTAGCGACAGGGCGGAAAATGCGGGACGTTTTGAGGAACGCGTGGTGTTCATGGTCCTTGCTCATCCTCCGAGGAAACAGGCGGGAGTGTAGCGAATCACCCCCATCACGCAAAGTCAGGACTTTCGCTTTCCGACGTTCCCGCGCCAGCGGGGATCCAGTAACCGACTGAAAAGACTGGATACCCGTTTTCACGGGTATGACGACACCCAGACGATCGGCGAAAGTTCTGAAAGTATAGCCCCCATGCCGGGGTTTCTCGTATGATTTCCAGCAGAGAAAATTCAGATATTCACGATCGAACGGAGCGTTTTACGGAGAGGCCATGGCACAACTCAGCATTCTGCACTTTCCCGATCCCCGGCTGCGCAAGCGAGCGCTGCCGGTGGAAACCGTCGACGAGAGCGTACGCGCCCTGGTGGACGACCTGTTGGAGACCATGTACGCGGCCCCGGGCATCGGTCTGGCCGCGACGCAGGTCAACGTCCAGAAACGTATCGTGGTGATGGATGTGTCCGAAGGCAAGAACCAGCCCTTGGTGTTCATCAACCCGACCGTGCTGGGGCAAACGGGCGAGACCGAAACCGACGAAGGATGTCTGTCGGTGCCGGGCTTTTACGAGGCGGTCCGGCGCGCCGAGCGGGTGCGCGTCAGCGCGCTGGACCGCGATGGCGAACCGTTCGAAATCGACGCCAGCGGGCTGTTGGCGGTGTGCATCCAGCATGAAATCGATCATCTGGACGGCAAGCTGTTTGTCGATCATCTGTCGATGCTCAAGCGCGACCGGATTCGTCGGAAGCTGGAAAAGCAGTCCCGCCACGAAGCGCGCGCCGCCTGAACATGGCCGTGCATCCTCGGCGCGAAAGCGCATGGTGACCGCCGTCCCGCGCCTGGTCTTCGCCGGTACCCCCGAATTCGCCGTCCCGGCCCTGGATGTCGTGTCGGGCGCGGGATACCGGCTCGTTGCGGTCTACACCCAACCCGATCGACCGGCCGGCCGCGGTCGCCGGGTGCGGTTCAGTCCGGTGAAGGCCAGCGCCTTGGCCGCCGACCTTCCGATCTATCAGCCGGCCACCCTGCGCGACCCCGCCGTTCAAACCGAACTGGCGGCGCTGGCGCCGGATCTGCTGGTGGTGGCCGCCTACGGCTTGATTTTGCCGCCAGCGGTGCTCGCCATTCCCCGTTTGGGCTGCGTCAACGTCCACGCCTCGTTGTTGCCGCGCTGGCGCGGCGCGGCGCCGATCCAGCGGGCGTTGCTGGCCGGCGACGTCGAAACCGGCGTCTGCATCATGCGCATGGAGGCCGGCCTGGATACCGGACCCGTATTCGCCCGCGCGGCCTGCCCGATCCCGCGCGGGATGACCGGCGGCGAATTGCACGACCGACTGGCCACGCTGGGCGCGGAGACGTTGCGGGCGACGCTGCCGGACCTGCTGGCGGAGCGGTTGACTCCGGAACCGCAGGATGAGACCCGCGCCACTTACGCCCCCAAGCTGGACAAGGCCGAAGCCGAACTGGACTGGATCCGACCCGCGGTGGAACTGGAGCGTCAGGTGCTGGCGTTCAACCCTTATCCGGTCGCCCAGACCCGAACGGACGGCCAGACGCTGCGCGTTTGGCGCGCCCGCGCCGAGGCGGAATCCAGCACGGCGTCGCCCGGTACGGTGCTGCGGGAAACGAGCGACGGCATCCGGGTCGCCACCGGCTCCGGAGTCCTGTGCTTGACCGAGATCCAGTTGCCGGGCGGTCGACCGTTGCCCGTCGCGGCGTTTCTGAACGCTCGCCGGCTCACCGGCCGGCGGCTGGGCGCCGTATGAACGTCCGCGCCGTCGCAGCTCGCCTGCTGGGGCAGGTACTGGGCCCGGGCCAGTCGCTGGCGCTGGTTTTGCCACCGGCGCTGGCGCGGGTCGCCCCATGCGATCGCGGGTTGCTCCAGGAATTGAGTTACGGCGTGTGCCGCTGGCAGCCGACCCTGCAAGCCTTGCTCGACCGGTTGCTGGAACGGCCGATCGACCCACGCGAGTCCGTAGTGCGGTCGCTGCTGCTGACCGGTCTCTACCAGCTTCATTATCTGCGCATTCCCGAACACGCCGCGGTCGCCGAAACCGTCGCGGCCGCCCGGCAACTGCACAAGTCTTGGGCGGCGGGGTTGGTCAATGCCGTGCTGCGTTCGTTTCTGCGGCGGCGGACGGAACTGTTGGCCATGCTGGAGATGGATCGGGAAGCCCACACCGCTCACCCGCGCTGGCTGCTGGACGCGCTCGAGCGGGATTGGCCGGACGACTGGCCGGCCATCGTCGCCGCCAACAACACCCGTCCCCCGTTGACCTTGCGGGTCGACGCGCGCCGCTTCAGCCGGGAAGATTACCGGTTGCGGCTGGCGGACGCCGGCTGGACCGCCGAGCCGGCGGCGGCGCCAACGGCCTTGATCTTGGCCGAGTCGGTCGAGCCGACCCTGCTGCCGGGGTTCGCCTCGGGCTGGATCTCGGTCCAGGACGCCGCCGCCCAATGGGCGGCGCCGCTGCTCGACCTCCACCCGGGATTGCGGGTGCTGGATGCCTGCGCCGCGCCCGGTGGCAAGACCGGACATCTGTTGGAATCCGCGCCGGACCTGGATTTAACCGCTCTCGACCGGGACGCCACCCGCCTGGAGCGGGTGCGGGAAACCCTGACCCGATTGCAAGCAAACGCCCGTCTGGTGGTCGGCGACGCCGCGCATCCCGCGGCCTGGTGGGACGGCGTTCCCTACGACCGGATTCTGGTGGATGCCCCCTGTTCGGCGACCGGCGTGATCCGCCGCCACCCCGACATCAAGCTCCTGCGTCGAGAACGGGACATCGCCGCGCTGGCCGAAGCGCAGCAAACGATGCTGAACAACCTGTGGTCGCTGTTGCGCCCCGACGGGCGCTTGGTCTATGCCACCTGTTCGGTGCTGCGACAGGAAAACGAGAAGGTTGTGGCGGCCTTTCTCACCGCTCATCCCGATGCCCGAGAGTCGCCCATCACCGCCGACTGGGGACGCGCCTTGTCCCACGGGCGCCAGATTCTGCCCGGCGAGGCCGGTATGGACGGGTTTTATTATGCCGTGCTGGTGAAACGGACCCCGGTCCTGGGGGGGGAGTCGTGGCGGCTGCCGTTCTGAGCCTGAGGTCGAGTCTGTCCCGCGCGACGGTACTGCTGCTGGTCTTGGTGTTGTTGCTGGCTACCGGCGGCGGCGTCCGGGCCGCCGGCTTCGAGGTGATCGGTGCCGCCACGCGGCTGGAGGGGGGCGTCTACCTATTGGACGCGCGGATCGAATACCATTTCAGCCGCGCGGCGTTGGACGCCCTGCAAAACGGCGTACCGCTCACCGTCAGGATCGATATGGAAGTCCGCCGGCGTCGCCCCTGGCTGTGGGATGAAACGGTCTACAAGCTGGCGCAGCGCTGGCGTCTGGAGTATCACTCGCTGAGCCGACAGTACCTGGCGACCAACCTCAACAGCGGCGAACGTCAGGGTTTTCCCAGCCGGATCATTGCGTTGCAAGCCATGGGCCGCATTAGGAATTTTCCCCTGCTCGATCGGACCCTGCTGACGCCCGACGCACGCTACGAGGGCGCCTTGCGCGCCCGACTCGACATCGATGCGCTGCCGGCGCCATTACGGCTGTTCGCCTACCTCTCCGAGGATTGGCGACTGACCAGTGCATGGTACACATGGCCACTCTGATTCGTCGGCTCGCCCGCGGCCAGGGACTGTCGCCCGCGCTGGCGCTGCTGGGACTCCTGTTGGTGATTCTGGTGCTGATGGGGCGCGCCACCACCGATTCGGCGCAGTTCGGACGCGCCTATTCCTGGCTGTTGGTGATCAGCGCCGTCGGTCTGGCGGCGCTGGCGGCGCTGATCCTCTACAATCTGGTGGGTCTGATCCACCGCTACCGACGGCGGGTGCCGGGCGCGCGCTTGACCCTGCGTCTGGCCGGCCTGTTCGCGGTGCTGGCCATCACACCGGTGGCGCTGGTGTATGGGTTTTCCCTGCATTTTCTGCAAAAGGGCATCGATAGTTGGCTCGACGATCAGGTGGATCGCGGTCTGGAGAATGCCCTGGAACTCAGCCGCACGGCCTTGGACCTGCGGATGCGCGAAGTGCTTCGGCAGACCGCGCGGGTCGCCGAGGCCGTCGCCGACAGCGAGGGCCAACAGACGGCCCGCCACTTGAATGCGTGGCTCGACTTGGGCGAGTCTTCCGAGCTGACCCTGTTCGAGCGCGGGGGCCGGATTCTGGCGACCGCGACCACCGATCCGACCCGAATGCTGCCGGCGTCGCCGCCGGACACCGTGTTGCTGCAAGTCCAACAGGGCCACGAGTACGTAGGCCTGGAGCCCGTCGGCGACACCGGATTCCATATCCGCGTGGTGGTGCCGGCGGTGTCGCTCGCCGGCGAAGCGCGTCTGTTGCAGGCGCTGTTTCCGGTCACCGACCGGCTCAGCCTGCTGGGCGACGCGGTGCAGGCGGCCTTCGACAGCTATCGGGAACTGATTTTCCTGCGGGCACCGCTCAAGGCCAGCTTCACGCTGACGCTCTCGCTGGTGCTGCTGCTGGCGGTGCTGGCGGCGTTCTGGGCGGCGTTCCATACCGCGCACCGGTTGGTGCGACCGTTGCGGGAACTGGCCGACGGCACCCAGGCGGTCGCCGCCGGGCAGTTCGACCAGCAATTACCCGGCGGCGGGGGCGACGAACTGGGTTTTCTGGTCCATTCGTTCAACCAGATGACGCGTAACCTGGCGCAGGCGCGCGATACCGCGCAACGCAGTCAGGAGTTGCTCGAAAGCCAGCGCGCCTACCTGGAGACGGTGCTGGCCCGGCTGTCGTCGGGGGTGTTGACCATCGATCAGGCCGGGTGCCTGCAAACCGCCAACGCCGCCGCCGGCCAGATTCTGGGAGTGGATTTGGCGGTCTTCATCGGCGCCGACAGCCAGTGGATCGCCGCCGAACAGCCGGTCTTGCGGGATTTGATCGAAGCCATCGGGCCGCAATTGACGGTGACCGGCGACTGGCGGCAGGAGATTACCTGGTTCGGTGGCGCGGGCCGGCGCATTCTGATGTGTCGCGGCAGCTCCTTGCCGGATACGGTCGGCCTGCGGGGCGGACACGTGATCGTCTTCGACGATATCACCCATCTGGTGCGAGCCGAGCGCGACGCGGCCTGGGCCGAAGTGGCGCGCCGGCTGGCGCACGAGATCAAAAATCCGTTGACCCCGATCCAGTTGGCCACCGAGCGCATTCGCCATAAATACCTGAAACAGTTCGACGAGGAGCAGGGCCGGGTGTTGGAGCGCGGCACCCATACCATCATCCAGCAGGTGCAGGCGATGAAGGAGATGGTGGACGCCTTCAGCGAGTACGCCCGCCCGCCGCGCCTGCAGCTGAAGCCGCTGGAATTGAACGCGTTCATCACTGAGGTGCTCTATCTGTATCGCGACTACCCGGCCGGAGTGGAAATCCACCTGGATCTGGCTCAGGAACCGCTGCCGATCTACGGCGATCAGGGTCGCTTGCGGCAGTTGTTGCATAATCTGGTCAAGAATGCCATTGAGGCGATCCGCGACGGTCACGGCTCGGCGTTGTGGATTCGCACCCGCCGCGAGCACGTCACGGGAGCCGATTGCGCCGAGATCAGCGTGCGCGACGATGGAGCGGGCTTTCCGGATCACGTCCTGGATAGCGCCTTCGAGCCGTATGTGACTACCAAACCCAAGGGAACCGGGCTAGGATTGGCCATTGTTAAAAAAATTGTCGAAGAGCATGGCGGCTGGATTCAGTTGGAGGCGCCGCCCGAGGGCGGCGCCCGGGTCGTTATCCGGTTGCCGTTCCATGTGGATGGCGCCGGATTGCCCGCTCCGCCCGCTGTTCCCGCCATTCCATTGAACACCGATAAGGAGGCCGGATGAGCGCGCCCTATATTTTGGTCGTCGATGATGAGCCGGATATCCGCGACTTGGTGAAGGAAATTCTGGAAGATGAAGGTTACGCGGTGACCACCGCGGACAGCGCCGCCGCCGCCCGCGAGGCGCGCCGCGGACAGCGGCCCGATCTCATCCTGCTCGATATCTGGATGCCGGATACCGACGGCATTACCTTGCTGAAGGAATGGAGCGAAGGCGACCATCTGCCCTGTCCGGTGATCATGATGTCCGGGCACGGCACCGTCGAGACCGCGGTGGAAGCGACCCGGCTGGGCGCCTACGATTTCATCGAAAAACCGCTCTCCATGGCCAAGCTGCTGCTGACTCTGGAGCGGGCGCTGGAGGCGGATCGGCTGGCCCGGGAAAACCAGAACCTGCGTCGCCAGCAGCGCGTGATCTCCGAACCGGTGGGCCGCAGCGAGGTGGTCCAGCGCTTGCGCGCCCAGGTATTGAAGATCGCCCAGCACGATGCGCCGGTGCTGATCTTCGGCGAGCCGGGCACCGGCAAGGAAGTCTACGCCCGCTATCTGCACGCCCATAGCCCCCGGCGCAGCGGTCCGTTCGTGGATGTCGGGGTCGGCTCCATCGCCCGCGAAAACGCGAGTCTGGAACTGTTCGGATCCGAACAGGGCGACCGCATTCACTACGGCCGGCTGGAGCAGGCCAGCGACGGCACCCTGTTCCTCGACGAACTGGCCGACATGGATCTCGAAGCGCAGGCCAAGCTGGCCGGCGCCCTGGAAAACGGCTCTTTTCTACGGATCGGCGGCAAAGAACCGGTTCGAGTCAACGTGCGGGTGGTCGCCGCCACTCACCGCGATTTGGAACAGGAAGCAGCGCTCGGGCGATTTCGCGAGGATCTCTACTACCAACTCAACGTCGTACCGATCAAACTGCCGCCGCTGCGCGAGCACATCGAGGACGTGCCGGAACTGCTCAATTACTATGTCGGCTACTTCGTCGATCAGGAAGGGTTAACCTACCGGCACTTTACTCTGGCCGCCCAAAACCGCCTGCGCAACTACACCTGGCCCGGTAACATCCGCGAACTCAAGAATCTGGTGCAGCGGCTTCTGATTCTGGGCGGCGATGAAGACATCGCGCAGGAGGAAGTGGACGCCGCCGTGCGCGGCGCCACCGCCGCCAAAGCCCAGGAGACCGGCAGCATTCCCCTGAATCTGCCGCTGCGGGAAGCCCGCGAGCAGTTCGAACGAACTTATTTAATGCAACAGTTTCGCGAATGCGAAGGCAACGTGGCGCGGTTGGCCGAGCGGGTCGGCATGGAACGCACCAATCTCTATCGCAAGTTGCGCGCCCTGGGCATCGATCCCAAGCGAGCGCTGGACGAGTGAGGCCGGGCCGTGAAGATCGTGATTCTCGGGGCCGGCCAAGTGGGTGGTTCCGTCGCGCATATTCTGGCCGGCGAAGCCAACGATATCACCGTGGTGGACGCCAGCGCCGAGCGGTTGCAGACGCTGCAGGATCGGCTGGATATTCGCACGGTCTGCGGCCACGCCTCGTACCCGGGACTGCTGGAGCAGGCGGGCACCGCCGACGCCGATATGCTGATCGCGTTGACCGACAACGATGAAGTCAATATGGTCGCCTGCCAGATCGCTCATACGCTGTTCAACACGCCGACCAAGATCGCCCGGGTCCGCGCCGGCGGGTACCTCACCTATCACGAGCAATTGTTCAAGGACGACGCGCTGCCGATCGATGTGTTGATCAGTCCCGAACAGTTGGTGACCGACTATATCCATCGCATCATCGAATACCCCGGTGCCCTGCAAGTGCTGGATTTCGCCGAAGGCCAAGTCCGTCTGGTGGGGGTCAAGGCCTACGAGGGCAGCCGCCTGATCGGCCAGGCGCTGCGCACCCTGCCGGCCCGCATGCCGGGCATCGACACCCGGGTCGCCGCCATTTTTCGCCGAGGCCACCCGATCGTTCCGCAAGGCAACACCATCATCGAAGCCGAGGACGAAGTGTTCTTCATCGCCTCGCGCAAGAACGCGCGCGCCGTGGTCGGCGAACTGCGCAAGTTGGACCGGATGGTCAAGCGGTTGATCGTCGCCGGCGGCGGTCACATCGGCAATCGGTTGGCCCAAGCCCTGGAAGAGCGGTTTCAGGTCAAGGTGATCGAGCATAATCCGGTGACCTCCAGACGCTTGTCCGAACAGTTAAGCCGAGCCATCGTCTTGCAGGGCGACGCGGCCGATGAGAACCTGCTGCGGCAGGAAAATATCGAAAACATGGACGTGTTCTGCGCCGTGACCAACGACGACGAAGTCAACATCCTCTCGGCGATGCTGGCCAAGCGCATGGGGGCGCGCAAGGTGATGGCGCTGATCAATCGGGTTTCCTACGTGGATCTGGTGGAGTCCTCGGGCATCATCGACATCGCCATCTCGCCGCAACAGGCCACGATCGGCAGCCTGCTGGCCCACGTCCGCCGCGGCGATGTCGCCAAGGTCCATTCGCTGCGGCGCGGCGCCGCCGAGGCGATCGAGACCGTCGCCCATGGCGACTATAAGACGTCCAAGGTGGTGGGCCGGCGTCTCGACGAGATCCGACTGCCGCCCGGCGCCACCATCGGCGCCATCGTCCGGGCCGATGAGGTGATCATCTGCCACCACGACACCATGATCGAGGCCGACGATCACGCCATCCTGTTTCTGGTGGACAAGAAGCGGGTCCCTGAGGTCGAGCGCCTGTTCGCGGTCGACGCGACCTTCCTGTAGGCACGCCGCCGTCATGCGCCCTGTGTTAAAATCAGCCCGCCCTCGCGAGCGGGGCAATCCCCCGCCAAAACTCCAGAATCCCACGCGTTGACAGGACCCCGAACATGACCGCATTCAATTTCGAACAGGCGCGCCAGAACATGATCGAACAACAGATTCGACCGTGGGACGTGCTGGATCAGCACGTGCTGGATGTGCTCGCCAGCGTGCCGCGCGAGGACTTCGTCCCGGAGCGTTACCGCAATCTGGCGTTCAGCGACCTCGCCATTCCGCTCGGTCATGATGAGTTCATGTTGAAGCCCAATTTCGAAGGCCGAATCCTGCAAGCGCTAGCGGTGCGACCGGGCGAACGCGTGCTGGAGATCGGCACGGGCAGCGGCTATCTGACCGCCTGTCTGGCGCGACTGACCACCAGCGTGGTCAGCGTGGATATCGTCGCCGAATTCATTGAGTCCGCTCGGGTCAAGCTCAAGGCCCACGGCCTTGGCCACGTGGTGCTGCACGTCGGCGATGCCAGCGGCGGTTGGGGCGAACGCCGTTACGACGCGATCGCCGTCACCGGCTCGGTGGCCGCGGTCGCCGACCACTGGCGGCAAAGTCTGAGCTTGAACGGCCGGCTCTTTATCGTGGTCGGCCAGCCGCCGGTGATGGAAGCGCTGCTGATCACCCGGCTCGGCGAGCGGGAATGGCTGCGGGAAAGCCTGTTCGACACCGAATTGCCGCCGTTGCGCAACGCCGCCCCGCCCAGGGTTTTCGAATTCTAAAATAACTGCTTTAGCTTTTAGCTTTTAGCCTTAATCAGGGGAGCCTGTCAGCCATGCCTAAATTGCCGTACCTGGTACTGGCCGGGATCATCGCCGTTTTAGGCGGCCATTCAGCGCTGGCGGAAGATTTGCTGCAAATCTACCACCACACCCTGGACAGCGATCCAGTGATCAGAGCCGCCGCCGCCAGCCGGGAAGCCGCTCAAGAGGTCAGGCCACAAGCCCGAGCCTTGTTGCTACCGAGCGTGGGTGCCCGCCTCGAGCAGGGACGGACCTTCGGGATCGCGGGCTCGCCGCGGGGCAACTCATCGTTCGATACGCATGCGTATTCAATTGGCCTGACGCAACCGATTTACAATCGGGACAGCCAGATCCGGCAGCGTCTGGCGGACGCCGTGGTCAATCAGTCCGACGTCGATTTCCTCAATACCGAGGACGAATTGATTCTACGCGTCGCGCAGGGCTACTTCGGCGTGCTGGAAGCGATCGACGACCTGACATTCGCCACGGCGGAGAAAAACGCCTTCGCCCGCCAGCTCGAACAAGCCAACCGACGGTTTGAAGTCGGACTGGCCACCATCACCGACGTCTTCGACGCCCAGGCGCGTTTCGACGCCGCCGTTTCCCAGGAGATCAGCGCCATCAACGCGCTGGCCAATGCCCGCGAGTTCCTGCGGCAACTGACCGGCCGGGAGTACGCGCAGCTCAAAACGCTCAGCGAACGCATGCCGCTGGCGCTACCCGATCCGCGCGATCCCGAGGAGTGGGTGCGCATGGCGCTGGAGAGCAATCTGCGGTTGCGCAGCGCCCGTTTCAGCGTGACTCAGGCCCGGGAAAACATCAAACTGCAAAGAGCCGGACACTACCCGACCCTCAACCTGAACGTCAGCCGCGCCGATATCGATAGCGGCGTCAGCAGTCAAGCCAGCAGCCAGGCCAACCTCGAACTGAACATTCCGCTGTACACCGGCGGCGCGGTTTCCGCGCGCTCCCGCGAGGCGGCCCACAACTACGAGGCAGCCCGGCAGGGCCTGGAAAACCTGCAACGGGATACGCTGCGAATCGTGCGCAACGCCTATCGCGGCCAGGAGACCGCCATCAGCCGAATCCGGGCGCTCGACCAAACTCGCGTGTCTACTCGCAGCGCGCTGGAAGCCAACCAGGCCGGTTTCGAAGTCGGCACCCGCACCATCGTGGACGTGCTGGACGCCGAGCGCAACGTCTTCCTCGCCGAAAGCGAGTATTCGGCGGCCCGTTTTTCCTACATCGCCAATTTTCTGGTGCTCAAACAGGCCGCCGGCCAACTCTCCGAAGCGGATTTGGTGGAGATCAACGGCTGGCTGGACCAACCTCACCCGACGGACGGTCGTCTTCCCGAACCGCCAGCCCAGGGAGCGACGGCGGCCGGCAGGGGTAATGATCGAGCGCCGGGCCAGGCCGCTCGCATGGGTCAATTCCCCGTAGGCCAATAAGCACCGGGCCATGGACGACACCCAACCTTCTCCAGGGCAATCCGCCGTTGCGCCCGCCGGCTTGCCGCGGCGGTTGGCGGCCATCGCGTACGATGGTCTGTTGCTGGCCGGTGTCCTGTTCGGCGCGACCGCGCTGGCGCTGGGCGTGGCGGTGGCGATGGTCGGCGGCGAGGCGTTTAAGGCGCACAATCCGCTGACGGGCAATCCATTTTTTTCCACCTATCTGCTGCTGGTTTGTTTCTTTTTCTACGGTGGGTTCTGGATTCACGGCGGCCAGACCTTGGGCATGCGCGCCTGGCGATTGCGCTTGCAACGGCGCGATGGCCGGGGCATCGACTGGAGGCAAGCGCTGCTGCGGTTTCTGATCGGGGGCCTGTGGCTGGCTCCGACCGCCTACCTGCATCGGGTTCTGGACGTCGGGGTCGGCCTCAGCCTGATCTTCGGCCTGGGGAGCCTGCTGCTACTGTTGGCCTTGCATCTGCCGGACTGGTTCTCGGACAGCGAACTGGTCGTGTTGCCCAAACCCTGAGAGAATATTTTGGTAATTTTTCCAACCGGTTACTGCGGCTTGCGACCGGTCTGAAAACCAAGAATGGCCGTCGCTAGCGTCTGGCCGAAAACCCCGAAACCCAGTAGGTTGGGCTGCCCGTGAATTCCAAGCGCCGCCGCCTTTATTACCGTGTCTGAACGAGAACCCATTTTGCAGGTTGGGCCGAGGTCCACCTCAGCCGTCTTGCCCGAGTACATCACCCAGCGCCGTCTCCACCCACCGAAAACCCACGCGTTCCTGTTCCAGACGCAAGCCCTTGCGGATGCGGTTGTCGCGCAGATCGTCGAACAACGCCCGCTCGGGCGTGGTGAGCCTCGGCAGATCGTGCGTGACCTGATCGCTTTCCTCGCCCCACAGGTTTTCGTGGGCCATCAGCGTCGCCCGGTCCATCAGGAAAGACTCGACGCGATCGACGCAGCCGCGGAGCTGATCGAGGATCGCGAATCCGTGGGTGTCGATATCGCCCCAGTAGTACAGGGCGCAGCGCGCGAGCCACGCCGCCCGCGCCAACTGATCCCAGCCGTAGCCGGCACCGAAGACCACGATGGCCTCCGCTACCAGAGGAAACGCCAGAAAATTGGTTTCGTTCTCGGTGATGAACACCCGCCGGACCGGCGCGTTCAGGTTGGCGAAACTCTCGGCATCGAGCGTAATGTCGGGGGTCGCCACTCCCGACACCAGAGCGAGTCGCGGGTCGAGCACGCGAAACCGGATGCGCGCGGGCTTGTCGCGGAAACCATAGCGTGCCGCGAACTGCCCGACCCCGGTTCGGTCTTTCTCGATGGCCTCCGGTGGCAGCGTCAGGTCCAGCCATTCCGCGAGGACCCCGCGATGCGCTTCGACAAACTTGCTATGCACGCCCGAAATATCCACCTGCCGCGGATAGATGCCGGGCCGCGGATGACGCACCAGCCAATCCACCACGGCGAGCAGGCGCTCCCAGTCCTCAGCCAATTCCAGGGCGCGCAAGGGTCTTTTGCCCAGCCACGCCAGCAGGGTCGGCTGCCGCGCACGGACGAGCGCCAGCAATTCGTTAAACTGTGCCGCCTCGCTGCGTTTGCCAATCAGCGCAAGCGCACTGTCGAGATCATCGACCCAGGCCGACTGGGGCACTCGCTGGGAACCCAGGACCCGATGATCGACCTCGCGCCATTCGATGCGGATCCGGGGTTCGGCGACCAGATCGGCGATCCAGGCGCGCACCGCCTCGAAACGCTGGGCGAGTTCGGCCGATCCCGGTCCTTTCAGGGCGAGACGCAGCGGGAAAACCGTCTCCCCGCCGACCAGACCGCGCAATAGCTCGCCACGCTCCCACAACCGGCGTAGCTGCCCCTTCAGCGCGCTCGCCGTCGTCCATTGGCCGGACGCCATCCCCAGCGCCGGCCCGGCGGGGGCTCCGCGTCCGTCCACAGTCGTTCGGGACGAGCGTGTCATGCCGACCGCTCCGCCTTGTGCGCCCGGTATTCCTCAATGGACAGATTACGCAGCTTGGAGGCCCGCCCGCCCTCGATATGCACGAAGCCGACGCTGGCGACGAACGGCTCGATGATGTGGATCTTCTGCAATGGCGTGACGATCAGGAATTGCAGGTTGAGCTGCTGGAACAGTTTGAGGCCATATTGCGCCGACTCGTCCGAACCCCGACCAAAAGCCTCGTCGATGACCACGAAACGGAAGGAGCGCGAACGAACCGCACCCCATTCCAGCCCGAACTGGTAGGCGAGACTCGCCGCGAGAATGGTATAGGCGAGCTTTTCCTTCTGGCCGCCGGATTTGCCACCGGAGTCGGAATAGTGCTCGAACTCGGTTCCGTCCTCGCGCCAGCGCTCGCTGGCGGCGAACAGAAACCCGTTACGCACGTCGGTCACCTTGGCCGTCCAGCGCCGGTCCTGGTCGGAGAGCCCCTCGCGGCCGCGGAAGCGGTCGATGATGGTCTTGACCCGCAGGAACTTGGCTTCCGAATACTGTGCATCGTCGGAGCCGGTCAGCGCGCCTTCCGTGCAGGCGCGCAGTTCGGCCTGGAAGTCGCGAATCTCCGCATCGGGGCTGAGCTGGGATTCCAGCAGGATGTAGCGCCCCGGGTTGTAATCGATCTGCGCGAGCGACTCGTTGATGCGCGCGATGCGCTCCTTAATGGTCTCTCGCTCCCGGGCGAGCTGGGCGTTGAAGTTGGCGATCTCGTTGATCGTGTTGACGTTCAACAACTCCTTGAACCGTGCCTCGAAACGCGGCAAATCGTCGCGGCCCAATTGGTCGAGGAGGTTCCGGTACTCGAAAGCGGCTTCCAGGCTGGCGTCGAAGTCGGCGGTTTCGAGTTTGTAGGCATCCTTGAAGGCGGACATGGCCTTGATGATCTTCTCGGTGAGCCGCTCCAGGCGCTTCGCCTCGGCATCCATGCGCGCCTGCAAGACATCCCGCAACTCGCGTTCGCGGTTATCGCAGGATTCGACCGAAAGCTGATGTTCGCCCAGCACCTCCGCGCGCAGCGCGTCCATCCGGGTGCGCACCTCGCCGGCGAGGTCGGCCAGCAAGGCCACGGTCTGCTGTCGCTGTGCCTCGGCCGCCTCGCGTTTGGCCGCAACGCCGCCGAGTTCCTGGTCGATGGCCGATAACGCCTGCTCGCTGGCTTGCAGGGCGGTTTGCGCGGTTTCAAGCTGGGCGTTGAGTTCCCGCAAGGTATTGCTGGCGGCCTCCAGCCGGGCTATTTCATCCCGCAGGCGGGCGATGGCGGCCGCACAACTCCGCCAATCCAGGTCGCGGAAGTCGTCGAATTCGTGGAGCGCCGTCAGCGCATCGAGCCGCTGGCGCAACTGCGCTTGCTCGCCTTGCGCCCTGGCGATGCGCGCGCCGATCTCGCTCAGCCGGATTTCAAGGGCCTGCTTTTGCGCTTCCAGCACGGCGATCTTGGCCGCGTTGCTCCAACCCAGCACGTAGCGGCTGCGGTCGTCCAGCCGGTGGCGATCATCCTTTTCGTGGCGCTCGCCCGGCGCCTTGATCTGCCCGGCGCGGGTCAGCGCCCGGGTTTCGCGGCGGAACTGCTCTGGCGTGGGGCAACAGGCATAGTTGAAACGATGCGCCAACTCGCGTTCCAGCCAGGGGTAGAACGCCGAGTCGGGTTTGATGGCGAGCTGTCTGACCAGCGAGTCACGGTGCAACTCGGGCAGGTCCGACTGGCGGTTGGAACGCACCCGGAAATACACGAGGCGTCCCGCGAGATGAGTGCGGTCCACCCAGGCGGCCACCTCCGCGTAGTGCGCGTCCGGCACCAGCAGCGACAATCCGAAGTTGTGCAGCACCCGTTCGATGGCCCCTTCCCAGTCGCGCGCATCCTCGCGCACCTGGATGAGCTCCCCGGCAAAGGGCATGGCCTCCTCTTTCAAGCCAAGCGCCGCGCATAACGCCTCGCGCATCGCCACTTGCGTCGCCGGGATATTGCTGCGCCGGGCCTTGAGGCTGACGACTTCCTCGGCAAGCCGACCCTGCTCGCGCCGGCCTTCGCGCAAGGACACCTCCCATTCAGTGCTCTGATTCTGCAGATCGACTTCCTGCTGACTCAAATCTTCGCGCCGGTCCGCCAGCCGCCGCCGTTGGGCGATGAAGGCGGCTTCATCGCCGGCGGGGGACTCGTCGATGGCGGCCAACAACGTCGCGTGCCGCTCCGCACGCTGCTGGCGGCGGCCGCGCTCGCGCTCGAAGTCGCGAATCTCCACGGCCAGTTGCTCCAGCCGGTCGCCACCCTGCTCCGCCACGGCGCGCTTGAGCCGGTCCGCTTCCCGCCGCTGACGATCGCGCTGTTCCGTGTGCCGCTCTTTCTGAGTCGCCAGGCGCGCGTGTTCCTCGGCGAGCAACCGCAAGCGCCGATCGATCAGACCGAGCTTGAGTTCGGCAAAGTAGGGTTTCAGCGCCTCCCGACCGGCGCGCAAACCTTCCAGTTCGGCCGCCTGCTCCCGATGGCGGTCGCAGTCGGTCACCAAGGGCGCAAGCAGTTCCACCTGGCGCTTGGCCTTGAGCACCGCTTCATGCGCGCGGTTGAGGTCATCGAAATGATTGATGAGCGCCTGGATCCGGGGCACCACGTCGAAGGGTTCCAGCATGTGACCGCGCACGAAGTCGGTGAGGTTACCCACCGACTTCATCGATACCGTCTGATGGAACAGTTCCAGCGCCTGTTCGTTGTCGATGCCGAAGCGCCGCCGGAACCACGCGCCGTACTTGGGAAAACTGTCCTCAAGGTCCGCGCCCAACGCCCGTAGTTTCTTGCGCAGTTGGGTGAGGTCCGATCCGAAATGCGCGAAGTCGGCGGCAATCGATAACCCACGTTCCGCCGCCACGAAGAAGCGCGCGGGCTGACCCTGCGCCTCCTTCATCCAGAACACCTGGGCCAGCGAGACGGTCTGATCGTAGCCCGCGTTGTGGAACACTCCCAGGATGACCGAATAGCTGTTGTGATCGCGCAGGCTCACCGGTTTGGCGGCGCCGGTCACCTCGTTGCGTTCGGACTTGTAATGCCCGAGCACGTAGGAACGCAGCGTCCGCTCCTTGCTCTCGGCACCGGCGGCCTTGTTGTAGGCGATGCGTTGAGCGGGCACCAGCAGCGTCGTGATCGCATCCACCAGCGTCGATTTGCCGGAACCGATATCACCGGTCAACAGACCATTCTTGCCGTCGAGCGCCAGCGTCCACACCCGGCCATCGAAGGTGCCCCAGTTGAAGACTTCCAGGCGCTGCAAGCGAAAGCCCGACAGCGCGTCGTCGGCCACGAAGTCGAGCCCCAACATTTGCGGCTCATTCATCGTCCGCCCCTCCCGCCGTCGCCGAAGCGCCCGCGAGTTGGTTTTGATAGGCCGCCAGGCGCGCATCGAAGTCCGCCAGCCACTGGGCATCGACAAAGGCTTTGAGGATACGTCGCACTTCATAGCTCGCGGGACCGCTGGTCGCCTTCAGACGGCGCAGAAAGCCCAGATCGACGATCTTGTTGATGTGGGTCTCGATCTGGTCGACGAGCCTGGCCTCGTTGCTGCTGTCTGGCAGGAACACCCGGACCAACTCGACGAGATCGTCTCGCGACAGAACCAGTCGGGTATCGCCGCCGCTCGCGTCGAACTCGGCGAGCTTCCTGCGCAGCAAGGCCAGCAAGAGGCTGACCGGAAACGACAACGGCCGGCGCGCGACCAGGCGGGGCGCTTTTAGCCCCGATCCGTCCTCGCAGTCGGGTTTGCCGCGCAGAAAGGCATACCCTTCGGCCTCGTCCAGCACCAACTCCAGACCCAGGATCACCAGGTACTCCCGGACCCGGGTTTGCAGGTCGAGCAGAGCGCCCCACAGGCGCTCGTCCCCCTCGCGGTAAATCACTCCCTTGAGCAGCGTGATGGCCAGCGTCGACAAGTCCGCGTCGGCGGCAACCGGGGCACCTGGTTCTTCTTCCATCCTCACCTCACGAAGATGACCCGCGGCAGTCGGGCGATCTTGGTAACCGATTCTCCATCCGGAAGCAAAGCTTGCCAGGTAATGACTTCGGGAGCGTCCTCGTCCACTACCGTTTGGAACGATTCACTGCCCAAATGCAGATACGCCACCACCTCCGCCAAGCCCTGCCGCAAGGGCTGCAATTCGATCAGTTCGCGCAACGTGACCTGCGACCGATCCTGCAAGGCCTGACGGATGTGGCGGGCGAGTTGCGCGCGGTCGACCACGACCTGCGCGTAGAGCACGGCCGGGTCGACCTCGCTATCTCCGGTTTCCAGTACGATATCCGCGATCACCGGCTTCAGCGCGGGGGTGTACAGCGGTCGTTCCATCGGCAGTTCGACGGCGGCGGCGGACGCCGCAAGGCGCATCACCTCGCCCGCCGGAGGCGTCTCGCGCAAGGCCAGCGCCTTGGCCTCGATCCCGTGCAGGATCTCCATGATGCGGCGGTTTTCCAGCCACGCCTGGTCATCCAAGAAACGCCTGAGCTGCCGCGAGAGTTGCGCCACCGTGCGCTGGGTGTGCTCGCCGGCCTCCAGCCAGTCGTAATGCACTCGCCGGATCCGCACATCCGGCTTCAAGCCCGCCACGGGAGGCAGCGCCAACACCCCAGCGAGCAGTTCGGACAACTCCTCCTGGCGGCGGCCGGACATCAGAAAATCCCAGAAGGCCCGGAAACTCCGCCCCTGATCGGAGTCGGCAATCGCATCGCGCTCGCCCATGATCTCTTCCAGCAAGGTGCCCTTGGCTCCGTCCCACAGGGCGATGCGCTCGCGGACCCGCCGATCCAGCAGACGAAAGTTGTATTCCACTTCGCGAAAGTCAGCCAGCAGTTCCCGCGCCAGTTGCATGAATTGCTGGAAACGGTCCTTCAGCGCCGTGTCATCCAGCAGCGGTACGTCCCCCGCCATGACCCGCGCGATCTCGGCGTCGATCTCGGCGCGCCGCTTGTGCAGTTCGGCGATCCGTTTGACCGGGTCCGACTCGCTGCCTTCATTCATTTGCTTGAGTAGATCAAACAAGGTCAACAAGCGCGACTCCGTACCCACGAAGCCGCGCTCGGCGAGCGTGCCCAGCCAGGCCAGCGCCTTCTCGGTCGCCGGGGTCAGGTCGAACTGGGGCTCGTCCGAACCCGGCTGGTAGAACTTGCGCAGCCAACCTTTTTCCGGGCTGGCCCAGTCGTTGAGATAATCCAGCGCCGGTTTCGGGAAGAAGGCAGGTCCCAGGGATTCGCGCAAGGCGTAAAGCTCATCTTCCAGCGCCTCCGCCAAGTCCGCCGCCGCCATCACCCGCACGTTGGGCGCGACAAACACGCGGTGCAGAAAACTCGCTATCAGCGGCGCATGGTCCGAGCGCAACAACCGCCATGCGGGGTGATGGGCGCGCAAGGCGTCGAGGGTGCTGTAATCGAGAGTCATGCCATCTTCCGCCGCTTCGCCCTCACCGGTCGGCGCGATCCGGCCTCACCTTCATCCGGGCCGGGAAACGCTAGACCGCGCGCGGCGCTTCCATCAGCGCCTTGACATGCACCGCGGTGCTGGCCGCCAGCGCCGGCAGGTTGTAGCCGCCTTCCAGCACCGAGACGACCCGGCCCGCGCAGCAGTCCGCCGCCACCGCCAGAATCCCCTGAGTCAGCCATTCGTAATCGTCTTCGCTGAAATTGAGTTCCGCCAGCGGATCGAGGTAGTGGGCGTCGAAGCCTGCCGAGATCAGGATCAGTTGCGGTTGGAAGGCGCGCAGCGCCGGCTCGATCTCCTGCTGCCAGGCGAGACGGAGTTCGTCCGAGCCGCTACCCGCCGACAGCGGTACATTGATGATGTTGCCGACACCGCGCTCGTCGCGCCGGCCGGTGCCTGGGTACAGATGGTTCTGGTGCGTGGAAATGTAGAGGTAGCCGGGATCGCGTTCGAACGCCGTTTGAGTGCCGTTACCGTGATGCACGTCGAAATCGATGGCGGCGATCCGTTCCAACCCGTGAACGGCGCGGGCCTGCGCGGCACCGATGGCGACGTTGCCGAACACACAGAAACCCATCGCCTGATCCGGTTCGGCGTGGTGGCCGGGCGGACGAACGGCGCAAAAGGCGTTGTCAGCCTCGCCGGCGAGAACCGCATCCACCGCCGCGCACACCGCGCCCGCCGCGCGCAGGGCCGCCTCGCCCGACCGAGGCGAAACGATGGTGTCGCCATCCATCGCGTAATAGCCCTGTTTGGGAATACGGCTCAGAACGCGCTCGACATACTTCGAGGGATGAATGCGGGTCAACTGCTCGGTGGCGGCCGCCGGCGCGTCCCGCCATTCCAGGGCCGCGAAGGGGGCGGTCTTCAGGGCGTTGAGAATCGCGGTCAGGCGGGCCGGACATTCCGGATGGCCGAAGCCGGTATCGTGCTCCAGAAAGACGGGATGAGTGTAAAGCAACGTGGTCACGATTGCGGCTCCTCGTGCGTGGGGACTGCGGGCGTGGCGGTGGCGCGGCGCAAGGCCCTCAAGACGTCTTCACGGGCGATGATGCCGACCAGGCGGCCGCCGTCCACCACCGGCAGACTCTTGGTCCGCATCTCCACCAGTTTCTGCAATAGGCGGCTGAGCGGCAGTTGCGGGCTGACGCTGACGGGATCGTGGGTCATCACCGTCGCGGCGGTTTGCTCCATGATCTCGTCGTAGCGGGGGACCATCGCGTGGGCGTCGAAACAGAACGCCTTGAGCAGATCGAATTTAGTCAGAATACCCAGCAGGCGCTGGTGTGGATCCACGACCGGCACGCCGTTGAAGTCGTGAGCTTCGAACAGTTCCTCGACCTCACGCAACCGGGTGTCGGTGCGAATGGTGATCGGGTCGGCGGTCATGGCGTCCCGAACCTGGTAGTGCAGGAATTCGTACATTTTTCGGTAATCCTCTGGTCGGAGGGGACGACAACGCACGCTTGGGTGAATGATGCCGTCTTGAAGGAGTCTTTTTACGGTTTTCGGGTTGGTTATCGCGTCGCTGCGGGCTGCTTCGCGGCGCATGAACGACCGTCGTGGTCTCCGCGAACCTCAGGAGTTCGAGAAGGGTCGACGTGTCGCAGCGCCGCTTCCAGTACGTCCAGGCCAGCCCCGCGCCGGTGGGCGTGTTCGCTGAGATGGCGCCGCCAGGCGCGCGCCCCCGGCACGCCGTGAAACAGCCCGAGCAGATGCCGGGTCATGGCTTGCAGGGGAGTCCCCATCTGCAGTTCCGCCTCGGCGTAGGGGAAAAAGTCCTCAATGATCTGCATACGAGTTTTTTGTGGCGCGGTGCTCGCAAAGAATCGGCGATCTATCTCAGCCAGCAGATAAGGATTCTCATAGGCGGCGCGGCCGATCATTACCCCGTCCACCTGACGCAACGCCTCCGCGACCTGATCCAGGTCGATCAGACCGCCGTTGAGAATGATCGTCAGTGCGGGGAAGTCCTGCTTGAGCCGGTAAACTACCTCATGGCGCAGCGGCGGGATTTCGCGGTTCTCCCGGGGGCTCAGACCGCTCAACCACGCTTTGCGGGCATGGATGATGAACGCCTCGCACCCGCCGTTGGCCACCCGCGCCACGAAATCCACCAGATCCGGGTAGGAATCCCGGTCGTCGATGCCGATACGGGTTTTGACCGTGACCGGCAGATCCACCGCCGCCCGCATCGCCGTCATACAGCGCGCCACGAGATCCGGTTCCGCCATCAAACACGCGCCGAACCGCCCCGATTGCACTCGATCGCTGGGGCAGCCGATGTTCAGGTTGACCTCGTCGTAACCGAACTCGGCGGCGACGCGCGCGGAGCGGGCCAATTCGTCGGGATCGCTACCGCCCAGTTGCAGGGCCAGCGGATGCTCGGCGGGATGGTAGGCCAGCAGCCGCTCCCGGTCGCCCCGCAGCACCGCGCCGGTTGTCACCATTTCGGTGTAGAGCCGGGTATGGCGGGTCAACAATCGTAGGAAATACCGACAGTGACGGTCGGTCCAATCGAGCATCGGAGCCACGCTCAAGCGCCGATCAAGTGACTCGTTCCCAAAGAATGAATTATTTCTCATTAAAATGACAAATGGCTATCTGGATATTTAAAACCGGTCTTTTTTACTCTATAGTATCCATGAGTATCTGCGTTGAAGCAGGCTCCAGGAGGTGCGATATGATCAGTAATGCGATGAATTCCGGCGTCATGGGCATACAGACCGGCATGAATCAGTTGGCAAACAGCGCCCAGGAGATCGCCAGCCAGGCGGCGATCCGACCCGATCCAGCGCCGGCGGCGGCACCGGCGGGGGGCGAGCAGGCTGAAACGACCCGCCCGGTCGCTCAAGCACGCTCTTTGGCTGAACCCTTGATCGAACAGCAACAAGCTCTGTACCAAGTCCAGGCCGGGGCCAAAGTTGTTGAAACCACGCAGGAAACCGTGGGCCGCCTGCTGAATGCACTCGCTTGACGTTGTTCGGAAGCGTTTTGCCCGCCATCGACCGAGCTAACGACCTTACTACACCCTACTCCTCTCTCGCCTGCCGGAGAGGAGTTTATCTATGGCCCCCATGACCGATCCATCCATTCGGATGGCGTCATCCGTCGCAGTAATCCCGAAAACCAGTCATCTCCGGGAATCAGTCGCTGTTCCACGCCACGGTAGGTATCACGATCCAGCACCAGATCGGTGAACGCTCGGGGCGAGGGACACAGCAGAAACAGCCCGCCGACCGTCAGGTAGAGCGCGGCCGTGCCGAGCGGCTGTCTTAGACTACCCAGACTCAGCGCGGTGCCAAAGGAGCGCTTGAGCAGCTTTTTCCCGTACAGATCGACGCTGTACCACTCATCCAGCGCCAGATGTACGACGAATCCCAGCGCGACGAACGCCCCGCACATCCAGGCATGAATCGCGGAGGCACCGAAGCCGTGAAAGGCCAGCGCGGTGGTCGCCAGGCCGAAGCCGGCACCCGCCGGCAGGGAATGAATCAAGCCGCGGTGAACGGTCAACCGGTTGAAGAGCCTGAACAGACCGTAACGAATCAGCAGAAAGCCGCCGAGCCAGAGAATCACCAGCTCGACCAGCGAATACTGAGTCCCGAAAGCGAACACCATCAGGAACCCAGCGACCACCGCCAGCGTCGCGAAGGCGATCCGAATCGGGATGGAGGTGGGTGAGTCGATATCCGGCAACAAACCTCCGATCACGCCGAGCACGAAATAGCCGATCACCGCTTGTTGGGGCGCTATGTCAGCCATCACCAGCACGGTGGCGGTCACCCCGCTGACCGCCGCCGCTCCCATCAGATGGGTCTGGAAATCCGCCATCTTGATTTTTCGCTTTCCGACCTCTTTATTCAGCCTCTTTCGAGCAGATTCCGCAGGTCGATGATGCCAGCGTTAGCGCGGGAGATGTAGGATGCCATGATCAATGAATGGTTGGCCATCGGCCCGAAGCCGGTACCGTTGAGGATCAGCGGACTCCAGATAAAGTCCTGAGTGCCTTCCAGTTCGCGGATCACCTGCTTCATCGCCACCACCGCGTTGCGAGTTTCCAGAACTCTGGCGAAATCTATTTCCAACGCTTTTAAGGTGTGAAGCAGCGCCCAGGCATAGCCGCGCGCTTCGAAGAATACGTCGTCGATCTCTGTCCAGGGGGTCCGGACTTGGGCCTGCCCTGAGTTCTGGTCGTCGGGATCATGGGCAAAATCGCCGCTTGGATCGCGGTAGTAGCGCTGGCCGACGCTGGCCGCCAGCCGCTGCGCCAGACTGCCCAGCCGGACTTCCGCCAGTTCCAGATGCGCGCGGAGATTGTCGGCGCGGACGAAGAATGGAGCGTTCCCTTCGGCCCGGCGCTCCAGATAACGATAGAGGGCCTGAATGCCCTTGCGATATTCCGACTCGGTGGAGGGCAGAATCCAGGATTCCGAGTTGAAGTGAAACTGCGGATCGGCGATTTGCAGGTCCCGATCATCCACCGACTGGGTCTGGGCACGGCTGAAATTGTTGCGCAGCGAGCGCGACAGGTCGCGCAATTCGGCCAATGCACCAAATTCCCAGTTGGGGATGTTGTCCAGGTACACGCCGGGTGGAGTGATATCGTTGCTCAGATAGCCGCCGGGCTTGTCGAGCAGGGTCTCGGCGATGCGGATGGCGGTGGCGGCGGTCACGTAGCCGGGGACCAGCTTGGTCTCGTCGCCCCTGGCCAGTTTCAGGGCGTGTTCGCGCACGTCGAACTCAGCGGGGGAGCGCGACCAGATAATGCCGAGGACCACGACCACGATCACGTAGGTGATCAGAAACAGGCCAAGGGTCCACCATAAACCCTTCTCTTTCCAGGTGCGGGGGTTGTAATAGGTGGCGACCTGGGTCACCGCCTTGCCAAGTTGGTGTTTCTTCACGGCTTCGGATACTGCATCGGTCATTGGATAAACCTTGCTCTCAATGTTGGGGGCTCGGGGGCGCTTTTCGGTTCACAGTTGTTGGATGTGCGCCAGTTGCGCTTCCAGTTGGGTCATGACCGATTGGAGTTCCGCGACGCGGCCGCGTTCCTTATCGACCACCGCCGCCGGGGCACGTCCGAGGAAATCGGCGTTGCCCAACTTGGCGGTCCCGCGTTCCAGATCCTTGCGCAGCTTGGCGATTTCCTTGGCGAGGCGAGCGCTTTCCGCCGCCTGGTCGATCAAGCCGGACAGGGGAATCAGGATTTGCAGGCCGCCGACCAGCGCGGCGGCGGCTTCCGGGACCGGTTCGTTTTCACCCGGTTCCGTGATGGATGCCAGTCGGCCCAGCGTCGTCAACGCCCGCCGGTGTCGTTCGAGCCGCGTCTGGTCTTCCGCGGTTCCATGCCGCACCAGCACGGGTAGGGGTTTGCCGGGGGCGATGTTCGCTTCGGCGCGGATGCGGCGCACCCCGAGCAGGAACTGTTGCAGCCAGTCGATCTCGCCTTCCACCGCCGGATCCAACCACGCCGGATCGGCTTCCGGGTAGGGTTGACGCATGATGGTCTCGCCCGCCGCGCCCGCCAACGGCGCGACCCGTTGCCAGATTTCCTCGGTGATGAACGGCATCAGCGGATGCAGCAGCCGCAACAGGGTTTCCAGCGTCTGGACCAGCGTTTGCCGGGTTCCACGCTGGGCCGCCGCGGAGCTGGCGGGATCGGTCAGCACCGGCTTGGCCAGCTCCAGATACCAGTCGCAGAACTCGTTCCAGGTGAACTC
>REEE01000336.1 GCA_007695245.1 Candidatus Competibacteraceae bacterium | reverse complement strand
CGACGCGCACCAGCAGTTTTTGCACGGCCTGACGCCGGAGGAGCGGCGGGCGCTCCTGGAGCAGTTGTCGCCCGAGGAGCGCCTGCGCGGGTTGGGTCCCGAGGAGCGCCTGCGCGGGTTGGAGCCCGAGCAGATTAAAGCCTACCTCAAGAAACTCGAGCATTAAGGCAATAGAGTCCCAGAGGTCCGAGCGGCCAGAGGTCCGAGTTACGAAACAGGGGCCGAACGCAACACCACCCGAAAACCGCCGTAGACGCGGCGGAAGTAGGGGCGATCGCAGACGCGGCAGGCGCAGCGCGCGACGTCGTGGCCGCCGCGCCACGAGCCGCCGCGCAGGACCCGGAGGACGGCGTCCCCTGCGGCCAGATCCTCGCGGCGCGCATCGTTCGGGTCGTAGGGGTAGGCGAAATCAGGCTTGCCCCTGTCCTGGCCCCACAGGCTGCGGGTCCATTCCCACACGTTTCCCGCCAGATCCAGGCAACCGTAAGGACTCGCGCCATTCGGAAAGATGCCCACCGGGGTCGTATCGCCGAACCCCGATTCGGATACGTTGCACCGGGTCGCATCGAGAGGATCCCCCCAAGGGTATTCGCGTTGATCCTGGACGCCCCGCGCGGCTTTTTCCCATTCGGCTTCGCTGGGCAGGGCGATGGATTTCCCCGTCGCCTCGCTCAACCAGCGGCAATAGGCCAGCGCGTCGTACCAGCTCACGTAAACCACCGGATGAACCTCCTTGCCGCGCGGCGGGCGTTGGCCGTTCCAGCCCTCGGGCGGCGCGTGGCCGGTGGCCTGCACGAACCGGTGATACTGCGCGTGGGTGATGGGTACTCGCGCGATGGCGTAGTCGGGCAGATAAACGCGGTGCGCTTCGTGCGCATCACCCATCGCGAATTCCCCCGCCGGAATCGATACCCATTCCGGCTCGCCGTGGGGCATCGTCCAGAACTGGCCCCCGCCGATTTTACCCAGCGCCTCGGCCGCCGCGATGCGTCGCTTCGTGGCGGCTTTGGGGCTCATCCCGCGCGCGAACAGCGTCTTCATCGCGGCGAAGCGCCCGGACGCGACCGGGGTTTCCAGCTCGCGCCGCAGGCGGGCGCGCAATTCGGTTTCCAGGTCGCCCACGAGGCGGTTGGCACCCGCGTCGCGCACGCACTCGGCGGCCAAGACCAGGTTGTGATACGGCTCCGGTTCGGTCTTGGCGTCGGCGAGGGCGCGGATCAGGCGCGTCGTCTTTTCCTTGCTCTGGGTGCTCAGGTAGCCCGCTTCGAGCAGGATCGCCTCGCGCCACCACGGGTCCGCCGCCCGGCGCAGGGTGTATTCCACGTAATCGTCGCGGCCGGCGACGGCCAGCGCGGCCAGATACTCCTGAAAGGTCAAGTGCGAGAACGCATAGGTCCCCTCGGCCCGCGCGATCAACAATCCCGTGCGCTCTCGAATGACCTGCAGAAACCGCGCGACCGCCGCATCCCGCTCGCGCGGGTCCGCCACGGCGCCGCCGAGTTGCCGCGCCAGCACCGCTTGCAAGGGTTCGGCGTCGATCTCCTTGAGCGCCTGCTCGTGCAGGGTGAGCGCCAGTTGCTGCAGCACCAGCCGCCGGTCGCTGAGGTCGAACGGGCGGTCGTCGAGGATCGTCGACTCCGGCAAGCCGCGCGCCTCGTCCCATTTGCCCAGCAGCACGTCGACCGCCTCCTGGTACAGCTCGGCGCGGCGGTCCGGCAGCTTGACCCGATCGCGGTGCACGAGCGCGATGACGGTGAGCAGGAGCGGGTTGATGGCCAGCTCGCGCACCCGGTCGTTCTTCTCGATCGCGTCCAGCAGTTGGCGGGTTTGCCGAGCCGCGAGCGCCTCGGTCGGCTCGCCCGGCCCCATCTGCCCGATGGCCACGAGTCGATGCCACTGCGCCAGGAATACGCCCACGTCGTCCAGCGAGAAATCGCGCACCGTCGTCGTGGCGTAGCCCTCGCTCAGCCGCGAGGCGTCGGTGTAGCCGACGATGCGGCTGGTGACGGCGAAGCGGCACCGAGCATAGGCGCGCGTGAAGGCGTCCACCAGCCGGGAGACCCGCCGCCGCAGGCTCGGGTCCGCGACTTCGTCCAGCCCGTCGAGCAGGACGGCGGCGCGCCCGCCGTTCAGGTAGTCGTCGAAAAAATCGACCGGCACGGCGATGCGCTCGTTGTTCAGCACGTGCGCCAGGAACTGCAAGAGCAGAGCGTGCCCTTCGGTGCCGTCGTCCCTGGGGCGATGCTCGGCCAGATAGCGCCCGATTTGCCGCAGCGGCAGAAAGATCGGCAGCGCGTCGCGCTCGGTCAGCCCGAGTTTTTCCTGCACGAGTCCCGTCCCTTCGGCCAGGTCGCGGGCGTAGAGCAGCACGAGGTAGCGCAGCAGCGTGGTCTTGCCGCTGCCGGGGTCGCCCAGCACGACCAGGCGCCGGTGGTCGGCCAGCGCCTCGTTCACCGTGACGTGGGTCGTGTCGCTCGCCGGCCGGTCGCGCTCGCCGCGCTGGCGTTCGCCGGGCGCCAGCGCCACCTCGCCCGCCAGCCAATCGACCTCGGCACGTTGGGCGTACTGGCGCGTGGCGCGCAAGGTGACGTAGATGCGATCCAGCTCGATGTTGACCACCTTGCCGCCGGAGCGAATCCCTTGCAATTGCAGGTAGCGATTCTGGCCGATGAGATGCTGCAGGTAGCGCCCCAGGGCGCTGCGGCGATCGACCGCCGTCATCTCAACGGGCGCATCGCCGATGACGACGGTGGCACCCTGTTCCGCATAGATGACTTGCGCGCCTTCGGCGGCCGTGAGTTGCCGGCCGGTGTTGATGTCACCGTAGCTGCCGCCCCCGACGCCCACGCCCCCGGCGCCGACCGCGAGCGCGTCCGGTCCTTGGGCGATGGCGCCGTTGCCGGTGAGTTGGGCGGTCAATCCGGCAACGGCGGCGTCGTAGGTGTCTTGGTCGATTGCGCCGAGGTCGAGCGCGCGCCGGAGCTGTTCGAGGCGGCTGAGCTGTGGTTCCGTCATGGGCTTCGCGTCCTCCTGGATTCGGGTCGGCCTTGGGAATTCTGCGCCAAACTCAGGCGACCGTCATCCTCAGCCACGGTCAACCTGCATGGCTTTAGGAAACCGCGAACCTCCGCTGTCATTTTTCAAAGTCGGCTTCAACCGCCTTCAAAGCCGACTTCAGCCCGTTGCAAATGGTCGAGGTCGACGGCAATGGAGGGCATCATCATGACCAACCTGTCGCAGAGAGCCGAGCACGACTGGAATGAAGTGTGTCGGAGTGCAGTCAGCCCCAAGACGCCCTGCTGAAATCCACTTTGACGATCCGCTGAAGTCGACTTGGAAAAATGACAGATGCCCCGCCGCCCGTCGAGGCCGAAACACCCCTCGGCCGCCCCGACGAACGGGCGGCCTCCTGCCCCATCGGACCCATCGGAGCGCGCCGCCGCGCCGGGCGGCTCCCCGTCGTGGCGGTGGAGCGGTCCATCCCGAATCCGATCCCGAACCCGAACCGGGAATAAATGGCTGATGGCTTCCGCCATCGCCCTCGAGTCGGACAGTTATCTTCCAGCAGATTTCGCCTAAACGGGGCGGACCCTCGCGCCGGCTTGCCCGACAGGCGGAACCGTCAAACAGCCGCCCGGCGCGGCGTCGTGATGTCTCACCCGCCGCAGTTGCACTGCCCCGCGATCCGAACGCCCGGCCTGTTTTTCGGCTCAAACTGCTTTAGAATCGGGACACCGCGATGAGCCAAAAGGAAAAAATAACGCGATGGTTCCGCCCGCCGATGTCTTGATCGTCACCGCCACCAAAGTCGAGAGCAAGGCGGTCCTCGACGCTTTCGCCGAGTTGACCGGCCAGCCCGCCCGCATCGTGAACAAGAACCGCCGCACCTATCGCGACCTCGGCGCGGTGGGCGGAACGCGGGTGTTTCTGGCGCTGACCGAAATGGGTTCGGGCGGGTTGGGCGCCTCGCAGCAGGCCGTGCAAAAAGGCATCGAAGCGCTGCGACCGGGTGCGGTCCTCCTGGTGGGCATCGCTTTCGGCGTGGACGAGAAGAAGCAGCGCATCGGCGATATCCTGATCTCGCAACAGCTTCAGCTCTACGACTTGCAGCGGGTCGGCGCGGACCGCATCGTTTTGCGCGGCGACAAGCCTCATGCGTCCGCGCGGCTGATCGACTATTTCCGCCAGGCCGACTTGGATTGGGACGAGCCCAAGGTCGAGTTCGGTCTGGTGCTGTCCGGCGAGAAGCTGGTGGATAACCGCGACTACCGGGAGCAACTCCAGCGGTTGGCGCCGGAAGCCCTCGGTGGCGAGATGGAGGGAGCCGGCCTGTACGTCGCCTGCCAGGAGGCCAAGGTGGACTGGATCGTGGTCAAGGCCATCTGCGACTGGGCCGACGGCAGCAAGGCGCAAGATAAAGACGCCCGCCAGCGGTTGGCCGCGCGCAACGCCGTCGCGTTCGTGGCGCACGCTCTACAACGAGCCCCGCTGAAGCGGCCGGAGTCGCCGATGGAACAACCTCCCGTAGCGATCCAGAACACCGGCCCCGGCGCGGTCGCCATCGAAGGCGGCGCGGCCGCCGGCGCGGGCGGCGTGGCGGTGGGCGGGAACGTACACGGCGGTATTCACCTTTATTCCGCACCCGCGCCGGCAACGTTTTCGCCGGCCCTGCGCGAGGCCTATTTGCGGCGAGTCATGGAGCGCTGCGGCGCCCTGTCCCTGACCGGCATCGACCCGGCCGCCGCCGGGCAGCGCGACACCGACCCGCAACTGCGCCTCAACGCGGTGTACACGGCCTTGCTCACCCGGTCGCCCCGGCAAGAGGAGGGCGACGACCTCGAACCGCGCGGGTCGAAAAAGCGGACTGAGGAAGAACCCTTGCGCTCGGCCCTGGAGCAGCTCGACCGGGAGCAACGGCTGGTGCTGCAAGGCGATCCCGGCAGCGGCAAGAGCACCTTCGTCAACTTCGTCGCCTTGTGCCTGGCCGGAGAAGCGTTGCAGGACGAGCAAGCCAACCTGCGCCACCTGACCGCGCCCTTGCCGGACGAGGAAGGCGAGGACGGGAAAGAGCGCCAACCGTGGCGGCACGGCGCGCTGCTGCCGGTGCCGGTGGTGCTGCGGGACTTCGTCGCCACCGGGCTGCCGGAACGCGGCGAAGCCACGGCCAAAACCCTGTGGAACTTCGTCGCCCAAGAGTTGAAAGAGAACTGCCAGCAGGACTGTGTTCCCTGGCTATGGCAGGAACTGCGCGAGCGAGGTGGCCTGCTGCTGCTGGACGGGCTGGACGAAGTGCCCGAAGCCGAGCAACGTCGGGAGCAGGTCAAGCGGGCGGTCGAAGCGTTCGCGCAAGGCTTCGGCAACTGCCGGATACTGGTGACCAGCCGCACCTACGCCTACCAGAACCAGGGCTGGCGGCTGCAAGGCTTCAATGAGGCCACGCTCGCCCCCTTTTCCGACGGGCAAATCCGCCGCTTCGTCGCCCGCTGGTACGAACTGACCGCCGACTTGGACCGTTTGCCCAAACCGGAAGCCACCGGGCGGGCGGAACTGCTAAAGCGGGCTATCTTCAACCGGCCCACCCTGCACGAACTCGCCCAGCGCCCGCTGCTGCTGACCCTGATGGCCAGCCTGCACGCCTGGCGCAGCGGCGATCTGCCGGAGAGGCGAGAAGCGTTGTACGCCGAGACCGTCGATTTGCTGCTCAACCGCTGGGAGCAGCGCCTGATCCAGCGCGAAGCTCAGGGCCAGTGCCGGTTGATTCAGCCCAGCCTGGCCGAATACCTGAAAACCGACAAAGACCAGGTGCGGGCGGTGCTGGAAGCGCTGGCGTTCGAGGCGCATCGCGCGCAGCCGGACCTGGCCGACCCGGCGGACATCGCCGAGAAAGACTTGGTCTACCGGCTCTTCGCTCTCCGCAACAATCCCGACGCCAACCCCAAGCGGCTGGTGGAATACCTCCGGGATCGGGCCGGATTGCTGTACCCGCGCGGCGTCGGGGTCTACACCTTTCCCCACCGCAGCTTTCAGGAATACCTCGCCGCCTGCCACCTGACCGACGAAGACTACCCGGATCGAATCGCCGAACTGACCCGCGCCGAGCCCAACCGCTGGCGGGAAGTGGCGCTGCTGGCGGGGGCCAAAGCCGCGCGGGGCACCGTCGCCGGCCTGTGGCAACTGGTGGACGCCCTGTGCTTCCGCGAACCGAACGATCCCGCCGTCGAACCCGCCGACGTCTGGGGCGCCCAGATCGCCGCCCAAGCCCTGAGCGAGACCGCCAACCTTGCCAAAGTCGGCCCCGCCAACCAGCGCAAGCTGGCACGCGTTCAACAGTGGCTGGTGAAGCTGCTGCGCGACGAGCGTTTGCCCCCCACCGAGCGAGCCTTGGCCGGCGACAACCTGGCCGCGCTGGGCGATCCGCGTTTCGATGCCGAACATGGGCATCTGCCCGCCGAACCGCTGTTCGGCTTCGTCGAAATCCCCGCTGGCTCCTTCAAAATGGGCAGCGACAAGCGGCGTGACGGACAAGCCTACGATGATGAATTGCCGCAACATGAAGTGAACTTATCAGCTTACTACGTGGCCTGCTGGCCGGTGATAGTGGCGCAATTTGCCGCCTTCGTGGGAGATGGCGGCCACGAGCCCGCAGACCCAGATTGCTTGAAGGGGATCGCCAACCATCCGGTGGTGAGGGTGAGCTGGCATGATGCCATGGCGTATTGCCGCTGGCTGAACGAGCAGTTACGCAAACTTGCCCCCAAACGGCTGGCCACGGCAGATCCTCTGTCCGAATCCGAACGCCGATTCTGGCAAGGGCTAGCCGATGGTTCCCTGGGCATCGGCTTGCCCTCGGAGGCGGAATGGGAAAAAGCGGCGCGCGGCGACGACGGGCGGATTTATCCGTGGGGACACGAACCCGATCCCAACTGCGCCAACTACTCTGATACCGGCCTCAACAGGACCAATGCCGTGGGTTGTTTTCCCGGCGGCGCCAGCCCGTATGGCTGCGAGGAGATGAGCGGCAACGTCTGGGAATGGACGCGCACTTTATCTGCTCTCAATTCCTTTCCCCTTGGTGATGGCGTTGTGGCATTGCATCACGGTTTACCTAACTATCCCTATCCCCTGGAAGGTTCTGAGCGTCAAGCGCAGGAAGACTTGAGTGCATTTACCAGCCGGGTGCTGCGGGGCGGTGCGTTCAGCCGCAGTTCGGGGGTCGTACGTTGCGTCAACCGCATCGTCAGTAGCTCCGACCACGGCAGCGACGGCTTCGGTTTTCGGGTGGTGGTGTCCCCATTGCTTCTCTGACCGATGAAAACTCTGATCTCTGGAAGGGGCACGGGCTGACCACGAGGTTAAAAGATCATTGTGAAGCGGCGTCATCGTGGTCATACTTTTGGTATGAAAACGGCGATCTCCCTACCCGACGACATCTTTCTCGCCGCAGAGCGACAAGCGAAGCGGACGCGGAAGTCCCGCAGCCAGCTCTATGCCGAAGCCCTGGCCGAATACCTGGCGCGACATGCCCCGGACGAGGTGACCGAGGCGATGAACCGGGTCGTCGAGCGACTCGACGAACCCCGGCCCGATCCGCTGCTGGTGGCGGCGGCGCGCCAGATGTTCGAGCGCGCCGAGTGGTAGAGGTCCGGCAGGGGGAGGTCTGGTGGGCGGAGTTACCGGAGCCCGCCGGGTCTGGCCCCGGATTGCGCCGACCGGTGGTCGTGGTTCAGGGCAATCCCCTGAACCGGAGCCGTATCGCCACGGTCGTCTGCGTGCCGTTGACCAGCAATCTGGTCTGGGCCGACGCGCCGGGGAACACATTGATCCCCGCCAAGACCGCCGGCCTGCCCAAAGACTCGGTGGCCAACGCCTCGCAGATCATTGCCCTCGA
>REEE01000212.1 GCA_007695245.1 Candidatus Competibacteraceae bacterium | reverse complement strand
CCTGAAACGCTTCGATCACTTCGTGCAGGAACCGCTGGTGCGAGCCGACCGTCAACCCTGGAACGTTCTCGAAGACGCAATAGTTCGGCTGGAGTTCGCGGACGAGGCGGACGTAGTGGAACACGAGCTGGTTGCGGGGATCGTCCAGCGCCCGCTTGCCGATCAGCGAAAAGCCCTGACAGGGCGCGCCGCCGAACACCACAGCGATCTCCCGGTCGCCGATGCCCGCCCGGCGGCGGATGGTGGTCCCGGTCAGGTCGACGACGCTGGCGCAAATTGCGGTCGAGTGGGGAAAATTGAAGTCGTGAACCGCGCAGTGAATCGGATCGATCTCGACCGCCGCCGCCACGTCGAAGCCGGCCTGCTCGAAGCCGAGCGATAATCCGCCCGCGCCCGCGAACAGGTCGATACCGAGGGGTCTGGAGAGCGTCATTCGGTGGGTTCCTCGCGCGTTGAACGCGGTGGCATCGGGTAGACTGTATGGATAGCGGAAAATAGGTTATCAGACCCGCCGTCGATGTGCTTGGTCATGGTTTCTACCGTGCTGCCGACGGCGGATGGTGACATGCGCGTCATGGGACGGCTGGATCTGGGTCGATAGCGGGTGGAACGACGCGCAACCGCTCCAGCAGGCCGTTGAGCGCTGACGCGCAGGGCTGGCTCACCTTCAACGCCAGTTCGCCGTCGGCGCGGGTGCGACCCAGGTTGATGGCGGCGACCGGCTGGCCTCGGGCGGCGGCCCAGCGACAGAAGCGGTAGCCGGAAAACACCATCAGCGAGGAACCGATCACCAGCAGCGCGTCGGCTTCCGCCAGCCGCTGGCGGGCGCGTTCGACCCGGGGTTTCGGCACGGTTTCCCCGAAGAACACCACGGCGGGTTTCAACATCCCGCCGCAGCGCGGACAATGGGGAATCCGGAAGCCGCTGAAATCCACGTCGTCCAGGGCGGCGTCACCGTCCGGACCCACCGTCGCCGCCAGCGTCGCGAAGGCCGGGTTATTTTTCTTCAGCGCGTCTTGCAGCGCCGCTCGCGTTCCGCGTGTTCCACAATCCAGGCAGACGATCCGGTCGAGACGGCCGTGCAGATCGATCACCCGCCGGCTGCCGGCTTGCTGATGCAGGCCATCCACGTTCTGGGTGACCAGTTGATGGACGAAGCCGGCCGCTTCCAGTTGAGCCAGCGCCGCATGAGTCGCGTTGGGCCGGGCGCGGGCGAAGGCCGGCCAGCCGAGCAGACTGCGCGCCCAGTACCGCTGGCGGGTTCGTGTGCTGCCGACGAAGTCCTGGTAGCGCACAGGCTGGCGATGCTTCCAGTCGCCGTTGCGGTCCCGGTAATCCGGAATGCCCGAATCGGTGCTGCACCCAGCGCCGGTCAGCACGAACAGGCGCGGGTGGCGTTCGACCCAAGCGGTCAGCGCATCCAGAGGATCGAGAGGGGGGGCGTGGCGGGCGGAAACAGGCATAAGTTGGGCACAATCGGATCGGAATGGCTAATATTTACTGATTATTCGGCTCGAAGGCCGCGCCCGCCGCCATCATGCCGCCATGATCCACGCGGGCGTCGACCTTCGACAGGTTCGTAACCATCCTGGAGTGGAGGTTAATCGTCATGGCATTGACCCTGGAAGTCAGTCGCTTTTCCTGTAACGCTAACCTGGAGAAACCCTATGTGGTGATGCTGATGGACCAGGGGCAATTGCTCGAACAAATGGCCTACTATCCCAGCGCCGAGGCGGCGGTCGCCGCCGGACTGGCGTGGGTGCGCGAACACCGCCCCGAATCCGAGACGCGGGTCTCGATCGTCGAGGCCTCCGATCCCTGAAGCCAGCCGGCGGCACCCGGCAAACCACAAGCCGAAAATCATACGTTGGTTTTCCTGAAGCGATCCCCGCCACGGTACGAGAACTCTCATGACCACCACATCGCAAGTCGTGCATTCCCTGCTCCACGAATTGAATACGCCGCTGACGGTTTTGGTGAGCGCCGGGGCGATTCTGAAAAATAAAGTTCCCGGCCCCTTGGTTGGTTCGGTCGAGCGGTTGGATGAAGTCAGCCGCCAACTCAGTCAAGAAGCGGTTGCGTTGCGCGCGAATTTGCCCGATCAAATCGACCTAAACTCGCCTGATATGGCGGCCCAACAACTGCGGGAACTGGCTACGGGCTGGCAGCAATACACGATCAGATTGTCCGCCACGCTCGACGAGATTCAAGCGGCGGAGGTCAAGTTGCCAGATTCTTTGCTCGATAAAATCCTGAATCAAAGCCTGCTGAGCGGCCTGAGTACCCTGAAAAATATCTTACACCGTCTCGAAACCATCCAACCCCAGGATTTAATGAAGGATGAAGGATGAACGCATCTCAGGCTGGCCCCAGCAACTCCGCGATGGCCGCCGCGGCCTGTTGGCTGGCGTTGCGGCGCAGTTGGACATGCAGCGCGTCAAACTCCGCCACCAGCGCCTCGCGGGCCTCGGCATCATCCAGCCAATGCAACACGGCTGGCCCCAGATTCGCCACCGTCGCCGCGTCCTGAATAAACTCCGGGACCAACTCGCGCCCCGCCAGCAGATTGGGTAAGGCGAAATGGGAAACAAGCAACAAGCGCCGGGCCAGCCAGGCGGTTACCGGCGCCACTCGATACGCCACCACCATCGGCCGCTTGAGCAGCATCGCCTCCAGCGTCGCGGTTCCGGAGGCGAGCAACACCACGTCGGCGGCGGCTATCGCCGCGCGGGAATGCCCGTGGACCAGCGTCAGCGGCAGCGTCGGGGCATATTGATCTTGCAGCGCCGTCAAGACTTCGTGCAAACGGGGAGTCGCCGCCGGAATCAGAAACCGTAGATCGGGGCGGCGCGCGTGCAACCAGCGCGCGGTTTCCAGAAACACCGGTCCCAGTCGGCTGACTTCGCCCAACCGGCTGCCGGGCAGCAGGGCGACGATCGTCGCTTCCGCCGGCCACTCCAGGTTCAAAGATCGCCGTGCCCATAGTGGATCGCTACGCAAGGGAATGGTATCAGCCAGGGGATGACCGACATGCCGCACCGGCACCCCGTGATCCCGGTAAAAAGCCGCCTCGAACGGCAGCAGCGTCAGCATCAGACTCACCGCCCGGGCGATCTTGCGGACTCGCCACGGCCGCCACGCCCAGACCGAGGGGCTGACGTAATGCACGGTGGGAACGCCACGGGAGCGCAGCCGGCGTTCCAGACCCAGGTTGAAATCCGGGGCGTCGATGCCGACGAACACTTGCGGTGGGTCGGCCAGCCAGTGGCGATCAAGTTGGTGCCGAATCCGCAACAGCTCAGGGAGGTGACGCAACACTTCCACCAAACCCATCACCGCCAGCCGTTCCAACGGTGCCACGGTCTGAAAGCCTTGGGCGAGCATTTCCGGACCACCGATGCCGCTGAAGCGGGCGTGCGGATAGCGGTCCCGCAGCGCGGCGATGAGTCCGGCACCCAGCAGGTCGCCCGACAGCTCGCCGGCGACCATGGCGATGTGCATGACCGGCGCGGCTCTAGCGCACGATCCCGTTGCGGGAGGGTGCCGCCAGGAAATCGGCGAGAATTTGCAAGCGGGGATATTCCTCGGTCATCTCCCGGACCTTGTCCGTCGCTTCTTCCAGCCGCAGATTGGCGCGGTAGATCACCTTGTAGGCACGGCGGATCGCCTGAATCTCGTCGTCGCTGAATCCCCGGCGGCGCAACCCTTCGGCATTGATGCCATAGGGCTCGGCGCGGTAGCCGGCCACGGTCACATAAGGCGGCACGTCGCGATGGACCCCACAGGCAAATCCACAGAAGCTATGCATCCCCAGACGGGTGAACTGATAGACTAGGGCAAAACCGCCCAGCACCACATCGTCCTCAACCTGCACGTGGCCGGCCAGCGACGCCCCATTAGCGAAGATGGTGCGGTCGCCGACCCGACAGTCGTGGGCGATATGGACGTAGGCCATGATCCAGTTGTCGTCGCCCAACCGAGTGACGCCGGCATCCTGCATCGTCCCGCGATTGATGGTGACAAACTCCCGGATGGTGTTGCGATCGCCGATTTCCAAACGGGTCGGCTCGCCGCCATACTTCTTGTCCTGGGGAGCTTCGCCCAGCGAAGTGAACTGATAGATGCGGTTGTCGCGGCCGATCCGGGTGGGTCCTTGGATCACCGCATGCGGGCCGATCCAGGTGCCTGCGTCGATCTCTACCTCCGGACCGATGATCGAAAAGGGTCCGACCGTCACATCCACCGCCAACCGGGCCGATGGGTCCACCACGGCGCGCGGATCGATCACCGGTCGATGTCCCGCCGGGCGCACATCAACTCGGCGGTCGCCACCAGTTGGCCGTCTACCTTCGCTTCGCCGAAAAACTTGCCGATCCCGCGCTTGATGCGGTCCAACCGCACCTCCAGAATCAACTGATCGCCCGGCTCGACCGGCCGTTTGAAACGGGCGTTATCGACGCCTACCAGGTAATACATGGAACGATGGTCGGGTCGCTCGCCCTCGCTCTTAAACGCCAGGATGCCGGTCGCCTGGGCCAGCGCCTCCAGAATCAGCACCCCGGGCATGATCGGTCGTTGCGGGAAATGTCCGGTGAAAAAGGGTTCGTTGTAGCTGACATTCTTGAGGCCCGTCAGCGATTGCCCGGATTCGAACGCCAGGACCCGGTCGACCAGCAAAAATGGATAACGGTGCGGCAGGTACTCCAAAATCTCCTGAACATCCATCGATTCCAAAACTTTACCCTCTCAAGTGGCGCTATCGCGGCCGATTTTTTTCTCCAGAGTCGCCAGGCGCCGGAACATCTCGTCCAGCCGGCGCAGGCGCGCACTGATTTTATTCCAGAGCCGATTCGGCTCCACCGCCAGCCCCGAGGAATAAACGCCGGGTTCAGTGATGGATTGGGTCACCAGCGACATGCCGGTGATGCGCACGTGATCGGCGATCTCCAGATGTCCGGCGATCCCGACTCCACCGCCCAACAGGCAATGCTGGCCGATCCGGGCGCTGCCGGCGATGCCGACGCAGCCGGCCAGGGCGCTGTGGGCACCGATCCGCACGTTGTGCGCGATCTGCACCAGGTTATCCAGCTTGACCCCCTCTTCGATCACGGTATCTTCCAGAGCGCCGCGGTCGATGGTGGTATTGGCACCGATTTCCACGTCGTCGCCGACCAAGACACCGCCGAGTTGCGGAACCTTGAGCCAGCGTCCGCCGCGCTCCAAGGCCAGGCCGAATCCGTCGCTGCCGATCACCGCCCCCGGATGGACCAGCACCCGGCTTCCGAGTCGCGTCCGGTGACACACGGTCACGCGCGCCACCAATCGGGTGGCGGGGCCGACAATAGCCTGTTCGCCGATGACGCAACCGGGTCCGACGAACGCGCCAGACGCAATGACCGCACCCGCCTCCACCGTGCAATGGGGACCGATCCAGGCATCGGCGGCGATCTGGGCGGTGGGACTGACCCAGGCTGTGGGATGGATGCCCCCGCGCGCCGCGGTGATCGGCGGCTCGAACAGACTCGCGGCTCGGGCGTAGGCGACGTGCGGGTTGGCGGCCACCACCGCCGGAATCGGACACCCCTCGGCGTCTTTCGGCGACAGGATCACGGCGGCCGCGCGGGTGACCGACAGAAACCGGCGATAACGAGGGTTAATGAGAAAAGTGAGTTGTCCGGACTCCGCGCTCGGTAACGGTGCCACCCCGGTGATGACCGTTGCGGCGTCGCCTCCTCGCAGGCTGGCACCCGCCGTCGTGGCGACCTCGCCCAGCGTGATCATTGCGGTTACCGGGAGGTCGTCAGACGCCTGAGAACCTTATCGGTGACATCCACGCGCGAACTGGCGTATAGGGTCGCGCCGTCGTTGACCACCAGATCGAAGCCCTCTTCCCTGGCGACACTATTGATGACGTCCAGCACCTGTTTCTGGAACCGTCCGAGTTCCTCGTTGCGGCGCAGGTTGAAATCTTCCCGGAATTCATCGCTGGTCCGCTTCAATTCCCGGGCCTGGTTGCGGATATCGCTTTCCAGACTCCGACGTTGGCTGTCGCCCATCACCGCGCCATCCTTGGCCAGGCGTTCTTCCAGTCGGCGCAAGGAATTCTGTGCTGCGACCAACCCGCGCTGCCGAGGCTCGAACTCCCGTTCGAGCCGCTTGCTGGCCGCGTCGGCCTGCGGCGCGCTATTAAGAATCTTGGCGATGCTGACGAAGCCGATCTTCATGTCGGACTGCGCGTGCGCCAGGGAAAGCGACAAGGCCAGAACCAGTGCAACGAACAACTTACGCATGAGTTTCACCCAAAACCTCCACGGAGAATCACCTAAAAAAACCAGCCTCAGGATCCGGAATCCCCTTAAAAGGGCACCCCAAAGGAAAACTGGAAGAATTGCGTTTCATCGCCGGATTTATCGTTGAGCGGGGCGGCGAGGCTCAACACGATAGGGCCGAGCGGCGACAGCCATAATCCGGAAACCCCGACGGAGTAACGCAATTCACCAAAGTCGAAATCATCAACATCCGAAAACACATTACCAATATCAAAAAAGGTGGCCAGCCGAATGTTTTCGGATCGATCCATAAACGGCACCGGCAGGATCAACTGGGCGGTGGCGGTGGTTTTAAACGCGCCGCCGCTGGGTTGATCGTTGCTGTAGCGGGGTCCCAGGGTGTTGGCCCGATATCCGCGCACCGAGCGCAGCCCGCCGGCGTAGAAGTTCTCGAAAAACGGCAGGTCGCCGGTGCCGCCGTACCCGTCACCGTAGCCGATGTCGCCACCCGCCGACCCGGTCAACCAGCGATTCAGCGGAAAATAGGCGATGGTCCGGTAGTTCAGTTTGTAGAATTCCGCGTCGCTGCCGGGGATGGCGATCTCCGCGGAAATCTGATTCAGGCCGCCGCTGGTCGGGAAAAAGGCTCGGTTACGGCTATCGCGCGCCCAGCTCGCCTCCAGCTTGAACTGGTCGAAGGTGTCCCCGTTGCGCTCGATCTCATCAAGGATCTCGAAGGGGGTATTACGGGTCGTATCGATCCAGATGTGTTCGAAGCCGGGACTCAACCGCAACGTGTCGAACTCGTTCAACGGAAACCCATAAATGACTTGGGCGCCGTAGCTGTTCAGGATGAAATCAGCGGTGTTGGCCTCGGCGCTGTCGATCTCGCGAAAAAAGACCCGGAACCCCCGGCTGACCCCGTCGATGGTGTGGTAGGGGTTATTATAGAAAATGCTGTAGTTCTGGCCGATGCCGCTGTTGTTGAGGATCACGTTGAACTGGTTGCCGGTCCCGAGAAAATTATTCTGGGTCAGGCTGGCGTTCAACAGGATACCGGATTCCTGACCGTAGCCGACGCCGAACATCACGCTGCCCGAGGGTCGCTCGACCACGGTGAAGTTGGCGTCCACTTGGTCGCTGGCGCCGGGCACGGCCGGCGTTTCGATATTGACGCTTTCCAGGTAATCCAGACGCTGCAAGCGGACCTTGGAACGTTCGATGTCCTTGGTCGAGAACCATCCCCCTTCCGACTGGCGCATCTCTCGGCGCAGCACCTCGTCCTGGGTTTTGGTGTTGCCCTGAAAATTGATGCGCCGCACGTAAACCCGGCGACCGGGGTCCACCACGAACGTCAAGTCCACCCGGTTGTTCGCCTCATCCACCTGCGGCACGGTATTGATGTTGGCGAAGGCGTAACCCTCTTCGCCCAAACGCTCGCCCAGCGCTTGGGCCACCTCGGTCAGACGGGCGCGGGAGAAGGTATCGCCGGACTCGACGGTGATCAACGGTCGCAATTCGGCCTCCGGGACCACGCCGAAATCCCCGGTCAACTGAATATCGCCCAGGATGAAGGGTTCGCCCTCGACGATGTTGAGGGTGATGTAGACATCCCGCTTGTCCGGGGTGATGGATACCTGGGTGGACTCGACATTGAACTGCAGAAAACCCCGATCCAGATAGAACGAGCGCAGGGTTTCGATATCCGCCGCCAGTTTCTGCTTGGAGTACTGGTCGTCCTTGGTGAAGAAGGAAAACCAGCCCGTGGTGGACGATTGCAACTGACGCAGCAGTTCTCGGTCGGAGAAAGCCCGATTGCCGACGATATTGATCCGGCTGATGCTGGCCACCGCGCCTTCGGAGATATCGAACGCGATCGCGACCCGGTTGCGCTCCAGCGGACGCACCTGGGTGTCGATTTGCACGGCGTACCGCCCACGGCTGAAATACTGTTGCAACAACTCCTGCTCGACCCGGTCGAGTAAAGCCCGATCGAAAACCCGACCCTCCGCCAGACCGACTTCGGTCAAGACTTTCTTGAGATCGTCGGTGCTGATATCCCGGTTGCCGGTGATGGTGATCTCGGAGATGGCCGGTCGCTCGACCACGGTGACCACCAGCACGTCGCCCTTGCGCTCCAGATGGACATCGGTAAAGAAACCGGTCCTGAACAGCGCGCGGACGATCTCCGGATAATCCCGCTCCGAGACCGAGGATCCCACCTGCACGGGGAGGTAATTGAACACGGTGCCGGCGGAGATGCGTTGCAGGCCATCGACCTGGATGTCTCGCACCACAAACCCGGCGGCACCCGCCCCGGAAACAATGGCCAGCAGGCCCAGCAAAACCAACAAACGGCGAGGCAATTTCATAGACGCATGGTTACCACGGATCAGGGGGCGAACCCTATCCTAGAAGACGGTTGAAATCATTGAACAAGGCCAGGCCCATCAACAGCAGCAGCACGACGATCCCGACCTGTTGCCCCAGGTTTTGCACCGCTTCCGACAACGGACTGCCCTTGACCAGTTCGATCAGGTAATACAACAAATGGCCGCCGTCCAGCACCGGCACCGGCAACAGATTCAATACGCCCAGGCTAATGCTGACCAGGGCGAGCAGCGACAGAAAGGCGATCAGGCCGGCGCTGGCCGCCTGACCGGCGAAATGCGCGATGGTCACCGGCCCGCTCAAATTATCCAGCGATGCCTTGCCGACCAGCATCCGACCTAACATGCGCAAGGTCAACAACGACATATCCCAGGTTTTGCCGACCGCCGCCCCGACCGCTTCCAGCGGACCGTAACGTACCACAACCCGCAAACTTTCGGCGAGAGCCTCGGGAACTTCGGGAATGGCGCCGATGAAGCCGACCGATTCGCCTCGTCCGTCCGTCCGGGCGTCCGGCGTCAGTTCCAGCACCTGCTCCAGACCGTTGCGTTCGATCCATACTCGCAGCGGCTGGTCCGGATGCCGCTGGATTAACGCGCGCCACTGCTCCCAATCCGTGACCGGTTGTCCGGCGATCCGCACGACGCGGTCTCCCGGTTGCAGGCCGGCCCGCTCCGCCGCGCCGTCCCGCACGACCTGACCGATCACCGCCGGCAAGGCCGGCCGCCAGGGCGTCAACCCCACCTGGTCCAGAATCTGGACCATTTCCTTCAGGTTCGGCGCGTCGCGGGCATCCAGAAGCCGCAAGCGCGTCCGATCTTCGTCATCCCGCACCTCGACCTCAATGAGCGCCCCGGCCATGACCCGATCCACCAGTTCCAGCATTGCCCCGTTCAGGGTCGGCGTCGGCTTGCCGTCGATCGCGACGATCAGATCGCCCTGGCGGAAACCGCCCGCCTCGGCCAGCGACCCCGACCGCGGCTCGTCCAACACCGGCTTGATGCCGGGAACGCCCACCACGAACATCAAAGCATAGACCAGGATGGCGAACAGGAAGTTGAACGCCGGCCCGGCCAGCACGATGGCGATCCGCGAGCCGACCGGCTGGCGGTTGAACGCTTGAGGCGCATCGGTGGCCGATACGTCGCCCTCGCGTTCGTCCAGCATTTTGACGTAGCCGCCCAACGGCAGGGCGGCGACCACGTACTCCACGCCGTCCCGGCCGCGCCGCAGCCACAACGGTCGCCCGAAACCGACCGAGAACCGCAGCACCTTGACGCCCAACCGGCGGGCCACCCAAAAATGGCCGAACTCATGGACGGTGATCAGCACGCCCAGAGTCACGATCAAGGCCAACAATGAAATCAGCGAATCGCCCATCTCTCAACCCTCCACCGCGCGCGCGGCGACCTGCTCGCCCGCCGCGGCCCGCGCTCGGGCATCATCATCAAGAATGACCGCCAAGGTTTCAGCCGCGCGCCCGGAGACTCGTTCCAGCGTCTGCTCGACCACGGCGGCGATGGCGGTAAAACGAATCCGCTGTTCCAGAAAAGCTTGCACGGCGACCTCGTTGGCGGCGTTGAGAATCGCTGGCGCGGTCCCGCCCGCCGCCAGCGCGGCGAACGCCAGCCGCAGGGCGGGAAACCGGGCGAAATCCGGCGGCTGGAATTCCAGGGTCGCCAGCCGGGCGAAGTCCAGGAACGCCACCCCGGAAGCCATCCGCCGCGGCCAGGCCAGGGCGTGGGCGATCGGCGTGCGCATGTCGGGGTGGCCCAGTTGCGCCAGTACCGAGCCGTCCTGGTATTCCACCATCGAGTGGATCACGCTCTGCGGATGCACGACCGCTTCGATCCGGTCCGGCGGTGCCCCGAACAACCAGTGGGCTTCGATCACCTCCAGACCCTTATTCATCATGGTCGCGGAATCCACCGAAATCTTCCGGCCCATGCGCCAGTTCGGATGCGCGCACGCCTGGTCCGGGGTGACCTCCGGCAACTGCTCCAGCGGCGTGGTGCGAAACGGCCCGCCGGAGCCGGTGAGCACAATCCGTCGCACACCGCAGCGTTCCAAACCGGCGGTCGCGAACTCCGGCGGCAAGCACTGAAACACCGCGTTGTGCTCGCTGTCGATCGGCAGCAGTTCCGCGCCGTGCTCGCGCACCGCCGTCATGAACAGCGGACCGGCCATGACCAAGGCTTCCTTATTGGCCAGCAACACCCGCTTGCCCGCGCGCGCCGCCGCCAGCGTCGGCAACAACCCCGCCGCGCCGACGATGGCCGCCATGACCTGCGCAACCTCGGGCAGGGCCGCGACCCGCTCCAGCTCGGTCGCGCCGGCCAGTACCTCGACCGACCGGCCCGCCGCCCGCAGTCGGCCGCGCAGGTGTTCGGCCGCGGTTTCATCCGCCATGACCGCGTAATCAGGCGCGCAGGTCAGACACTGCTCCAGCAGAGTTTCGACATCCCGTTGAGCGGTCAGTGCCACGATCCGGAAACGGTCCGCGTGGCGGCGCAATACATCAAGCGTACTGATCCCGATCGAGCCGGTCGATCCCAGAATCGCGACGCCCGCGCGGGCGTTCATGGCTGCATTCCGTACAGGCCCAATAAAAACACCGGCGCGGCGGCGGTCAGGCTGTCGAGCCGGTCGAGCACGCCGCCGTGCCCCGGCAACAGCGCACTGCTATCTTTCACCCCCCGTTGCCGTTTGAGCATGCTTTCAAACAAATCCCCGATGATGGAGAACCCAACCGCGATCATGCAGACCGCCACGAATCCGGGCCAACGCGCGCCCACGTCCAGCGCCGCCGCGCCGGCCAGCGCGAACGCCAGGGTCGCCAGGCCGGCCCCCAACACGCCCTCCCAAGTCTTGCCCGGACTGATGGTCGGCGCCAGCTTGCGCCGTCCCCAGCGCCGTCCGGCGAAGTAGGCGCCGGTATCGGCGACCCAGATCAGCAACAGCAGAAACAGGACGTAGGCCGGACCGAATTCATCCCGCAGCCCCATCAACGCCACCCACAGCGCCACCAGCACGATCAACCCGGCTCCACCCACCACGACGGCGCGGTCCTGGCGGTCCGGATGTGCGGCGTGACGGCCGATCCAGACGAGCGCGTAACACCACCCCCCGCAGACCAGGATCAACAATCCGGCGACGAAGGTCCCGTTCCAGACCAGCGGCCAGAGCGCCAGAGTCGCGAACAGCGCCAGGCCGCCATAGAGCAGACGATCGCGCGTCCCATCGAGACCCGCCAACCGGGCCCATTCCCAAGCGCCCAGCAGGATGACCGCCAGCAGCGCCAGACCAAAGCCAGCGGCCGGCAGTTTCAAGACCGCCCAAACGGCGATCAGCGCCAGAACGGTCGCGGTGATGACCCGCTGTCTAAGCATGGGCGCTCAACGCCACTTGCTCGCCCGTCAAACCAAAGCGCCGCTGCCGGCTGGCAAACGCAGCGCACGCCAATTCCAGATCATCGGCGTCGTAATCCGGCCAGAGTCGGTCGGTGAAATAAAATTCCGTGTAGGCCATTTGCCAGAGCAGAAAGTTGCTGATGCGCTGCTCGCCGCCGGTGCGGATGAACAGATCGGGCATCGGCAGATCGGCCAGACACATGTAATGGTGCAACCGATCGACGGTGATATCACCGGGTTGCAGGTGGCCCGCCAACACGGCTTCGGAGACCCGGCGCGCCGCTTGGGCGATATCCCAGCGCCCGCCGTAATTGGCGGCGATGACCAACGTCAACCCATCGTTTGCAACGGTGCGTCGCTCGGCCTCGATCATGTATTTCCGCAGGGTGTCGGAAAAGGCGCCTGGGTCGCCGATAAAGCGCAGGCGCACGTTGGTTTTATCCAGACGGCGGATTTCGCTGCGCAAGGTGGTTAGAAACAGATTCATCAGGATATCGACTTCCGGTCGCGGTCGGTGCCAGTTCTCGCTGCTGAAGGCGAACAGGGTCAGCACTTCGATGCCGCGTTCGTCGCAGGACTGCACGATCCGCCGCGCCGCCTTGGCACCCTCCCGGTGCCCCGCCGTGCGCGGCAGGGACCGCTGTTGCGCCCAGCGGCCGTTGCCGTCCATGACGATGGCGACATGACGGGGCAAACGATTCGGTGGGGGCGGCGGTGCGTCGATATCAACCGACATCCTGAAAGATCCTCATCCGGAGACCGTCGCGACGGACAACCCAAGCCGGGCGGGCTTCAGATTTCCATCAATTCGGCCTCCTTGGCCCCGAGAATCTTATCGATATCCTGAATGTGATGGTCGGTGAGTTTCTGGATCTCGTCCTGGGCTTGTCGCTCGGCGTCTTCGCTGATCTTCTTGTCCTTGAGCCAGGACTTGAGCTGGCTGTTGGCGTCGCGCCGGATATTGCGGATCGCCACTTTCGCGCCCTCGCCCTCGTGGCGGACCACCTTGACCAGATCGCGGCGGCGCTCCTCGGTCAGGGGCGGCAGCGGCACCCGGATCGTCGTCCCGGCCGAGGCCGGATTCAGACCCAGGTCGGACTTGAGAATCGCCTTCTCAATCGGTCCGATCAGATTCTTTTCCCAGGGCGTCACCAGCAGCGTGCGCGCATCGGGCACGCTGATCGAGGCCACCTGATTGAGCGGCGTCTCGTTGCCGTAGTAGCTGACCATGACATGGTCCAGCAAGCTGGCCTGAGCGCGGCCGGTGCGCAATTTAGTCAAGTCCTGTTTCAAACTATCCACGCTTTTCGCCATTCGGGCGGCGGCTTCTTTCTTGAGTTCGTCGATCATGTCATCCTTCCCGCACCACGGTGGTGCCCACGTTCTCGCCGCACACGATCCGTACCAGGTCGCCGTGGCGGTTGATATTGAAAACTTTCAGCGGCAGGTCGTGCTCGCGGCAGATCACGATCGCGGTGGCGTCCATGACTTGCAGCTTGCGCGCCAGGACTTCGTCATAGGTGAGCCGGTCGTAACGCATCGCCTCGGGATCCCGGAAGGGATCGGCCGAGTAGATGCCATCCACCTTGGTGGCCTTGAGCATGACCTCGGCGTTGATTTCAATGGCGCGCAGGCTGGCGGCCGAATCGGTGGTGAAGAAGGGATTGCCGGTACCGGCGGCGAAAATCACCACCCGCCCCTTTTCCAGGTGGCGGATGGCGCGGCGACGGATGTAGTCCTCGCAGACCTGGTTGATGCGGATGGCCGACATCACCCGGGTAAACACGCGCAACCGCTCCAGGGTATCCTGCATGGCCAGCGAATTCATGACCGTGGCCAGCATCCCCATGTGGTCGGCGGTGACCCGATCCATGCCGGCCCGGGCCAACCCGGCACCCCGGAACAGATTGCCGCCGCCGATCACCATGCCCACTTCCACTCCAAGCCGGCATAACTCCTGAATTTCGCCGGCGACCCGGGCGAGCACCGCGGTATCGATGCCATACTCGCCCTCGCCCATCAAAGCCTCGCCGCTGAGCTTGAGGAGAATCCGCTTGAACACCGGCTTGGAATCCTGCATGGGCATCGCGCAACCTGTGCGTTGTTGAAGACGGGCGGACCTAACGGACTTAAAAAGTTCGACAGCCTCCCCAGACCGGGAAGGCAGGGATTCCGCGGCACCCCGGTAAGGGTGCCGCGGAAAGTGTATCAAAAAACCCGGCGCGCGCCCGTCGAGATCACGGCTGATCCTGATCGCCGCGTCCCTGCGCCATCCCTTCCACTTCGGCCGCGAAGTTGTCCGACTTCTTTTCGAGCCCTTCGCCCAGCTCGAAGCGTTCGAAGCGGATCACCCGGGCACCGTGCGCCGCGAGCAACTGGGCCACGCTCTGATCCGGGTCCTTGACGAAGGGTTGACCCAATAAGGTCACCGACTCGAGATATTTGCGCAGTTTTCCTTCCACGATCTTTTCAACGATTTTATCGATGACGTGGGCCGGTTTGCCTTTGGCTTCGTCCGCCGCCTGCGCCGCGTAAATCTCCTTCTCCTTGGCGATCAGATCAGCCGACAGTTGGTCGGCGCTGACGCACAGCGGTCGACTGGCGGCCACGTGCATGGCGATGTCCCTGGCCAACGCCAGGTCGCCGTTGTCCACTTCCACCAAAACGCCGATGCGGGTGCCGTGCAAGTAACTGCCCAGCACGCTGGTCGGGGCGGCCGCCAGGCGGACGAAGCGGCGGACGTTGATATTCTCGCCGATCTTGGCGATGCATTCGCGCCGGTTCTGTTCGACGCTCTGACCGTCGGTCAGAGGCAGCGCCAGCAAGGCCTCCAGGTCAGTGGGACCGTCCCGCAGCGCCGCCTCGGCCACGGCGGCGGCGAACGCCCGGAAGTCCTCATTCTTGGTCACGAAATCGGTTTCGCAATTGATCTCGACCAGGACCGCCGCCGCGTCCGCCTGCTGGATGACGATCAGGCCCTCGGCGGCGATGCGGCTGGCTTTCTTGTCGGCCTTGGCCTGACCCGCCTTGCGCATCAGTGCGACCGCCGCCTCGATATCGCCCCCGATTTCCTGCAGGGCTCTTTTGCATTCCATCATTCCCGCGCCCGTGCGCTCGCGTAATTCCTTAACGAGCGCCGCCGTAATTTCCGCCATGCTTGCGTACCTCTAAAACTTTCGACTTCAAGGGGAATTTTCGTACCGCTTCTCAGAGACCCATCTCGGCATTCGATGGGGTTTCTTCCTCGGGGATTTCGACGAACTCTTCCTCGACGCGCCCCGAAGTCAACACGGCTCGTCCTTCCAGAACCGCCTCGGCCAGCCCCCCCAAATACAGTTGGATGGCTCGGATGGCATCGTCGTTACCGGGAATGACATGGCCGATGCCATCGGGTGAATTGTTGGTGTCCACCACTCCGACCACCGGAATGCCCAACTTGTTGGCTTCTTGAATGGCGATGCGTTCGTGACCGACGTCGATCACGAACAACGCGTCCGGCAGGCTGGCCATATCCTTGATGCCGCCCAAGCTGCGTTCCAGCTTGTCCATTTCGCGCCGCAGCCCGATCACTTCCTTTTTGACCAACCGCTCGAAACTGCCATCCTGGGCCATGAGATCGAGATCCTTCAGCCGCTTGATGGACTGCCGGACCGTCTTGAAGTTGGTCAACATGCCGCCCAGCCAGCGGTGGTTGACGTAGGGCATCCCGCAGCGGATCGCCGCCTCGGCGGTCGCCTCGCGGGCGGAGCGCTTGGTGCCCACCAGCAGAATCTTGCCGCCCTTCGACGCCAGCCGGCCTGAAAAATTCAGCGCGTCCAGGTACAGCGGCAGGGTCTTTTCCAGGTTGATGATGTGAATTTTGCTGCGCGCCCCGAAGATGTACGGAGCCATCTTGGGATTCCAGTAACGGGTCTGGTGGCCGAAATGTACCCCGGCCTCCAGCATCTGGCGCATGGAAACGGTCGCCATTGCCAAGTATTCTCCTAAGAATTGGGGTTGAGCCTCCATCCGCCCCGAGCGGCGACCCTTCAGGGGGCACCCGGCCGCCCGTGCCGGCGAATGTGAGAAGTGATGAAACCAAAAATCGACGTGGAATTTGCCTAAAAGGCGCGCGCTTTATAACATGGATCGTTCGGGAAAACCAAATGAACCGCCGTGGGTCCGCCGGGGTCCCAATAGCCAGTCGTCCCCCCGGCGGTCGATCGCTCCATCGGTCCTTCCATTATTCTGTCCTGCAGGCATGCGTTCGCGGGCGGAGGCCCTTAGGCTCAATGATGTTTCAGAAAACCCCCAAGCCACCGACGAGCATCACGTTCAAGACGCCGGCGGAAATTGACAAAATGCGGGTGGCCGGTCGTCTGGCCGCCGAGGTGTTGCGCATGATCCGACCGCACGTGCGCGAGGGCGTCACCACCGAGGAACTGGATCGGATCTGCCACGACTATATCGTCAACACGCAACAGGCCATTCCCGCGCCGCTCGGTTACCGGGGTTTTCCCAAATCCATCTGCACCTCGGTCAACCACGTGGTCTGCCACGGCATCCCCGGCCCGCGGAAGCTGAAGAAGGGCGATGTGCTCAATATCGACATCACCGTCATCAAGGACGGCTACCATGGCGACACCAGCCAGATGTTCCACGTCGGCGTCCCGCCGATCGCCGCGCAGCGAGTCAGCCGGGTGGCTTACGAAGCGATGTGCATCGGCATTCGCCTGGTGCGGCCCGGCATTCGTCTCGGCGATATCGGGCACGCCATCCAGAAGCACGCCGAGGCCCAGCACTGCTCGGTGGTGCGCGAGTACTGCGGCCACGGGATCGGCCGGAACTTTCACGAAGAGCCGCAAGTGTTGCACTACGGCGAGCCAGGCGCCGGCATCGAACTGAAGCCGGGCATGACCTTTACCATCGAACCGATGATCAACGCCGGCCGGCGGCACGTTAAAGTCATGCCCGACAAATGGACCGTCATCACCAAGGATCACAGCATCTCCGCACAATGGGAACATACCTTGCTGGTTACGGAGACCGGCTATGAAGTGCTGACGCTGCTGCCCGGCGACACGCTTTAGCCGCTCGGCCGCCCGCTCGCGAATTCCGCCACCTCTCCCGAAAAACCCCATGGCCCTCTCCAGCTCCGCGCTCATGCCCGTCCCCCCCCCGCCCGCCGCGCGCGAGGCCGCGTTCGACGCCGCCGCGTTCGAGCGCGAATCCGCCGCGGCCGCCACGCCGCTCGCGCCGTTTCGCGCCCTGCTCCAAAACAGCGACGCCCGCCTGGTAGAACGGTTCCGGCAAGGTGCGCCCGCTCACGAATTGGTGCCGATTCGCGCCCGTCTGATGGACGAACTGTTGCAACGGGCCTGGCTGCGTTTTTTCGAGGCGGAGGCGGCGGACCTGGCGCTGGTGGCGGTCGGCGGCTACGGGCGCGGCGAACTGCATCCCGGATCGGATGTGGATATCATGATTCTGCTGGGCGACCAGGCGCTGGCAGGCCGCCAGTCCGGATTGGAGGATTTGCTCACTTTCCTGTGGGATATCGGCTTGGAAGTCGGGCACAGCGTGCGCACGGTCGAGGATTGCGCCCGCGAGGGCGCCGCCGATATCACCATCGCCACCAGCCTGATGGAAGCCCGACTGCTGACGGGTTCGCCGGCGCTGTTCGAGCGGATGCGCGCCGTCACCGGGCCGGATCGGATCTGGCCGGACGCCGCCTTCTTCGAGTTCAAGCGTCAGGAACGCTGCCAGCGCTGCCAGAAATACAACGAAACCGCCTTCAACCTGGAACCGAATATCAAGGACGGCCCCGGCGGCCTGCGCGACTTGCAGATGATCGGGTGGGTCGCCAAGCGCCACTTCGGCGCCAGCACCCTGCGGGAATTGATCGACCACGGCTTTCTGAGCGCGCGCGAATATGAGGAACTGATCGAGGGCCGCAACTTTCTCTGGCAGGTGCGGTTCGCCCTGCACGTGCTGACCGGGCGGCGCGAGGACAACCTCCTGTTCGATCACCAGCGGCGCATCGCCCAACAGTTCGGCTACCAGGATCAGGATCATAACCTGGGAGTCGAGCAATTCATGCAGCGCTACTATCGCGCGGTCACCGCCCTGAGCCAGATGAACGAGATGCTGTTGCAGTTGTTCGAGGAGGCGATCCTGCTGGCCGACGATCCCGACGAGCCGCACCCCATCAATCGGCGCTTTCAGGCGCGCCGCGGCTACCTGGAAGTGACCCAGCCCAACGTCTTTCTGCGTTACCCCTTCGCCCTGTTGGAAATCTTCCTGATGCTGCAACAGCACCCGGAGCTCAAGGGTATTCGGGCCACCACCATCCGGCTGATCCGCGACCACCTGCCCTTGATCGACGACAAGTTTCGCAAGGACATGCGGACGCGCAGTCTGCTCATGGAAATCCTGCGCCAACCCCACGGCGTCACCTGGCAACTGCGGCTGATGAACGCCTATGGGGTCTTGCCGGCCTATCTGCCGGAATTCGGCCAGATCGTCGGCCGCATGCAATACGACCTGTTCCACGCCTACACGGTGGACCAGCACATATTATTCGTGGTGCGCAACCTGCGACGGTTCTATCTGCCGCAGTTCACCGAGATATTGCCGCATTGCAACGCCATCATGGATCGGTTGCCCAAACCGGAATTGCTCTATATCGCCGGTCTGTACCACGATATCGCCAAGGGTCGCGGTGGAGATCATTCCGAACTGGGTGCCGAGGATGCCGAACGCTTCTGCCGTCGGCACGGGCTCAGCAGCTTCGACACGCGACTGGTGGCCTGGCTGGTGCGCCATCACCTGACGTTGTCGCTGACCGCGCAGAAGAAAGATATCCACGATCCCGAGGTCATTCATGCCTTCGCCCGCCGGATGGGCGACCAGATGCATCTGGACTATCTGTACCTGCTGACGGTCGCCGATATCCGCGGCACCAATCCCAAGCTGTGGAACACTTGGCGAGCCTCGCTGCTGTGGCAGCTCTACAGCGCGACGCGCCAGGCGCTGCGCCGGGGGCTGGACAACCCGATCGACAAGGAAGAGCGCATTCGCGAGATTCAGGCGCAGGCGCGGCGCCGATTGCATGCGACCCGCATCGATGAGGAACGCATCAACCGGGTGTGGGAAAGCTTCGGCGATGATTATTTCCTGCGCCACGCCGCCGACGAGATTTCCTGGCATACCCGGGCGATCCTTAAAAAAGGCCACAACGACCGGCCGCTGGTCATGACGCGCGACGATCCGGAACGGGGCGGCACCGAAATCTTTATTTACACCCGCGACCAGGACAATTTGTTCGCGCTGATCACCTCCATCCTCGATCAGTTGGGGCTGAACATTCTCGATGCCCGGATCATCACCGGCCACGGCGGTTACACTCTCGACAGTTTCACGGTGCTGGAGGATTCCGGCGCGCCCATCCGCGAGCGAGCGCGCATCAAGGAAATCACCTCGAGTCTGTCGCATGCCCTGAACCGCCCGGATCTCACGCCGCCGTTGCCCAGCCGGCACATCTCGCGGATTCAGCGCGCTTTCCAGATGCCGACTCTGGTGTCCTTCCGCGAGGAGACCGCCAACGATCGGACGGTGGTGGAACTGGTGTCCTGGGATCGGCCTGGATTGCTGTGCCGGGTGGGGAAGGTGTTCATGGAGTGCGGGGTCCAGTTGCACAACGCCAAAATCGCCACCATCGGCGCCCGGGTCGAGGACCTGTTTTTCGTCACCGACCGCGAGAATCGGCCCTTGAACGATCCCCAGAAATACGCGGCCTTGCGCGAGGCCCTGGTCGAACAACTGGATTCAGGAGAGGAGTAGGCGTTCCATGGTTTGGCCAGCAGCGTTCGAGACATTTTTAACCCGCGGAGGCATCCCGAAGTGAAAAGGCAAGTGCGCAAGGCGGTTTTCCCGGTGGCTGGCCTCGGGACGCGGTTCCTGCCGGCCACCAAGGCCAGCCCCAAGGAAATGCTGCCCATCGTGGACAAGCCGCTGATCCAGTACGGCGTGGAGGAGGCGGTGGCGGCGGGGGTGGAAACCCTGGTGTTTATCATCGGCCGCACCAAGAACGCCATCGCCGATCATTTCGACAAGGCTTACGAACTGGAGGCGGAGCTGGAGGTGCGCGGCAAAACCGATCTGCTGGAAGTCGTGCGCAACATCGTGCCGAACGGCGTGGAATGCGTCTACGTCCGCCAGGCCGAGGCGCTGGGTCTGGGCCATGCGGTGCTGTGCGCCCGGCCGGTGGTGGGCGACGAGCCCTTCGCGGTGATCCTGGCCGACGATCTGATCGAGGAAGATGCTCGCGAAGGCGGGGCGCTGAGCCAGATGACCCGGCATTTCAACAAATACCAGTGTTCGATCCTGGGCGTGGAGCGGGTGCCGAAGTCGGAGTCCGAAAAGTACGGCATCGTCCACCCCCTGCCGTTCGCCACCCGACTCAGCAATGTGGAAGACATCGTTGAGAAGCCGAAGCCGGAAAACGCGCCGTCCGATCTGGCGGTGGTGGGTCGTTACATCCTCACGCCGCGGATCTTCGATCTGCTCACGAACATTGAGCGTGGTGCCGGCAACGAAATCCAGCTCACCGACGGCATTGCCGCGTTGCTGCACGAGGAGCAGGTTTTGGCCTACGAATTTTCGGGCCGGCGCCACGACTGCGGCAGCAAACTGGGTTATCTGGTCGCGACCGTCGAATATGGATTGCGCCATCCGGAACTGGGCGAGCGGTTTAGAAATTATCTGCAAACCGGTGGTTTTTTGTCCGCCGTGAAGGCCGATCCCCCATGACGGCGCCCAAGGGTTCAACTGTCCGAACTATTGAGCGCACATAAAACTCAACCAGTGAATTGATTACCGACCCGGCCGCGCGCGCCGGGTCGGCGTCGCGGTCCAGGGATCGTCCGGCCAGGGATGCTTGGGATAGCGGCCCTTCAACTCCTTCTTCACTTCCGCGTAGGTTCGCTCCCAGAACCCGCGCAAATCCTGGGTGACCTGAATCGGCCGTTGCGCCGGCGACAGCAGATGCAGCGTGACCGCGATCCGCCCCTCGGCGATGCGCGGCGTATCGGGCAGGCCGAACAATTCCTGCAACTTCACCGCCAGCATCGGCGGCTCGCCCGGCGTATAGCGCAAGCGCACCCGCGAACCGCTGGGCGCGAGCCAATGCGTCGGTGCCAGCTCGTTCAAGTGCGCCCGCAGCCGCCCATCGAGCAAACCGTGCAGCGCCGCCGCTAAATCCAGCCGCGACAAATGCTCGCGTCGAGTGAGACCATCCAGCCACGGCCCCAGCCAGTCTTCGAGATATTCGGTCAACGCCGCGTCGGCCAAATCCGGCCACCCGTCCTCGGGAAACCAATGCCGCAACGACAAGACCCGCGCCTGCCAGTCGCGCAACTCACGAGTCCACGGCAGGCTGGCGATGCCCAGTTGCCGCACTCCCTCCAGCATCGCTCGGAGCACCGCTTCCGGATCGGGGTCCGCCAACGGTCCGCCGCTCAGCGCCAAGGCGCCCAACCGCCGCTCCCGGCGCGCGACCACCGCCGCCTGCCGCGCGTCCCAGCGCACTTCGGCGACGGTTCGCAAACGGGTGGCCAGTTGCGTTGCCAGAGCGTCGGGATCGATCGGTGCCGCCAGCCAAATCCGGCCCTCGCTGGCGCCGGCTTCCAACTGCGCCGCCACCAGCCAGTCGCACCCCGCGAGCGGATCGCCGGGCAGCAATCGCGCGCCGCGACCGTTGGCCAGCAGATAGCGGTTCGCGTCACCGTCGCGGCGGCGCGCAACCCGGTCGGGATAGGCCAGCGCCAGCAGCAGACCGACCGTCGCGGCGTCCAGCGTCGGTTCGGAATTCTCCGCGAGCCGCAACCCTTGCCGCCAGCGCCGCGCCGCCTGTTCGACTCGGGCGCAGGCTCCGGGATCGGCCTGCCAGCGCCCTGCGCCGTCGCGGCCGTCGCGGCGGAAGGCGCGCAGGGCTTCCAGCCGCGCCGTCAGGTCGCTGCCGAAGGCGTGCGCGCCGCGCAATAAATCACGCTCTTCCAGCAGGGCGGCCAGATCGGCGGCCAGCGCGCCCGATCCAAGCGCCGCGCCGCGCCGCAGCAGATGCGCCAACCGGGGATGGGCCGGCAGTTCCGCCAGGGATTGCCCGGTCACAGTGATGCGGCCCTGGTCGTCCAGCGCCTCCAGTTCGGTCAGCAGCGCACGAGCCTGGGCCAATGCTCCGACCGGCGGCGGATCGAGCCAGGCCAGCGCCGTGGGGTCGCCGACGCCCCAGTGCGCCAGTTCCAGCGCCAATGGGGCCAGATCGGCTTCGAGAATTTCCGGAGTTCGGCGCGGCGGAAGACGACTTTGGGCCGCTTCGCTCCACAGCCGGTAGCAAACGCCCGGCCCCAGCCGTCCGGCCCGACCGGCGCGCTGTTCGGCGGCGTCGGCGGAAATGCGCACCGTGTCCAGACGGGTCAAACCGCTGCGCGGGTCGAAGCGCGGGACGCGGGTCCAGCCGGCATCCACCACCACGTTCACCCCCTCAATGGTCAGGCTGGTTTCGGCGATGGGCGTCGCCAGCACGATTTTGCGCCGACCTTTCGGGTCCGGTTGCAGGGCGCGCTGCTGATCGCTCCCCGGCAGGTCGCCGTACAGGGGCAGAAGCGCCAGCCCGGCGCAAGCCGGTTCTCCTTCCAGCCGATCCAGGGTCCGCCGGATTTCCGCGCCGCCGGGGAGAAACACCAGCAGGTCGCCGGGATGGCGGTTGAGGGCGGTGACGACGGCGCGAACCACGCTGTTGAGATCCAGTCCGGCGGGATCGCGCGGCAGATAATGTCGGGTCACGGGATAGGCGCGGCCTTCGCTGGTGACGACGGGCGCATCCCCCAGCAACCGGGCGACCGCCGCGCCGTCCAGCGTCGCCGACATCACCAGCAACCGCAGATCCTCGCGCAAGCCGCGCTGGCTGTCCAAAGCCAGCGCCAACGCCAGATCGGCATGCAGTCCGCGTTCGTGGAATTCGTCGAAGATCACCAGGCCCACGCCGTCCAGCGCCGGATCGCGTTGCAGGCGACGGGTCAGAATGCCTTCGGTCAGCACTTCGATGCGGGTCTGGCGCGAGATCTGGCGCTCGAAGCGGATGCGGTAACCCACGGTCCGGCCGACCGGTTCGCCGAGCCGGCTGGCCATGCGCGCCGCCGCCGCCCGCGCCGCCAACCGGCGCGGCTCCAGCAGCAGAATGGTGCGACCGGCCAGCCAGGGTTCCTCCAACAGCGCCAGCGGAACGTGGGTGGTCTTGCCGGCCCCCGGCGGCGCTTGCAGCACCAGAGCGGTGGAGCGATGCAGCGCGGCGCGGATCGCCGGGACCACCGGTTCGATGGGCAGGGAGGTCGGCGCGGATGCGGGTGACGCAACCGCTGATGCGTCGACCACGACTTCGCTTCGACAGTCCACGCTCTGCGTCAGGAGCGCCGCGCCGTAATCGTGCGCAGATCGTCGGTATGCAGGATGAGAGCGCCGTCCGCGCCGATTTCGAACCGCTGGATGTTTTCCAGGAGTTCGAGGAACCGGCTTTCCTGTGCCATCAACTCGGGTTCGCAGGCCATCCTGGTTGTCACCGTCTGGGGAATCGTCAGGCTCTCGCCGGTCAGGACATAGTCGCCGGTGTAGTTGTTGCAGGAGGCGTGGCCAAAGACGCGACCGTCCGCGGCAAAATTGAGGGTCACGCGCGATGGCTCGATGAGCGCGCCCCGATTGAGATCCCCAACCACCCACTCGGCCCCGTGTAACAAAGTCGCTGGATCGCCGCCGCAACCCTCCAGATTTTCATCATCGAGCGACACGGTCACCGTATGGGGATGCGGCATGCCGCTCATGGTATCCACGCAAAGCCGCGCGGTAATCGTCACCGTCAGGTTCTGGCCATCGACGTCGACGGCATACTGATTGACGCCATTCGTCGTGGTGGGGACCGGCGTCGGCGCCACCAGGCGGGTTTCTCCATAGTTCTTCAGCAAGGTCAGATCCTGATCGCCAATCTCCAGCAACCAGCCCGGTTCGTTGCCAGTCGCGCGAAAGACCGGTGCCGTGTCGGCGACGGTCGTGCATTCCGGATACGCCTGGCCCCGGACTTCCAGCAACGCGCGGTCGCCCTTGCTCCAGAACGTGGTCGAGGGATCATTCACCGCCGCATATTTGGCTCCGGACGCCGCCTCCACCGGACGCAGATCGAAGGTCTCATCGCCGACGGTCAGCCGTAGCCCTTCCGCTTCGGTATGGCCGACGGTGATTTCTTGCGCGCCGCACCGCAGCGTCGTCTCGAAAGCCGGCGGTGCGATCCGCTCCAAATCAGTCGGCTCGCCTTGAATGGCGGGCGGTGGTGTTGCTTCCCGCTCGGGGGCGGCGGAATCGACGCTGTCCGCCGCCCCGCAACCCGCCAGGATCGAAAACGACCCAACGATTAAAACACCCATCGCGAAAGTGCGAAGCATTGCGCGGCCTCCTAAACGTAAAGAGTGGTTTTTTAAGGAGTGATTTCAATAACGAACCGACCGAATCCATGAAATCCCATCCTGGACAAAGTTCGGGGATTGGCGCGGTTCGAGAGCGATATTGGGACGGATTTTAAAACAGGGTCAATGACCGGTGACACTCTGTGGATTTTTGCGCCGCTTTGACTATGTTTAATAAAAAGATGCCCTTAAAAAATGGGGGCTGGCTCGGACGCCGTCATGGCCGGCCACCCTTATAACACCATCCGAGGATACCACCATCATGAGCATTGTGACCGACCTGCTGGCCCGGCCTGGGGTCATCGCCGCCGGCGAATACGCCTACCGGGGCGACCGGTTTTCCTATCGGGGCGTTCTGACCGAGGAACACGCGCGCATGGCTTCCATCATTTGCCGCGCCACCACCATGAGCGTGAACATGGAGGGTGGAATGCTCGAAGCGCTGCGGCCGCGCAACGGGCTGCATCCCGCCCGGGGCTGGGTGGTGTATGGCCCCAGCCATACGGTGTGCGTGATGGCGAATGTTTTCTGCATGATCGACAACGCCAAGGGTTCGATCAACGATATTGTCCGCTTCATGCGTGGGACGCTGACCCATGCATCCACCCATCTGATCTGAACGCGAGCCGATTTAGATCCAACCAGAAAATCAGGAAGGGGAGATCACTCATGGTCACACTCGATGCGTTGATGCGGTTGCCGGGCGCCATGGCGGCGTTTGAATTTCGGGGTAGCGGCGAACTGCTGGAGCACCAGATCGCCTATCCCGACCGGCTCAACGATTCAACGTTGGACCTGCTCGCCCACATGTGCGCGGCCAACATGAGCATCGCCACCATGCAGGCGCGCGGTTGGGAGCAGATCACCGCCATGAAAGGGTTCTATCCGGTCCGGGCCTTTACGCTGGTCGGCTTCGACTGGTCGGTGGTGGTCAGCGGTCTGCACCGGGAGCAGTACAAACAGGATGGGAAGTACAGCCTGCCACCGTTTATGGGCGTGGTCATGTCCAATGAAAACGCCGATTATGAAGCGGCGTTCGCGGCCTTGGAAAATCAGGAACCGATTTCATGAGCATGATCAAGCGGCTGCTGGCCTTGGACGGCGTCAACGTGGTCTGCCATTTCCGCGACGACGGTAACCTGGTGGAAGGTTATGGCTTGATGAGCCGCGACGAGATGACCGATCTGGCCCGGTTCGCGCACGACTATCGACGCATGGCTCAGGGCAATGCCGATCAATTGGCGATGTTCACCGGCATGCGCGGTTGGACCCCGCCGCGCGGCTGGATTCTGCGGGGCGTCACGCAATCCGTGTGCGGCGTCGGCAACCTGGTCTGTCTGGTGGACAGCATTGATGCCCCGCTCAACGACATTCTGCTGGAATTGCGGGAGGTTTCGCGCTGGTAGCGCGAATCATTCGCTGGAACCACCCTCTAAATAAATTGATTTGAGCCGGAACAGACCGAATCGGAATCTGTTGCTTCTGCGGACAGGTGGCGTGGTTTATTTGATACGCTGTTGGTAAGATGATACGATACCTCGGATCCTTCAATAAAAGCGCTAGATTGGTCATCGCCGTGTCCAAGAAAATTCTGTTGCCTGTTTGTTTGTGCCTGCTGTTGGGAGCGTGCGCGCTCAATACCTTCCCCGTGGTCGCGGAAGTGACCGGCGGTCAGGAATCCGAAATTCATGATGCCGCCAACCCGACCGCAGGGGCGATTTACGCCCGCCAAGTCCTGGAAGCCGATGGCGAAACCGCTTCGACGACGCCATCCGAGGGCGCGATTGAGGCGACGCATTCGATGGATGCAGCCGACGTCCCACCCTCGCTACCGCTCTGTCCCACGGCTGCCCTGAACCCGCGGGATGAGATTGCCGTTCAGATCTGCCAACGGGTCCGGACCGATCCGCCGCTGACCCGCCTGGACGTCGACAACCAGCGCTTGAGCGCCTTGGAATTTCTGGTTCCTTTCTATACGCGACGCGATTACCAGCCAGCTTGGCTGAGCGCCGAGGGCGCGCCGTTACCGGCGGCGGACGCCTTGCTCGAATCCCTGCGCGACGCCGACCGTGAAGGGCTGCGCACCGCCGACTATCGCTTCACCGCCCTGAAGGAACGGCTCGCCGAACTCCGCCGGAGGGAAACGACGCCCACGATTGGCCAGTTGACCGATTTCGACCTGCTGTTCACCGACGCCTTTTTAACTTATGGTTCCCATCTGCTATCGGGTCGGTTGTCCCCCCGGAAAGTGGATCGCGACTGGACGATCCCGCCCCGCTCCCGCGATCTGGCCGCAGTGCTACAGGAAGCATTGACTCACGGCACGTTGTCCGAATCGCTGCGGGCGCTGAAGCCACTCAACGACAACTACAGTCGATTGCGCGAGGTGCTGGAAAGCTACCGAAAGGTCGAGCAGGCCGGCGGCTGGCCGATCCTCAGCGACGGACCGAATTTGCGGCAGGGCGACCAGGGACCGCGCGTCCGAACCCTCCGCGCCCGGTTGCGGGCCGGCGGTGATTTGGTCGAAGGCCGGAGTGAGGCCGACCAGAACGAATCGGCGGTCTTTGATAAGACGGTCACCGAAGCCGTGCTTCGCTTCCAGAGACGGCATGGTTTGCAGGAAACCAGCGTGGTGGGACCCCTCACCCGGGCGGCCTTGAACGTGCCGGTCTCCGAACGGATCCGTCAAGTTGAATTAAATATGGAACGCTGGCGCTGGCTGCCGGATGAGTTTGGCGCCCGGTACATTCTGGTCAATATTCCCGACTTCAGGATGGATGTGTTCGAGAACGGCCAGCGGGTCATGGAATCCAAGGTGGTCGTGGGCCAGTTGGAACGGCAGACTCCAATTTTCACCGCGGACATGACCTATCTGGTGCTCAGCCCCCGCTGGCACATCCCGCGGTCCATCGCCGTCAGGGACAAACTGCCGCAGTTGCGGCGCAATCCCCAGGCGCTCGCGCGGCAGAACATCCAGATTTTCACCAGCGGCGGACAGCGGGTCGATCCGGGTGCCGTCGACTGGAGCGCGGTCACCGCCAGAAATTTCAACTATCAGCTGCGCCAAGAGCCGGGGCCCCGCAACGCGTTGGGCGGGGTCAAGTTCATGTTCCCGAATTCCCATAACGTCTATCTGCACGATACGCCCTCCCGCGATCTGTTCAACCGCAATCAGCGCACCTTCAGCTCCGGTTGCATTCGCATTTCCAATCCGCTGGAGTTGGCTGAATACTTGCTCAGGCACGATCCGCAGTGGAGCCAGGACGCGCTCAAGAGAGCCACCACCCGCGGTCGGGAACGGGTTGTCAACCTGCCGGAGGCCGTGCCGGTTTATCTGTTGTATTGGACGGCCTGGGTCGACGATGAGGGATTGGTGCATTTCCGGGACGACATCTACCGTCGCGACCAGTTGATGGTTAAGGCGTTGTACCCGGATCGCGGCGTTCGCGCCCAGCGCGTCGCTCGCGGTGGATGAGCGAACGGGGCAAGGGCAATCGGACAGCCGCTGATCCAGCCTGTGGTCCGTTGCCCCTTTCTCCTTCCCCCTCCCTCCTTTCTCCTTTCCCCTCCCTTCTCTAAATCATGCGCGTGGCGCTGGGCGTGCAATACGACGGGTCCGAATTCCGGGGCTGGCAGGCGCAGCGACCCGAAACGCGCACCGTACAGACCGGTTTGGAACGGGCGCTGGCCCGAGTCGCCGACCAATCGATCCACGTGATATGCGCGGGTCGCACCGACGCCGGGGTTCACGGCGTCGGTCAAGTGGTCCATTTCGATACGACGGCGGTTCGCTCGGCGCGATCCTGGGTGTTGGGCGGCAACGCCCACCTGCCGCCCGATCTCAGCCTGAATTGGGCTCAGCCCGTTTCGGATGACTTCCATGCCCGGTTTTCGGCGCTAACCCGCCGCTATCGTTATCTCATCTACAATCACTCCTATCGCTCCGCGCTTTGGCATCGACGGGCCGCCTGGTGGCGTCCGCCGCTCGACGCCGAGCGCATGCAGGAAGCCGGGCAACCGCTGGTCGGCGAGCACGATTTCAGCGCGTTCCGCGCCGCCGAATGCCAGGCCCGCCAACCGATTCGCCGCCTCCTCGAGCTGACGGTGCGCCGACAGAGCGATAGCGTGATTCTGGAGGTGGAAGCCAATGCGTTTTTGCATCACATGGTGCGCAATATCGCCGGAGTGTTGCTGGCGATCGGTGCCGGCGAGCAACCGGTGGGGTGGGCGCGAGACGTTCTGAAAGGGGGCGATCGGACCCAAGCCGGCGTGACCGCTCCCGCCGAAGGTCTGTACCTGATGGCCGTGCGCTATCCAGAGCATTTTGGGTTGCCCGAGGCGGCCGACTCTTGGGAGTCGCAAAATCCTATTGCATTCATTCAACGAGAGGGCGCTATCCCATGCACGAATCCCTGCAACCTGGCTTGAGTGGTGAATTCGCCTTCGTGGTCCCGCCGACCAAAACCGTTCCCCATCTGTACCCGGAATCCCCGGAGTTTCAGGCGATGCCCGAGGTCTTCGCGACCGGCTTCATCCTGCCCTCCCCCGCAACGCCGGCACCTTCCATCGCTGCGTTGATCCGTGGAGCCACCACCCCACAATCTCTTGATGGGACTTTACAATACAAACAGGAATTATTATTATTTGGTAAGTATTCCTAAGATAAGCGGCTCGCGGCTACGGCGATTTTCATGAAGCCAGCGATCCGTACCCCATCCATGAGTTGTCCTGGAGTCGTGTTATGCCTGGTTTGTCGAAACACCTGACCCTGCTGTCCACGTTCTGTCTGCTAGCGGCTTTGGCCATGCCGCCGGTGCTGGCGAACGAGGAGGTCAACATCTACTCGGCGCGCAAGGAAGACCTGATCAAGCCCCTGTTGGATGATTTTTCCCGGCAGACCGGCATCACCGTCAACCTGGTAACCGGCAGGGACGAAGAGTTGTTGCAACGCTTGCAGAGCGAAGGCATCAACACGCCGGCTGACTTGTTGCTGACCGTCGATGCCGGCCGCCTGGCCAACGCCCGTGAGTCGGGCGTATTGCAGGCCGTGCAATCCGAGGTTCTGACCGCGCGGGTTCCCGCCGTCTACCGCGATCCAGAGGGTTACTGGTTCGGCCTGTCGGTTCGCGCCCGGCCGATCCTCTACGCCGTGGACCGGGTCGACCCCGAGAAATTATCCACCTATGAAGATCTGGTCGCCGCGCAGTGGAAGGATCGACTCTGCATGCGTTCCTCCAACAGCGTTTACAATCAGTCGCTGGTGGCGGGCATGATCAGCCATCACGGTGAAGCCGAAGCCGAAGCCTGGGCCAAGGGTTTGGTCGCCAACTTCGCCCGTCCGCCCCGCGGCGGTGATCGCGACCAGATCAAGGCCGTGGCCGCCGGCGAATGCGACCTGACCCTGGCCAACACCTATTACTTGGGCGGCATGATGGACTCCGACGACGCGTCCGAGCGCGAGGCCGCCGCCAAGGTTGCGGTATTCTGGCCCAACGTGGAAACCACCGGAGTGCATGTCAACGTCAGCGGGGCTGGCGTCACCGCTCATGCCCGCAATCGCGACCAGGCGGTGAAATTGCTGGAATTTCTGGCCAGCGACGCGGCGCAGCGCTGGTATGCCGACGCCAATAATGAATACCCGGTCAATCCGGAGATTCCGCCCAGCGCGACGCTCGCGGCTTGGGGCGAATTCAACGCCGACACTCTGAACGTGGCCAAGCTGGGCGAACTGAACGCCGCCGCGATCCGGTTGATGGACCGGGCGGGCTGGCGGTGAGCGGGCTCGATCGATCCCCGCCTTCTTGCGCTGGCCGGTGATGGGCAGCGGTCATGACGGTTATTCAATAAGGATTCAAATTCGATTGTGAAGGTTGACCTCGGCCGGGGGGCATGGGTCTCTCCGGATTCGGCGCCCGATGCCGTGGCGAAGACTGGGCTGGTCCGGTCAGGGCAACGGTGGTGGCCACGCCTCGACCTCTGGACTCTTCTGGTGGTCGGGGCGGCTTTTTTAGTCATGCTGCCGGTGTTCAGCGTGGTCGCCGTCGCCCTGCAACCGGCCGGCGAGGTCTGGCGGCATCTGGCCGCGACCGTGCTGACCGATTACGTGATCAATACCTTGTTGCTCATGCTCGGGGTCGGCGCGGGCGCGCTGCTGATCGGTGTGCCGGCCGCCTGGTTGACCAGCATCCACGATTTTCCCGGCCGGCGCATCTTCGAGTGGGCGCTGCTGTTGCCGATGGCGATGCCCGCCTACATCATCGCCTATACCTACACCGGACTGCTGGATTTCGCCGGACCCGTGCAAACCCTGTTGCGCGAGACGTTCGACTGGACCCGCCACGACTACTGGTTTCCCCAAGTCCGCTCACTGCCCGGCGCCATCGTGATGCTGGCGCTGGTGTTGTACCCTTATGTGTATCTGCTGGCGCGCACGGCGTTTCTCGACCAGTCGGCGACCGTGACCGAAGTCAGCCGCAGTTTGGGCGCCGGTCCGTGGCGGCGATTCTTCACCGTCGGGTTACCCTTGGCGCGGCCGTCGTTGATCGCCGGGGTATCGCTGGTGCAAATGGAGGCGCTGGCCGACTACGGGACGGTGCAATACTTTGGGGTCAATACCTTTACCACCGGAATTTTTCGGGTCTGGTTCGGCATGGGCGACAGCACCGCCGCCGCGCAACTGGCTACGCTGTTACTCATGTTCGTCTTCGTGCTGCTGGTGCTGGAACGGGTGTCGCGGCGGCAGGCGCGGTTTCACCACGCCGGCGGGCGCCACTATCGCCCGCCGCGTCTCGTGTTGCGAGGCTATGCGGGCGGACTGGCGGTCGCGGCCTGCCTGATCCCGCTGCTGTTCGGTTTTCTGCTCCCGGCGGGGGTGTTGGCGACTTGGGCGGCGCGCACCGCTCCGCGGGTGGTGGACGAGCGCTTCCTGCAACTGGTGACCAACAGCTTGTTGCTGGCGCTGGGCGCGGCGCTGCTGGCGCTGTTGCTGGCGCTGTTGCTGGGCTACGGCCAGCGCTTGCGCCCGCATCCGCTGGTGCGACTGGCGGTGCGCGGGGCCGGCATGGGCTATGCGGTGCCCGGTACGGTGATCGCGATCGGGGTGATGCTGCCGTTCGCCGCCATCGATCGGACCGTGGATGGTTGGGCTCGGGAATGGCTGGGGATCTCGACCGGCCTACTGTTGAGTGGGACGCTGATCGCGGTGATCTTCGCCTACTGCGCGCGCTTCCTGGCGGTGGCGCTGCACAGCGTGGATGCCGGCCTGACCCGGATCCGGCCGAGCATGGATGACGCCGCTCGCTCGTTGGGCGTGACGCCGCGAGCGGTGCTGTGGCGGGTGCATATTCCGATATTGCGCGGCAGCCTGTTGACGGCCCTCCTGCTGGTATTTGTGGATGTACTCAAGGAGTTACCTGCGACCCTGATCCTGCGCCCATTCAACTTTAATACCTTGGCGGTGCGGGCCTATGAGTTGGCCGCCGACGAGCGGTTGGCGGATTCGGCCAGCTTCGCGCTGGCCATCGTGCTGGCCGGCGTCGGCCCGGTGATTCTGCTGAGTCGCGCCATCGGTCGCGCGAGACCTGGCTATGACCCCGTTCCTTGATCTGCTCGATATCGACCTTGCCTATCCGCCCCGCCGGGTGGTGGAGGACTTGTCGCTGCGCATGAGTTGCGCCGGGATCGGCTGTCTGCTCGGTCCCAGCGGTTGCGGTAAGACGACCCTGTTGCGGGCCATCGCCGGCTTCGAGCCGGTGCGGCGCGGGTCGATTCGTCTCGAAGGCGTCGAGCTGAGCCGGCCCGATTGGAGCTTGCCACCGGAACGGCGGCGGATCGGCATGATGTTTCAGGATCTGGCGCTGTTTCCGCATTTGACCGTCACCGATAACATCGCCTTCGGCCTGCGGAACTGGACGGCCGAGGAACGGCGGGCACGGGTGCGGGATCTGCTGCGGTTGATCGGGCTGGAGGATCTGGCTAAACGCTATCCGCATCAGATTTCCGGCGGTCAGCAGCAGCGGGTCGCGCTGGCCCGGGCGCTGGCGCCGCGTCCGCGGTTGTTGCTGCTGGACGAGCCGTTCTCCAGTCTGGATGTCACCCTGCGCGAGGGTCTGGCGCGGGAGGTGCGGGCGATCCTGTTGCAGGAAGGCACGGGCGGACTGCTGGTCAGCCACGATCAGTTCGAGGCGTTCGCCTTCGCCGATGAAATCGGGGTGCTTGATGAAGGCCGGCTGTTGCAGTGGGACAGCGCCTATAACCTCTACCATCGGCCGGTGGATCGCTTCGTCGCCAATTTCATCGGTCAGGGGGTGTTGTTAGTCGGGCGGGTCGGGGAGGGCGGATCGGTGGACACGGAGTTGGGCCGGATTCACGGGGAACCACCGGCCGGTTGTGCGCCGGGGGCGCTGGTGGAGGTGTTGGTCCGACCGGATGATGTGGTTCACGACGATGCCAGCCCGTTACGGGCGGAGATCGTGGAGCGGGTCTTTCGGGGCGCGGAATTTCTTTACACGCTCAAGTTGTCCAGCGGCGCGCGGCTGCTCTGTCTGACGCCCAGCCATCACAACCACGCGCCGGGACAGTGCATCGGCATTCGCCTGGATATCGATCATCTGGTGGTGTTTCGGCGGGGGGATGACGACGGTCGAGGCCACAAAGTCCCTGTCTGAGAGGGTGCGGTAGCGGCAGGGTGACTACGGTTCGATACCAGCCTGCTTGAGTCGGGCGAGGAGTTGTTCGACCTGCCGTTCCGCGGTTTCCCGGGCCTGCCGTTCCTGTTGCGCCTGCCGTTCCGCCGCCTCCCGGACCTGCCGTTCCTGTTGCGCCTGCCGTTCCGCCGCCTCCCGGGCCTGCCGTTCCTGTTGCGCCTGCCGTTCCGCCGCCTCCCGGGCCTGCTCCTCGATCTGAGCTTCCCGGAATTCCTTGCCCAGGTAATACACCCGCACCTTGCGGCCTTCGGTCCAGGCGCTCGGCTCCAGGACTTCGATCT
>REEE01000362.1 GCA_007695245.1 Candidatus Competibacteraceae bacterium | reverse complement strand
GAACTTGAGCTGGCCGGTCTTGACGGCGGCGATGGCCGGACCCGCCAAAGGCGCGGTCTTGACGTACCACTGATCGGTCAGGAACGGCTCGATCACCGCATGGCTGCGATCGCCGCGCGGCACCATCAGCTTGTGCGGCTTGATCTCCTCCATCAATCCGAGTTCTTCCAGATCGGCGACGATGCGCTTGCGCGCTTCGAAGCGATCCAGGCCACGATAGCACTGCGGACCGTTATCGTTGATCTTGGCGTCGGGGGTGAAGATATTGATGAGCGGGAGATCGTGGCGCTGGCCGACCGCGTAGTCGTTGAAGTCGTGGGCGGGGGTGATCTTGACGCATCCGGAGCCGAAGGCCGGGTCTACATACTCATCGGCGATGATCGGGATTTGCCGGCCGGTCAGCGGCAACGCCACGTGCAAGCCGATCAGGCGCTGGTAGCGCGCGTCGTCGGGATGGACCGCCACGGCGGTGTCGCCGAGCATCGTTTCCGGACGGGTGGTAGCGACAATGAGATCGCCGCCGCCCTCGGCCAGTGGATAGCGGATGTGCCACATGAACCCGTGTTCCTCGGCGCTGGCGACTTCCAGGTCGGAAACGGCGGTGTGCAACACCGGGTCCCAGTTGACCAGCCGCTGGCCGCGATAGATCAACCCTTCCTCGTACAGGCGCACGAACACTTCCCGCACCGCCGCCGACAGCCCGTCGTCCATGGTGAACCGCTCGCGCGTCCAGTCCACCGAAGAACCCATCCGCCGCAACTGGCGGGTGATCGTCCCGCCGGATTCGGCTTTCCACGTCCACACCCGGTCGACGAACGCCTCGCGGCCCAGATCGTGCCGGGTCTGGCCCTCGGCGAGCAGTTGCCGTTCCACCACCATCTGTGTGGCGATCCCCGCGTGGTCGGTGCCCGGCTGCCACAGGGTGTTATGGCCCTTCATCCGGTAGTAGCGGGTCAGCGCGTCCATGATGGTGTCCTGGAAGGCGTGACCCATGTGCAGGGTGCCGGTGACGTTCGGTGGCGGAATCATGATGCAGTAGGGCGCGCCCTGGCCGCTGGGCGCGAAACAGCCCTGTTCCTCCCAAAAGGCGTACCAGCGGGGTTCGATGGCCTGCGGTTCGTAAGTCTTGTCCATGAGAAACCTGGTGAATGGTGGATGTCGCGATTAGGAAGCCGGGCCGGGCTGCGTCGGCTCGGCGGCGCGCGCCGGGGTACCGTTCAGACCAAAAAAGCGCGCGAATTCCTCGCCCGAGACCGGTTCGCCGAAATGATAACCTTGGACGAGATCATAGTCTCCCTGACTCAGCGATGCCGCCTGCTCGGCGGTTTCCACGCCCTTCACCAGCAGGGTGAGCCGCAGACTGCGGCCCAGTTGGCCGATGGCTCGGGCGAGGGTCTCGTCGTCGGGACTGACGCCGAGATCGCGGATGAAGCGCGGGGCCAGTTTGAGTTCGTCCAGATTTAATTGGTTGAAGTCGCTGATGCTGGAGTAGCCGGCGCCGAAATCGTCGACCGCCAGGCGGATGCCCATGGCCTTGAGCCGCTGGACCGTGCGCAGGGTGTTGTCCCGGTCTTGAGCCAACACCGCTTCGGTCAAATCCAGGGTCAGCCGCCCGGCATCCAGGCCACTCTCTTGCAGGACCCGCGCCACCGTGCCCACGAAATCCGTCCGCTGGAATTGCACCGCCGAAATATTGACTGTCATAGTGAGTTCCGGCAAACCCGCCGCTTGCCAGTCCCGGACCTGCCGGCACGCTGTTTCCAGCACCCAGATCCCGATCGGCACGATCAGGCCGTTCCGTTCGGCGATAGGAATGAAGTGGGTCGGGGCCACCGATCCCAGATCGGCGTTCCGCCAGCGCAACAAGGCTTCCGCGCCGACGATCCGTCCGGTGGCCAATTCGACCAGCGGTTGGTAGTGCAGGTCGAGTTCTTGCGCGTCCAAGGCCCGGCGCAGCCGTTTTTCCAGCAACAGCCGCTCCAGGGCCTCGACGTTCAGCCGCTCGTCGCGGAAGCGGTAGAGATTCCGGCCGCTGTCCCTGGCGTCGCGCAACGCAGCGCCCGCCGTGCGCAGCAGCGCGGCGCAGTCATGGCCGTCGCTGGGAAACAGGCTGATGCCGATGCTGGCGGCGATGGTTACTTCCTGGCCATCCACGATAAAAGGCCGTTCCAGGGCCGCCAACAGTTTCTGGGCGATCCGCCCCGCCGTTGCGGGATGGCTCAAGCCAGCGGGTAGAATCAGGAACTCCGCGCGATCCAGACGACTGAGCGTGTCGGTATCGTGCAGGGTTTCCCGCAACCGTGCGGCGATGGCTTGCAGCAAACGGTCGCTTGGTTCGGAGTCGAGCGGTGGGTCAAGGCTGGCGAAACGGTCCAGTTCGAGCCGCAGCAGCGCGACCGGGGTATTGGCGCGAGCGGCCAGGGTCAAGGCCTGCCGGACGCGGTCACGAGCCAGGACCCGATTGGGCAAACCGGTCAGCGGGTCGCGCCAGTGTTGATCTTCCGCGTGCTGTTCCGCCGCCTGACGCGCGCCGAGATCGCGGCCGCTGACGACCACGGTCTGAATGGCACCAGCGGGATCGTGGACCGGAGCGAGCGCGAATTCGTAATGGCGCTCGCCGCCGGCGGTCGGCCAGACGGCTTCGTGGCGCATGGCTTCGCCGCTGGCGAAGACCTCGCGAATCCGCGCTTCCAGCGGTTCCAGGAATTCGGCGGGCCGGTTCAGTTCGCGCCAGTGGCGACCGTTCCATGACTCGTTATCCAATCCCAGGGCGCGCCGTCCGGGCGCATTGGCGTAGCGATACCGCAGGTCGCGGTCGTGGAGATACACCAAATCGGGGAGGGCGTCGAGGAGGATTTCCAGCGTATGGAGCCGGGCGGTGAGTTCTGGCGCTGGCGCTGGGGCGACGGCCGGTTCCGGTTCGTTCATGACCGGGGCGGCGGCGATCTGGGGCGGTACCGGTTCGGCGCGTCCGGCGGCCGAGTCGGACGTCGGCTCAGGTGCGGCGGTCGACTCCGCTTCGGCGGGAATCCGATTCGGTGACGGCGGTTCGCCGCGCTCGTCGGCGCGGATTTCCGGCGCTTGCGCGGCGGACCGCGGGATCGACCGCTCGAAGCGGAGCAGTAACCTTCTGAGAGAAAGAGATAGAGATTTAAACATGAACGTCTGGCCGCTCTAGGGGATGATTCGGACGGTCACAGTGTAGCGCTCGGCGATGGAGGCATCGCCTTCCCAGAACCGCCAGTATTTGAGCGTGAGCGGTACTTCGCCAGGCTCGCGGGCGGTGAAGGTGAAGGTTCGTTCGCCACGGGTGCCGATGAATCCGGCTTCCTCCGGCGGGGCATAGTCGGTGCCGTCCAGCGCCAGCAGGCGCCTGTCGCTTTCGGCGACGGCCCAAGTGAAGCCGGTGGTGGGGTTTTCCGGCAGGCGCACCGCGATGCGCTCGCCGGTCCGAACCTCGGCGATTCGGTTCTGGTCTTTTTGGCCGAGCACCAGCAGGCCGTTTTCCCGGACGCCCGCCGGGCCTGTAGCGGATTCAGCACCGGTCAGGGACGCACAGCCGGCGCTCAGCGAAAGCGCGAACGCCAGGATCAAGAGGGGCGGGAACGCATGGGAAAAGAGTGGCGATGGCTTGGACATAACAGGAAAATTTTTTAATATTTTGAGAAGGATACAGGACGGGTTGGCGTCAGCCGTAACCCGTCCCGCGCGGCTACCAGGTCAACGTCCGGGTATTGTCCTTGAACAGGGCGCCGCCCGTCAGTTCGGGGTTACCGACTTGGAGACCGGGCAACAGATCCGCCTCTTTCACGCCGTAGTGCTTCATGCACATCGGGCAGATCAAGACCGTGGCTCCTTGGTCCACGAGTTCGCCCAACACCTTCTGATGCTCGGCGAATGGCGCGGCGTTCTCCTGAGAGCCGATCAACACGCCCTTGTCGTTGAGGAAAATCGTCAAGGGATGGCCGCGCTCCAGTTGGTTTTTACCGAAGGAGATGCCCATGTCAGCGCGATGCGGGTCGTCCGTGGTCAGGTTGATGAAGAGCGGGGCGCGGTCCTCCGCGAAGGCGGGGGTGGCGATCCCGCCAACGATCAATGCCAAAGCCAGTAACAGCGGCGAAAAGAACTTCATGGTTCGCTCCTTACGATCATGGGGTTGGAGAGGGTTATGAAACTGGGCGGTTTTGCGGACAAAACCAAGCGCATTATTATTCACCTCAATATCGGTGAGGAGAACCTTGCCGTCAACACGAAAAATCACGCGAAATACCCCAAGTTTACGGAAAGGTTGCATCCTGAGGGGCAACACCTAAACTGTAGATACAGGTATATCCAGCGAGGTTTCCATGCGCTTACAAGTGGCGAAGTGGGGCAACAGTCTAGCCGTTCGGTTGCCGGTGGAATATTTACGCGCGGCGGGACTCAAGGAGGGTGACGAGGTGGAAGCAGAGGTGACGTCCATCGGTGAGATCCGACTCACGCCGACGCAACGCTTTGACAAGGCGGCTTTTCTGGAGCGTGTGGGGCAGTTGCGGGCCGGCTTGCCGATGACCGCGTCGACCGTCGAGGAAATGCGACGGGGCGACCGGTACTGATGGTTTATCTCGACACCAGCGCGGCGGTGCCGCTGTTTGTCCCGGAACCGGCGAGCGAGCGCGTCGCAACCTGGTTCGCCGCCTGTGCCGATCCCATCGTTGCCGCGGACTGGATCGTCCCGGAGTTCGCCAGCGCCCTGTCGCTCAAGGTGCGGCGCGGTGAAATCACGACCGAGGACGCGCGGGTCTTGTGGAGGGAATTCGAGATGTTCTGCGGCGCAGGGTTACGCTTGATCCCGGTGACCCGAATGGCGTTTGCGGACGCCGCGCTCATGGTGCTCGATGCCACCAGTGGCCTGCGGGCGGGAGATTCGCTACACCTGGCGGTGGCGCTCGACGTCGGCGCGACCCACCTCGCCACCGTGGATGCAACCCTCGCGGCGAACGCGAAAAGAAGAGGGCTGCCGACGATTGAGTTTTGAGAGGCACAGGGATACCGCCAAAGACAGGAGGCCTCATGCCCAAAATGCGCGCCAGCTTTCAAGGTTTGGTCCGGGTGCTGGCGAAAAGCCTGTACCCGGAACCGGATGTGTTCGTCCGTGAATTGTTGCAGAACGCCCATGACAGCATTCAGTTGCGCCGGGTCGAGCACGCCGAGTGGGCCGGCGAGATTCGCATCGATGTGGACGAACGCGCCCGTACCCTGAGCTTCAGCGACAACGGGACGGGTATGGACCAGCGGGATATTGAAGATTTCCTGAGCGTCATCGGCAGCACCGGCACCGGCAGCCGCGCCCAGGAACTGGCCGCTCGCGACGTGGCGGTCGCCACCATCGGCCAGTTCGGGATCGGTCTGCTGTCGGCGTTCGTGGTCGCCGAACGGATCGACGTCTACACCCGCAAGCCGGACGCGGCGCAGACCTGGCGCTGGACCACCCACGGCGGCGAAGACTATGACTTGGTCGCTCTGCCCGCGGACGCGCAACCGCCCGGTACGCGAGTCGTGGTCACGCTGGCACCGGACCAGACCGCCTTTCTCGATGACCATCGCCTGCGCCAGACCGTGCGGCGCTATGCCGACCTGCTGCCGTTTCCCATCCTGCTCGACGGTTTCGGGCCGATCAACGCCGTCAACGCCCCCTGGCACGAGCCGGGCTGGCGCGATCCCGTGGAGCGGGATCGGCTGCTGACCGCCTTTCTGAGCCAGCGTTACGCCGACTCGCTCCTGCTGGTAATTCCCGTGGACCTGCCGCACCCCCGGACCCTGGGCGGCTTGTACGTCGCCGCCCGTTATGCGCCGGGCGGCCAGGCCGGCGGCCTCGTGGACCTGTTTCAGGCGCGGATGTGCATCCGCCCGAACGATCGCGAACTGCTGCCGGAATGGGCACCCTTCGTGCGTGGTATCGCGGACTGCCCCGAATTACAGCCGACCGCCGCCCGCGACAACGTGCTGCGGGACAGCGTCTATCACGCGCTGCGCGAAGCCTTGGGGAAAACTATTGTCACGGCCCTGCTGGAACTGGCCGCCCGCGACCGGCCCCGTTTTCTGCGCTTGTGCGACTGGCATCAGGACGCCCTCAAAGGCATGGCCGCGCAACATCGGGAATTCGGCGCGGCGGTGCTGGACGCCTTACCCTTTGCCACCAGTCAGGGGCAATTGACCCTGCCCGAGTATCTGACCCGCCAGTGGCCGGAACCCAACGGTAAACGGCCCTTGTATTTCTTCACCCACGAAGCCGACGCCAATCAGTTCTACCTGCTCTGTCAGGCGCGCGGTGTGCTGGCCATCAATGCGGGGGGCGCTTTTGACGAAACCCTGTTGCACCGCTACGTCAGCCAGCATCCGGATCAAGTGGACCTCAAACCGCTGGATCGCCTCGCCGATCCGACGTTGTATCCGCCGCTCGATGCCGCGGCGCAGGTCCGCTATGCCCCCCTGCTGCGGGCGATGGATCGGGCGTTGGCGGAGGCTGGAGCGGCGGCGCGCACTCAGATTCGCCAGTTCCAACCGGCCAGTCTGAGCGCCGTGGTGCTGTCCGGCCAGCGGCTGACCGCCTTCGACCGGATGGAACAGATGCTGGAAAAGTCGTTGCTGACGAACGAACTGGCGGAACTGGCCGGCGAGGTGCGCGACCGCTTGCGCGACCAGCCGTTGGATTTGTTGTTGAACGCCGCGCATCCCCTGGTGCGACGCCTGGGCGAACTGCCCGATCCCGACCATCCTCGCTATCGTCCGGTGCTGACCGGGTTGTACTACGGTGCCCTGCTCAACGCCCGGCACCGCCTGACGCCCGCCGCCGCCCGCCATTTTCACACCGACTTGCAGGCGTTGCTGGCCGCGCATGTGGATTTGCAGACCCGTCATGATGCTTGATCGTCCGACGCTCGCCCGGTTACGGAAACAGGCCGCCCAAGCGCGGAAAGTGGGCCACTACGCGCAGGCCGCGCACTGGGAACACCAGGCGGTGGAACTGGCCGGAACGCTGGGACTGACCGGCGAGCGGACGCGGGCGCTGCTGTGGGAAGGCTACAGCCTGCGGCTGGCCGGCGAAGACGATCTGGCCTTGGCCGTCTTGCTGCAAGCCATCAATGAACCGGCGCCGACCGCCGACCCGGCGGATCGATTCAGCGCTCTGACGACCATTCTCCACCTCAGTCTGGAACGCAAGCCGGCCCATTTCTGCCGGGCGCTCCTGGAACAGGGGCGGCGGGACTTGGCGGAATCGCGCCAGCCATGGTCAACGCTGTTGGATTTCCTGGAAGGCGAGCTGGCCTTTCGGCGGGGAGATTTCACGGCGGCCTGGGATTGGCATGAACGCGCTTGGGCGGGACGCCGAGACAGCCATCCCCGACTGACGCCGACGACGCATCGGTGGGCGCTGTGCCGCACCGCTTTTCGCCGCCGCGAACCGGCTGAACTGGAGCGGTTCACCCGTCAGTGGCGCGAGTGGCACCCAAACTCGACCCTGGAGCGGCAACTGGTCATGCGGGCGCGGTGGCTCGCTTGGCGAGCGCAACGCGCCGTCACGGCGTCCGAGGTCATCGCCGATCCCGCGCCGGTCGAGGAGGCGCGAGCGTTTCTGACGGGCGCTGCGGAAGCGCGCGAACCTCGCGAGCTCGGCGCGCGACTGGAGGCACTGCGGGTGTTGGCGCTGGCCGGCGACTGGGATCGGATCGACGTCCACTTGCGCCACAAACCGCTGCCGCCCGATACCTTCGAGACCGCGCTGGGTTTGGGCGATCTGGCGCTCGGTCGGGCGCGGGAGGCGCTGGATCTACCAGCGGTCGATGATGATTATGGCGAAACGGCTGTCGGTGCCGCGCTGGCCGCGCCGGATTCCCCTCGGACCGCGGCGGCGTCGAGCGAGGCGGAAAATCGCTATCGAGACGCGCTCGGATTAGCCGAGGATCAGGACCAGCGTCTGGCAACCGGTTGGTACGGCGATACGGTCCGCCAGCGATTGGCCCTTCT
>REEE01000197.1 GCA_007695245.1 Candidatus Competibacteraceae bacterium | reverse complement strand
AATTCCTCTTCACCGAGAATGCCCTTGGCGCGCAGTTCGGCGAGCCGCTCGATGAGCGCGAAGATATCGGCGCCGCCACCGTCCGACGCCGCGGGCGGGGCGGAGCCTTGCGGAGCCGGCTGGGATTCCGCGGCGACCGGTACGCCATCCACCGCTAGAACCGGCAGGCTGGCCACATCCACCAAGCCGTATTGGCTGGAAAACGTCAGCGATCCGCCGTGGGACTGTTGCTGGGAGAAACCACCGATCTGGTGATCGAGGGTGTCGTAAATCGTAACCCGGCCGCCGAGGTCGATCGCCAGCCGCTGGGCCTGCGCGAAGTAGGCGTAACGCACGCCGTTCTGCGCGCCGGTGCTGGTGGGCCAGCGCAAGTCCGCGCCCCACCAGTCGCTGGAACCGCCAGGGGCCGGCGGCACGAACAGACTCACCGGCCCGACCGGTCCCGACCCATCCTGCGGTTGTTGGCCGCCGCTGTAGCCGCCTGGCTGCTGGCCACTGCCATAACTCCCCTGCTGTTGGCCGTAGCCGCCCTGCTGTTGACCGCCCTGACTCTGCGCCTGGAAGCTGCCGCCGCGCACTAAATCCGGCTGACTCGCCACCAGTTTGGCCAGGTCGTGACACAGCCCGTCAACCCGGCCTTTCAGCGTGTGGTTGAACATGTCGGACAGCATGAGCATGCCGCCCTGCATCCATTGGCCGGAGCCGCCGAATTCGGGGTGATTGAACTGCGCCATGCCACCGTTGCCGTTGATGACGGCGTCCAGCATGCTCGCGACGGCGTCCGGGCTGAAACCGTGCCGTTGGGCTAGATCGTTGATCGCTTGTTGACCGGCGGGAGAGAGAAGGCGCATGGTAGGTACCGCTTTTGGTCTGGCAAGGATGGCAATGGCGCGCGGACGCCTTCAGATCAGCGGCTCGTCGGAGACGAGCAAGCCGTCCTCGTCGGCGTAGAGAAAATGGCCCGGCACGAAATTTATCCCGGCGAAGCGCACCGACACATCCCGTTCGCCGATGCCGCGCTTGACGCTCTTGAGCGGATGCACGCCCAGTGCCTTGACGCCGATACTCAGTTCGGAGACGGCGGTGGAATCGCGGATGCAGCCGTTTACCACCACGCCGGCCCAGTCGTTCTCCTCGGCCAGTTCGGCGAGTTGGTCACCCAGCAGCGCGCAGCGCATCGAGCCGCCACCGTCCACCACCAGCACCCGGCCGTCGCCCGGCTCTTCGAGCGCGGCCCGGACCAGGGAATTATCCTCGAAGGCTTTCAGGGTCGTGATGGGGCCACAAAACATCACTTCACCGCCGTAATCGCCGAACACCGGTTCGGCGATTTGCACGCGGTCGGAAAATTCATCGCATAGATCGGTCGTCTTGAAGTCCATGGGGGTCACTCTCGCGGATTGGGGAATACGGGTTCGGGCAGTCTAGCATAGTTCGCCACGGCCTCAGCGGCTGGTGATTTTCAGCTCGATGCGCCGGTTGCGGCGGTACGCTTCGGGGGTATCGGCCGGGTCGATGGGATGATATTCCGCCATGCCGACCGCGGCCAGCCGCTCTGGGGGGACGCCTTGTTGGATCAGATAATTCACGACTTCCTGCGCCCGTGCCGTGGACAGTTCCCAGTTGGAGGGAAAGCGACCGCCGCGGATCGGCACCCGGTCGGTGTGGCCCTGGACTTCAATAATGACCGGCAAATCCGGTGGCAGTTGCGTCGCCAATTGCTGGTAAACGGCGGCGAACTTGTCCAGATCGCCGCGCCCGTTCGGCGACAGCGTCGCCTCGCCGGAGCCGAACAGGACCTCGGACTGGAACACGAAGCGGTCGCCGACCACGACGATGTCGGGGTTGTCGGCGAACACCTCGCGCAACCGGCCGAAAAAATCGCTGGCGTACTTTTCCAGCTCCTCGACCCGCTCCAGCAATTTTTCCTTCAAGGCGCTGTCCAGCGCCTCGATTTGGTCCTGTTGCGCGACGATGACGGCGTCGCGTTGGGCCAGTTCTTCCTCACTGATCCCCAACGCCCGGTTGAGCCGCTCCAGCTCCGCCGCCAGCCGCTCGGCGCGGACGCTCAGCAGCGCCGCTTGTTCCTGGACGCTGGTGAGGGTCTGTTCGGTCTGGCGCTGGTCGGCGTTCAGAGCCGCATGGGCCATGCGCGCCGCCACCAATTCGTTCCGCAGTTGCGCCAGCAGCGCGTCCCGTTCGTCGACCGTGGTTTCCAGTCCCTGAACCTGGCCGCGCAGCCGTGCTGTTTCCTTTTCGGCATCGCCAGCCAGACCCTCCAGATGCGCGACGATCCGTTGCAACTGCCCGATGGCGGTTTCCTTCCCCAGGATTTCGCGGCCGATCAGCACTTCGGTGATCACGAAGATCGTGATCAGGAAGATCAGCACCATCACCAATCCGCCCAAGGCGTCGGTGAAGGCCGGCCAGATGTTGAACTCGCCGAGCGCCTCACGCCGACGGGGCATGATCGTCACCGTTCGGGGTCAAATCCGCCCGCTGCGCCAGCAACCGGGCGATGATTCGCAACTCGTGCCGCAGGTCGGCGGTGCGGTCGTTCTCGATATTTTGCAGGGTCGCCCGCAACGATTCGATCTGCTCGCCCAGGCTCGCCACCTGCTCCGCGACCCGGGTGATGCCTTCACCCCGGTTGGCCAGGTACTCGGTGGTCGCCGCCACCCGCTCCAGCCGATCCGTCGTCGATTGCAGCAGGGCCGCCAGATGCCGGGGAGAGATCGTTTCGGTCTGGGCGGTGACGGTGACCACCGGTTGCCACAGCGGCACCAGATCGCTGACCACCAGCGCTTCCAGTTGGGCGTGATGATGGTTCAGGGCGTGGAATAGTTGTAGTTCCAGAAAGCCCAGCGCCAGCGCTCCCAGCAACCCGAACAGTGAAGCCGAAAACGCCGTGCCCATCCCGCCCAGCGGCGCGGCCAGGCGATCCTTGAACTCGCCGATCAAGGCCATGGTGTCGGTCGTCGGGTCGGCGGCCAGACCGCCGATGACGTCGCGCACCCCGGCGATGGTCAGCAGCAGGCCATAGAAGGTGCCGATCAGGCCAAGCAGCACCAAGGCCCCGACCAGATAACGCACCAGCGCCCGCTGATCGTCGCCGCGCGTGGCCAGCGAATCCAGCAGATACGGCAGCGTGGCGGTGGCGTCGCCATGGCCGATGACCCGATGGACCTTCTGCAAAAACTCGCGCACCCCGTAGCGTTCGGTGCCGAGCAGCAGGTCGTCGGCTTGGCGAAGCGGTAGTTCGCGGCGGCGGGCCTTGAGCGCGATCTCCCCCGCCTGTCCGGCGGCGCGGGTATCGAACAGAACGCCGAGCAGCGCCTTGAGGGTGTAAGCGACCCCTAATAGAAAGGCGATGCCAATCGTGCCGTTCAAATAAGGGTTGCTCAGAAAGGCGGCGGTGAGCGGTTCCTGGAAAGCCGCGCCCAACGCCGTCATCGTGACCAGAAACAGCAGGGAACGGAATAAATAATTTCCGGCGCCACGGACCGGGCGCCGGTCAGACAGGAGAGTGGGCATGAGCGTGACGGATTCGGTAACGAGTCACGCTTGTTGGAGCATCTGGCCCCAATCGCCCTCGAACGCCAGGCTATCGAGCGGCTTGCGTTCCCGCGGGGCCAGTTCCCGTTCGCGCAACGATTCCGGCAGGGCGTCGACGGATCCCGGATAACCGACCGCGATCATCGCCATGCAGGCGTGGTCGGTGGGGATCGCGAACGTCGCTTTGGCTTTCTCGGGATCGAAACCGCCCATCTGGTGGGCGACCAGACCGAGGGCAGTCGCTTGCAGGCAGAGGTTTTCGCTGGCCGCGCCGGTGTCGTGCTGCGCCCAGCGGTTCGGCTTGTGGTTGTGGCCGAAATTCGGCGTCGCCACGGAGAGCAAGAGAATGGGAGCGTTGTTGGCCCAGATTTGATTCCCTTCAGCCAGACAGGCAAAGGCCCGTTGCCAGGCGGTGGCATCGCGGAATCGGTCCCAGACCAGATAGCGCCACGGCTGCTCGCCGAAACAGGACGGCGCCCAGCGGGCCGCCTCCAACAGCGCTAACAGATCTTCGCGACCGACCGGTCGATCCGGGTCGATGGCGCGTGGGCTCCAGCGGCGGGCGAGCAGATCGGCGATGGCGACTTGAGTGACCGCGGGTTTTTCCAGCATGAGTTTCTCCTGAAAGGGTGGTTCGGTAATTCTGGCGATTCTGTAGACCGCGCCGGCCTGAAAAAAGCGACAATGACGGGCCATATCTTCTTCAACCCTCTTCAAACCCGCAACCGTCAACAGGAACCCACCATGTCCCTCATCCAGGAAATCAACGACTATCTCAATCACCACGTCCCGCTGTTCCGGGCCATGCAGGCGCGGCTCGAACGATGCGATGACGCCGGATTGGCGCTGGTCGCGCCGCTGGCACCGAACCTCAACGACAAGGGAATGGCCTTCGGCGGTTCGATGGCGGCCATCGCGTCGCTGGCCGGTTGGGCGCTGACTACGGCGACTCTGCGCGAACACGGCGAGACCGCCGAAATCGTGATTACCGAAAGCACCCTGAAGTTTCTGCGCCCGGTGCGGGAAGACATCGTGGCGGAGTGCGCGCGGCCGGATGCGGCGACCTCCGAACAGTTCATCGACCGCTATCGCCAGCGCGGCAAGGCCCGCTGGACCGTCGAGGTCGTCATCCGCGCCGCCGGCGAGCCGGCGCTGACCTTCAGCGGACAGTATGGGATTTTTAAGTCCGAAAAAGCTGCTTAAAGCAGACTGTCCCCTGGATTCCCCAGAATCACCGGCTCCGGCTCCAGTTCGACGCCGAAGGTGGTCCGCACCGAATCCTGAATTGCCCGCGCCAGCCGTAGTACGTCCGTGCCCCGCGCCCCGCCACGATTGACCAGCACCAGCGCCTGATTCTCGTAAACGCCCGCTGGCCCGAGCGTCCGCCCCTTCCAGCCGCAGCGCTCGATCAGCCAGCCGGCGGCCAGCTTGACCGCGCCGTCCGACTGGGGATAGTGAGGCAGTTCCGGATATCGGGCCACCAGCGCGGCGAAGGTCGCGGCGTCTACCTGGGGATTCTTGAAGAAGCTGCCGGCGTTGCCGAGGCGCGCCGGGTCCGGCAATTTGCGCGAGCGAATGGCGATTACGGCCTCGGCGATCTCCCACGCCGTCGGCCGGGCAATTTTGCGCGCGTCCAGTTCCCGCGCTACGTCGGCGTAACGGATCACCGGTTGCCAGCGCTTGGGCAAGCGCAGCGTCACGGTGGTGATCAGATAGCGGCCGGCTGCTGCGTGCTTGAACACGCTGTCTCGGTAACCGAAGCGACAGGCGGCGCGATCGAACGCGACCGTGGCTCCCGTCGTCAGATCCACCGCGTCCAGTTGCTGGAACCGTTCGGCCAGTTCCAGGCCATAGGCCCCAATGTTCTGGATCGGCGCCGCGCCGACCGTGCCGGGAATCAGCGCCAGGTTTTCCAGCCCCGGCCAGCCCTGATCCAGCGTCCAGCGCACCAAATCGTGCCAGTTTTCGCCGGCGCCGGCGCGGATCATCCAGGCCTCGCTATCCTCGGCGACCCGTTCCCGGCCGGGAATGCAAACGTGCAGCACCAGACCCTCGAAATCGCCGGTCAGGAGCACGTTACTGCCGCCGCCGAGCATGAAGCGCCGGAGTTCTCGCCAGCCCGGCGCTTGCACCCAGGCCGCCAGAGCTTCCGGCGCGGTCACGGTTGCGAACCAGGCCGCGCGGGCGGGCAGGCCGAAGGTGTTGAGCCGATCCAGCGCCACGTCGCGGCGGGCGAAATCAGATAAGGTCATGGCTGCGGGTGGCCAGTGGCCAGTCATCAGCGACCGGTCAAGATCCGGACATGAAAAAACCCGCTGCGCGGGCGGGTTCCTGGAAAATCGATCAACTTCAAGCCGGCACCGGCAAACAGGCGCGCAGCTTCTTCATGGCGTTGCTTTCCAACTGGCGGATGCGCTCGGCGGAAATGTGGTATTCGGCCGCCAGATCGTGCAGGGTCGGTTTGTCGTCGTTCAGCCAGCGGCGTTGCACGATGTCGCGGCTGCGCGGATCCAGGCGCGCCATCGCCTCGCTGAGCCGGCTGGTGGTTTGCTCTTCCCAATCCGCCTGTTCCAGCGCTTCCGCCGGGTTATCCTGCTCGTCCCGCAGATAGGCCGAAGGCGCATAAGTCTCCGACTCATCCTCGCCCTCGGTCTCTGGGGCCGGATCGAACGAAATATCGTGGCCGCTCAGCCGCGATTCCATCTCCAGCACGTGTTCGGGGCTGACCCCTAACTCGCGAGCGACCGTGTTGACTTCCTCGCCGTTCAGCCAGCCCAGGCGCTTCTTGGCACCGCGCAGCTTGAAGAACAGCTTGCGCTGCGCCTTGGTGGTGGCGACCTTGACGATCCGCCAGTTGCGGAGGATGAATTCGTGGATTTCAGCGCGAATCCAGTGGACCGCGAACGACACCAGCCGCACGCCGTGGGCCGGGTCGAAACGCTTGACCGCTTTCATCAGGCCGACGTTGCCTTCCTGGATCAAATCACCCAGCGGTAAGCCGTAACCGACGTAGCCCCGCGCGATGTGGACCACGAAGCGCAGGTGCGCCATGATCAGCCGCTGCGCGGCGTCCAGGTCATCGCGCAACCGCAAGCGCTGGGCCAGTTCCTGCTCCTCCTCGACGCTCAGCATCGGCATCCGGTTGACCGCCTGGATGTAGCTGTCCAGGCTATCCACCGGGACCGGTAGATTTTGCAGGCGAAGCACTAGCGCATTCGTTGTCATGGCCATTCGTCCTCCCTTACTCAATCGCTTTACCCATACTCATTAAAAATCATTGCTATTTTAGCAGTCTGCCCCTGGGAGTGCCAAGCCCGATCGGAAGTTCCACCCCACTCTACCCCTTCAGGCGTCCGCTTCTTCATCCAGCAGCGCGGCGACGAATTCGGCGGCGACGAATTCCCGCAGGTCCTCGATACTCTCGCCGACGCCGATGAACCGAATCGGCAGCCCCAGCCGGCGGGCGATGGCGAACACGATGCCGCCCTTGGCGGTGCCGTCGAGCTTGGTCAGGACTAAACCGGTCACCCCGACCGCCTCGTGGAATTGCACCGCTTGATTCAAGGCGTTCTGGCCGGTGCTGGCGTCCACCACCAACAACACCTCATGCGGGGCGGTCGGGTCCACTTTGCCCGTGACCCGTTTGATTTTCTTCAGCTCCTCCATCAGGTTCGCCTGGGTGTGCAGTCGACCGGCGGTATCGGCGATCACTACGTCCACCCGCCGGGCCGCGGCGGCCTGGATGGCGTCGTAGATCACCGCGGCGGAATCGGCGCCACTGCGCTGGGCGATCACCGGAATCCGGTTGCGCTCGCCCCAGATCTGGAGTTGCTCGACGGCGGCGGCGCGGAAGGTATCGCCGGCCGCCAGCAGTACCGAATGCCCCTCGCCTTGCAGCCGTTGGGCCAGCTTGCCGATGGTGGTGGTCTTGCCGACGCCGTTGACGCCGACCATCAGGATGACGTAGGGCCGCGATTCGCTAGGGCGCCACGGCTGCTGGCAGGGCGCGACGATAGCCAGCAATTCCTCGCGCAGCGCCTGGAGCAGAGCCGGTATATCGTTCAACTGCTGGCGTGAGACCCGCTCGGTCAGCCGTTTCATCAAATGGTTGGTGACGTCCACGCCGACATCGGCCAGCAGCAGGCGGCTTTCCAGCTCCTCCAGCGCCTCGTCGTCCAGCTTGCGCCCGGCGAACAGCCCGGCCAAGCCACTGACCAGACTCTGCCGGGTGCGCCGCAGCCGGTCGCGCAACCGGGCAAAACGCTCGGGTTTGGGTGCGGCCGGCTCAGGCGTCGCCTCGGACGCCCGGTCCTTGCCGAACGGCAGGGAAATCGGTCGATTCAGGAACTCGAACAGACCGGTTTTCTTGCGCTCCGGCGCGGCTGGGGAATGGGTGGCATCAGGTTTGGGGTCGGTCATGAGGATCATCCAGAGGGGGTTGTGGACGGAAAGATTGGCGCGGTC
>REEE01000209.1 GCA_007695245.1 Candidatus Competibacteraceae bacterium | reverse complement strand
CGGCGGTAAGGTATTGATGTGGGCTTGCAGACCACTCATCATATGACAACGTCACGCTGGAAGACGATGTGTTGTGCGGTCCCAGCATGGTGTTCACGAATGTTTACAACCCTCGCGCGGCGGTATCGCGCAAGGATGAATACCGCGATACTTTTGTCAAGCGCGGCGCTACCTTGGGAGCCAACTGTACCTTCCTTCCGTGGCTAAAATCCCAAGCGTGGCCAGAACGATGATCAAGGCCTTCCTGGGATGATTGAGCGCGCGCGTCAAGGTGAGACGCAATGCGGATGCCGCTTCAAGATTTCATGATGACTCTGTTCCAATAGACGCACTTTGCGAGGATAACTCTCTTGACTATCGTTCTCGACCGACATATTGAAATAACGCCAGGCATTGCGGGTGGCAGACCCCGGATTGCCGGTCATCGGATTACCGTGCAAAACATTGTCATTTGGCATGAGCGGATGGGCTGGGGTATCGATGAGATTTGTGCGGAATATGAGTTGAAGCTGGCTGAGGTCCATGCGGCGCTGGCTTATTATTTTGATCATCAGGAGGAGATTGATCGGCGTATCGATGCTGACGAGGCGTTTGTGGCGGAGCAGCGTCGGCGGACGTTGTCCGTGTTGGAAAAAAAACGGAAAGCACAGCGCAGTGACTAGAATTCGTTACTACACCGATGAACACGTGTCCCGTGCCGTGATTGGCGGGTTGCGCCAACGGGGAGTCGATGTGTTGAGTGCGCCTGAAGCCAACAGGATTGGGGTTCCTGACCATCAGCAGTTGGCTTTTGCGCTGGCCGAAGGGCGCGTATTGCTGACCTACGATACGGATTACCTGGGTTTGCACGCCGCTGGGGTGAACCATGCGGGTATCGTTTACGCCAATCAGTCCACTCCAGTTGGAGAAATTATCCGCAGTTTGATGCTGATTTACCAAGTGCTGGATTCGGTGGAGATGGTTGGGCAAGTCGAATATCTCTGAGTCCATGTTTTGTAGTTCTTCGAGGATTTCTGTGGAACTGGCCCCGCAGCCCGGTTTCGAACTGCGATCATGCGGTAAACTCACTTTATCCTGTCAATAAATCAGTCGGTTAGACTCGCATCCACCGCCTGGCTCGAAGGGCTCCACAAGAACCCTCGAAGAACCCGCTTTTTCTTCGAACCCTTGAGCGGCGCGCTATAGGTCAGGTTGGCTTTGGAAAAACCGGCGGTCGCCGGGCGGCATCACGGTCGGATTGTCGAAGTTGAAAGGGCCTGTTCGGGCAAAATCAGGACTGGTTCTCAATCGGCGACGTGAAGGACGATCTTGCCGCAGGCGTGGCCGCCCTGGCTGAGGGCGTGCGCCTGGCGGACCTCGCTCAACGGTAGCACGGTATGGATGACCGGTTTCATCCGGCCTTCGTCGATCAGTTGGCCGATCGATGCCAATTGCGCGGCGTTGGGCTGCACGAAGACGAACGCGCCGCGCGCGCCGGGGGCGGCGGTGGAGGTCTCCGGCAGCGGGGTAAGAATCGAGACCAGAATCCCGCCCGGTTTTAACACCTGCCAGGACCGGTCCTGGGTGTCGCCGCCGACGGTGTCGAGCACCACGTCCACATCCCTGGCCACTTCTTCGAAGCGCGTTTTGGTGTAATCGATAAACTGATCCGCGCCCAGTTCCGTCACAATGCCCGTGTTGACCGCCGAAGCGGTGCCGATGACCCGCGCTCCCAGGGCCTTGGCCAGTTGCACCGCGAAACTGCCCACGCCGCCGGCGGCGGCGTGAACCAGCACGGTTTGGCCGGCTTGCAGGTGCGCGGTGTCCACCAGCGCCTGCCAGGCGGTCAGCGCCGCCAGCGGCACGGCGGCGGCGTGGATATGGTCCAGCGTAGCCGGTTTGCGGGCGACTTCGCTGGCTTTGACGGCGATGTATTCGGCGTAAGCGCCGTCGCGGACGATGTTGGGCCGAGCGTAGACTTCGTCGCCGACCGCGAACGCGCTGACTTCGGGTCCGACCTTGACCACCTCGCCGGAGACGTCCCAGCCGAGAGTCAGGGGCAGGCGATGGTTCAGGAACTCCTGCAGGTAGCCTTCCCGGATTTTCCAATCCACCGGGTTGACCGCCGCTGCCCGAACCCGGATCAGGAGATCGTCGGGTTTGAGGGAGGGTAGGGGGATGTCCTCGTGATGCAGCAATTCGGGGCCGCCGTAGGCGTGGATGCGCACGGCTTGCATGGTGGTCATGGGGTTCTCCTTGAGTTCCAGTTCGGTGGTGGGTATCGAGCACCGTGTATCCTAAAATCAGTTACGCTTCCAGCGCTACCGGGAGGCGCAACAAACTTTGACCTTTTCGGAGGTCGGTTTTGCCGATGAAATTTGCTCGGGTCGAAATCCGCGTCTGAAACTCTGCGGATTCGACCGTTAAACTTTGGAGCCCTCGCCGTCATGCCCGCCACCACGGATCGAATCTTCCTGCCCGCGCCGGCCCCCGGCACGCAGCGGACGCTGCGGGTCCACCGCTACGGCGTACCCGGCGCGCGGCCCAAGGCTTATTTTCAGGCCGCCCTTCACGCCGACGAAATCCCCGGCTTGCTGGTGGCGCAGCACCTGCTGCGCGGGCTGGAACGGGCGGACGCGGAAGGGCGGATGACCGGCGAAGTGGTGGTGGTGCCGGTCGCGAATCCCATCGGTCTGAGCCAGCATCTCAACGGCCGGCTGCTGGGACGCTTCGACGCCGAAAGCACCGGCAATTTCAATCGCGGCTTTCCCGATCTGACGTCGGCGGCGCTGGATCGACTGCGGGGAACGTTGGACGCTGACCCGACGGCGAACGTGGCGCGGATTCGCGAGACGCTCCGTGCCGTGTGGGCGGAGCAGCGGGCGGTTCGGGAAGCGGAGGCGCTCAAGCTGGCGCTATTAGGGTTGGCGATCGACGCGGATTTCGTGTTCGACCTGCATTGCGATGGCGAAGCGCTGCTGCACCTTTATGCCTCCCGCTGGCAGACCGCCGAGGCGCGGGACCTGGGCGCGGAGCTGGGGGCGGCGACCCTCCTGCTGGAGGAGGAACCGGGCGGCAATCCCTTCGACGAAGCCTGCGCGGGTCCGTGGTGGAAACTGCGCGCGGCGCTGGCGGCGGAGGGTCCGGTGCCGCTGGCCTGTTTCGCGACCACCGTGGAATTGCGCGGGCAGGCCGATGTGAACGACGCGGACGCGGCGGGCGACGCAGCGGCGCTGCTACGCTTTCTGCAGCGCAGGGGCGTCATCGCCGGCGAACCGGGACCTCCGCCGGAACCGTGTGGCGAGCCGACCCCGCTGGAGGGGGTGGATGTGTTGACCGCGCCGGCCGCCGGCGTGCTGGTGTACCACAAGCCCTTGGGGGCTTGGGTGAAGGCCGGCGAGGTGGTGGCGGATCTGGTGGACCCGTCGGGCGAACCGCCCGGCGCGGCGCGGACTCCCATGTACAGCAGCACCAGCGGCCTGCTGTTCGCCCGCGCGGCCGAGCGACTGGTCCGACCGGGTCAGAAATTTTGCAAGGTTGCGGGGCAGGTACCGCTGAGTTATCGCCAGGCCGGGAAGCTGTTGGGGGATTGAGCGGCGGTAAGAGGCGGTAGGGTGATAAAGTGCGGGACTTGTGGGACCATGTCGGAAGCAGTAATTTTCCAAGTCGACCGTTCTCGGTTGCGGGCGTGCGACCGATGGCGTTGATTGAGTCTACGATGCACGGGAGATGACCATGGATCTGCTTGGATTTCTATTGATCGGTTTGATCGCCGGCTGGATCGCCACCAACCTGATGCGCGGCAGCGGCCTGGGTCTGGGCGGCAATCTGGTGGTCGGGGTGATCGGTGCCTTTATCGGGGGATTTCTGTTCCGGTTGCTCGGTTTCGCCGCGGTGGGCCTGCTCGGTACGCTGATCACCGCCACGGTCGGGGCCATGGTGCTGCTGTACGTGGTGCAGGTGTTGAAAAAGGCATGAACGAAAAAACCAGCAAGACCGACGCCGAATGGCGCGCGCAACTGACCCGCGAACAATACGCGGTGTGCCGGCGGAAGGGCACCGAGCCGCCTTTCACCGGTGAATATTACGATTGCCACGATCCGGGGATTTATCGCTGCGTCGGTTGCGGCGCGCCGTTGTTCGATGCCAACGCCAAGTTCGACTCCGGCTCCGGTTGGCCGAGTTTCTGGGAGCCGGTACGGCCGGAAAACGTCGCCACCACCGAGGACCGGAGCGGGTTCATGCGCCGTACCGAAGTCCTGTGCGCCGACTGTGGTTCCCATCTGGGCCATGTGTTCGACGACGGCCCGGAACCAACCGGTTTGCGCTATTGCATCAATTCGGTGGCGTTGAGGTTGGATAAGAAATAAGCCTCTGACTCATCGCGCGGTTGCTGTGCGGAGGTGTTTGGCGAACCGTTATCGCCGCGCCGTCGGATCGTTCAATACCGCGCTACAGGCGGTGGGCAGACGATCGGCCGATGGGGGTTCGGGTCGCCGGTAGGGCCTGGGCGACAAGGCGGCCTGGCGGATGTCCCGAACCCAGTTGGCCAGATCGGCGTCACAGCCGTCTCCGGCTGGAATCGGTGCTTGCGGCTCGCAGTGCGCGGAGTCGCGCGGGCAGACCAGCCGGACGTGAAAATGCGAGTCGTGTCCCCACCAGGGACGAACCTTGTTGAGCCAGGCGCGGTCGGGTTCGCTCTGGCACAGCGCCTGTTTGATGATGGCGTTCACGAAGATGCGGTCCACCTCGGGCGCCAGCGCCGCCCGTTTTAGCGCGTCTCGATACCGGGGCGACCAGCGCGAAGCATGCATGACCCCTTCGGTCGCGCGCACCATGGAGGGCATCTCGATCCGCTCGGTGTCGGCGCGCGCCAGAATCTGGTCGCGCGGCTTTTGCAGGAACCAGATATCCACATCTAAACCGCTCTGGTGGCTGCGATGGCCGCTCGACATGGGGCCGCCGCGCGGTTGCGTCAGATCGCCGATCAACAGCCGGCCGCCCTGCGCCGCGGTTTCCCGGCCCATCCGCTCCACGAAAGCGATCAAGGTTGGGTGGCCGTAGTAGCGGTTGCGGCTGGGCCGCATGGCCTGATAGCCCTCGCCGACCAGGGGCAAGGCCACCGCCCCCGCGATGCAGCCCGCCGCATAAGCGCCGATCACCTGGGGTGGCCCGGATGACGGATGGGCGACCGTGCCCCAGGCGTTGGCCAGGACGGGCGTGGAACCGAGCAGCAGCGGCAACAGCAGAGCAAGGTATCGGATCGGCATGACGGATCGCTCCCGAATGTGAAACCATGCGGTAAGCTTAACCAAGGAGCAGCCGTTTGGGCAGGGTCAATCACATGACACAGCGCGGCTGAGTTGGGGAGATATGGGCTTCTACGCATTTCTTGCCATAGGCCTGGGTGCCGCCATGGGCGCCTGGCTGCGTTGGGGGTTGGGTATTTTGCTCAATCCGATCTTCCCGACGCTGCCGTTCGGGACGCTGGCGTCGAACCTGCTGGGTGGGTTCCTGATGGGTATGGCCATGCAGTTTCTGATTCAGCACGCCGTCCTCGCTCCAGAACTCCGCTTGGCTATTACGACCGGCTTCTTGGGCGGACTGACCACCTTTTCCACCTTCTCCGCTGAAACCACGACCTTGCTGCTGCGCGAGGAATACCTCTGGGCCCTGACCCTCGTGCTGATTCACGTCATCGGTTCGGTCACCATGACGCTACTGGGGATTGTGGTCATGAAAGGGCTGACGACGCTGGGAGGGCCTTCATGAAGGGGACCTATCTGAAATTCTACGTCCACGAGCATCGCCGACATCAAGGGATTCTGCTGTATGAATGGCTGCTGGAGCGCGCGAAAAAACTGGGCGTTCACGGGGGATCAGCGTTTCGCGCCATCGCCGGTTTCGGCCGGAATGGCGTCCTGCACGAAGACCACTTCTTCGAACTGGCGGGCAATCTACCGGTGGAAGTGGTGTTCATGGTGAGCGACGAGGAAGCCGCGCAACTCCTGCATTCGATCGAACAGGAGTCGATCCGCATTTTTTACATCAGGATGCCGGCCGAATACGGAGTGGTCAACGGTGAGTAGGCGATGAGCCGATTGTATTTTGCAACTGACGGCAAAGCTGTCGGTGAGAACCGGCTGGACGGCGAACCGGAATCGCCTCTCAATCAAGGTACGCCAAGCAGTATAACTGGATCATCGCGGCTTGACGGGGTCGATCGGCTCGGTAGATGATGAGCGGATATCTATGAACCACCTTGAACCGCGGGAGAGCCGTCATGACCACCGCCGCTTTCACAATTCGCACCGACCCCGACACGTTGCAACGACTCGACCAGTTGGCCAAGCAACTGGATCGCTCGCGTAACTATCTTGCCAACCAAGCCCTGGAGGAATTCCTGGAATTGCAGGCTTGGCAAATCGGCAAGGTTCAAGCGGGCATCGCTGCCGCAGAGCGCGGCGAGTTTGCCGCGGATGGGGAGATGGAACGCCTGTTCGCCAAGTACCCGAAGTCCCTGCAGGATACGGATGTTGCGTCGTGAAAATTTGCTGGACGCGCCCGGCGGCGCGGGATCTGGAAGCGATTCAAGACCATATCGCGCGGGATAATCCCATGGTCGCCGGGCAGTTGGCTGCTACGATCAGACAACGGATCCAGCAGTTGCAGGATCATCCCCAACTCGGTCGGCCAGGCCGGGTGCCGGGTACTCGGGAACTGGTGATCGGCGGTACGCCGTATGTGGTGCCGTACCGCGTTAAAAACCAGCAAGTAGAGATTCTGGCGCTGTACCACGGCGCGCGACGCTGGCCCGAGCAGTTCTAGGGTTCCCCGCCTGCAAAAAACCGAATTCAATGATAGTCCCCTAACGATCATGAGCATCGCCGTCGTCGCCGAAAAGCCCGCCGTCGCCCGCGACATCGCCAAGGTGTTGGGCGCGGGCGGACGCGGCGCGGGCTATCTGCACGGCAACGGCTATGTGGTCACCTGGACCATCGGCCACTTGGTGCGCTTGGCCGAGCCGCACGAAATCAACCCCGACTGGAAACGCTGGCGGCGCGACCTGCTGCCGATGCTGCCCGAGCGCTGGCCGCTGGTCGTCAGCGACGCGACCCGCGAGCAGTTCGAAGCGGTGCGCCGGATTCTGACCGACGCCGCCATCGACCGGGTGGTCTGCGCCACCGACGCCGGGCGCGAGGGCGAGCTGATCTTTCGCTATCTGTACGAGGCCGCCGGCTGTCGCAAGTCGGTCAGCCGGCTATGGATTTCCTCGCTGACTCCGGACGCTATCCGCCAGGGATTCCAGCACTTGCGCGACGGGCGCGAGTTCGAGCCGCTGGCCGCCGCCGCCCGAGGCCGCAGTCGGGCCGACTGGCTGGTCGGCATGAATCTGTCGCGGGCCTACACCCTGGCCGGCGGGATGCCCGGCGAGGACGTGCTGTCGGTCGGACGGGTGCAGACCCCGACGCTGGCGCTGGTGGTGGAGCGCGATCTGGCCATCCGCGCCTTCGTGCCCGAAGACTATCAGGAAGTGGTGGCGATTTTTACGCCGCTGACCGATGCCCTCACCCCTGATGTTTCTCCCGAGGCCGAAGAAGGCCGGGAGGGCGAGAAAGCGTCCCGCTATCAGGGCGTCTGGTTCCGCGGCGAGCGGCCGGGCGATGCCAAGGCCCGCCGCCTGCCCGCCGACGGCGAAGAGGCGGCGCGCATCGTCGCCCGCGCCCGGCGGGGCACCGCCGTCATCGAGTCCCGCACGGCCGAAACCCGCCGCGCGCCGCCGCCGCTGTTGTACGACCTGACCGAATTGCAGCGCCACGCCAACCGGCTCTACGGCTTCAGCGCCCAGACCACCCTGGACCTCGCCCAGAAACTCTACGAACAGCACAAACTGATCAGCTATCCCCGCACCGACAGCCGTCATTTGTCCGCCTCGGTCGCGGCGACCCTGGGCGCGGTGGTCGCGGCGATTCAGGAGCCGTACCGCGACCGGCTGGCGACGGACACCGGCCAGCGTCCGCTGGGCGCGCGGTTCGTGGACGATGCCAAGGTCAGCGACCATCACGCCATCATCCCGACGCCGGTTCCCGCCCGAACCCTGAGCGCCGA
>REEE01000130.1 GCA_007695245.1 Candidatus Competibacteraceae bacterium | reverse complement strand
TGGCGAAAAAGCGGGCGGGGGATCGCAAGAACTGGCTGGAGGAAAAAGGGAATCTGGCGGAGGTATGACCGAGGAACCGCTGCTTTTGAATTTTATCACCCTTGGAAACCCGACTTTGCAAGAAACGAGGGCGGCAGTGTTCTCGACGTGGATATCTTTTTAAAATCTATTGGTGGTCAATCTGTTGTGGAAACATCCGCGACTTCGATCCCCTCTCGTCGCCGGATGCCAGTTCTTCCAGGGTTTCCCCCAGATCCGGCTGCCACACCGCCACTTGATTTTTGCCGGCGCGTTTGGCGGCGTACATCGCCATATCGGCATATTTGACCAACGTTTCAGCGTCTTTCGCGTGCAGCGGATACAACGCCACCCCGATGCTGGCGGAAATGTCGCTGGTGCCGCACCCCAAAACGAACGGCTCCGCCAACCGGACCGCCAGGTTCGCCGCCACGGGTTCCGCCGCGCCACCCTCCACAAGATCGGACAGGACCACGGCGAATTCGTCGCCGCCCATCCGGGCCACGGTATCGCTATCGCGCATCCGGCCATTCAGGCGAAGGGCTACCTGTTGCAACAACTCGTCACCGGCGGCGTGTCCCCAGCGATCGTTGACGGCCTTGAAACCATCCAGATCAATCCACAATACCGCCATATTCTGGTGATCGCGTCTGGCGCGGAGCAGACTTTGACTCAGGCGTTCCCAGAATAGACTGCGGTTGGGCAGGCCGGTCAGGGCGTCATAGTGCGCCTTAATCCAGACCTGTTCGTCCTGACATCGCCGTTCGGTGCTGTCGATGAAGGTCATAATGGACCTTATGGGGAGCCGGTCGGCGTCGAACAAATTGACCCAATGCGCGGAGATCCAAAAGTCGGTGCCCCGCAGACGGAATTCGAGCCAGTGCGCTCCTGCGTGCGCCTTATTGATTTGCCAGATAAATTCGACGTAGTCACGGTCGTCGGGGTGGACGAACTCGAAAAAATGACGACCCCGCGCCGCATCCGTGGCGTAATCCGTCAACGCGCAGCCGATGGGATTGAGATACCGACAGTACCCTTCCGCGTCCAGTTCGGCGATGCCCACCGGCGCCGAGTCAATCAGGGTGCGCCAATGCTGTTCCTCGATTGCCGGGGCTTGGCCGGCAAGCTGCGCTCTCTCGGTTCGCGCGGCGATTTCCCGCTCCAGCCACTCCGCATCGGGTTGCCAAGCCGTTGCCCGCGCCCGCCCGCGTGCCGCCACCGCGCCGCCCAACAGCATCAGTCCGGTCAGCGCGCCGCCCAGCAGCGCCCACCGGTACCGCACAGCAGCATCCTCGGCCAGCGCCAGCCCCCCTAGTACGGCCAACAAGACCAGCAGCGCCAGCAGTAGAACCGTTACTGGACGTTGCTCGGCTTCGTTTTGCGCGAAAGCCAGGAACCCCGAGTTCGCTTTTCGCACGATTGTTCCTCACACCCGAAAACCTCTTTGCAAGCAATAAATAGACCAAAAAATAACAGCCCGGCCGCGATTTCCCTCGAACCGGATTAAGAGGGGAGAAATTAAGATCTTGGAAAAATAACAGCGCGCCAAAGCCCGCATGGCGTGACGCACGCGGGAGTCGGAAGCGCTACACGGAGAGTTTGCAGTTTTGAAACAAGACGGTTTCAGCGCGTTTCATTTTGAAACGGCGGCGTCTTTATCGGGTTGCAGGCGATACTGCTTGAGACGTCGCCATAACGTGGTGCGACCGATGTTCAAGTCGTCGGCGATCCGTTGCAGGTTGCCTTGGTGGAGATCGAGGAGCCGCATGATTTCCGCGCGCTCGAACTGTTCCAATCTGGACAGATCTTCGGTCTTTACGGGCGAGACCGGCAGCCAGTCTCCCGCTTCGATGAGGGGCCCCTGACTTAACAACAAGGCCCGTTCGACCAGATTCTCCAGTTCCCGCACGTTGCCTGGATAATCGTAGTCGCGCAAATCTCGTAGGACGTCTTGGCTAAAGCCGCTCATTGAGCGATGCAATTGCTGGCTATGTTTTCTCAGGCAGTATTCGGCCAACAGGGGCACATCGTCCAAGCGCTCCCGCAAGGGAGGAATGTGAATCGGAAAGACATTCAGCCGATAATATAAATCCATGCGGAATCGGCCCTTTTTGATCTCGGTTAGCAAATCACAATTCGTCGCCGCGATGATCCGCACATTAACTTGTCGGTATTTATTCTCACCGACCCGGCGGAACTGGCCTTCCTGGAGCACCTGCAACAGTTTAACCTGCAATGCCGGACTCATTTCGCTAATTTCATCCAGAAACAGAGTCCCACCATCAGCGACTTCAAATAAACCTTTACGATCCTGCACCGCGCCAGTGAACGCGCCGCGTTTATGGCCGAATAACTCGCTTTCCAATAGATCCTCAGGGAGATTTCCACAATTCTGCTCGATGAACAATTGTTGCTGGCGCGGGCCGCGATAGTGAATGTAACGCGCCAACAAAGTCTTGCCAGTGCCGGTTTCTCCAGTCAATAACACGGTAACCGGGGTCGCCACGACCCGGTCGATCATGGCGAAGACCTGCTGCATAGCCGCGCTTTTTCCTATTATTTCAATAGGGTAAAGTTTATTGCAGATTTCCTGGCGCAGAAAGATATTTTCGTTTTTCAGCCGCTCGTTGGCGATCTTCAGCTCTTCGAGCAATCGTTGGTTCTCCAGAGTCAGGCTGTAATTGTCCAACGCCCGTCTGACGATGATTCGCAGTTCCTGACGATCCCAAGGTTTCGTGATGTACTGGTAGATTTGTCCCTGATTAATCGCCTGAACGAGCGCGGTGTTATCCGTGTAGCCGGTCAGGATGATGCGGATAATCTGTCGGTTAATGTTCCGCACTTTAACCAAAAGTTCCACGCCGGTCATCTCTGGCATCCGCTGATCGGCAATCACCAGGGCAATTTCTTCTCGTCCCAATAGCGTCAACGCCTCGGCACCACTGGAAGCTGTAAAAACCTCGTAATCGTCCTCGAACGTCAGCGTGAGGCTCCGCAAGATCTCTTTTTCATCATCGACGATCAGTAATCCGTGGCGCTTCATGTGGCTCCCCCTCTTAACCGCACGGGTAATTCAATAGTAAATTCAGTTCCCTCGTTGATCTTGCTCGCAACCTGAATGGTCCCGCCATGTTTTTTGATGATTCCATAGCTGATGCTGAGCCCCAACCCCGTGCCCGCGCCGACCGCCTTGGTGGTGAAAAAGGGATCGAAGAGACGTTGCAGATGCTCCTCCGCAATGCCCGCGCCATTATCCTTGATACGGACTCTGGTCCGATCGCCATCCGCCTCCGTGCGAATCCAGAGGTCGCCCTGGCGCGGGATCGCCTGCGCGGCGTTCTGGAGCAGGTTCATGAACACCTGATTGATCTGACCGGGATAACATTCCACTGGAGGTAGATAACCGTAGTCACGGTGGATGGTCACCCGGTCCTGGTATTGCCTGAGGAGGATGTTCAAGGTCGATTCGATGCCTTCGTGCAGGTCGGCGAATACCAGACCGACATCGTCGGTGCGCGAAAAAACCCGCAAATCCAGAACGATCTTCTTGACTCGTTCGGTGCCCTCCCGACAACTGGCGATCAGCTCCCGCAAGGTCTTCAGGGTCGCGTCGTACCCGGCCGCTTGCTTCCGCGCGTCGCCCCGCCGTTGGGAAGGAGCGGCGGGACGGTCGGCGTCGGCGGCATACGTTTCGATAATCCCCGCGAGGCGCTCGGTATGGTCCTCAATGAAGTCCAGATTGCTGCGAACATAACTGATCGGATTGTTCAATTCGTGCGCGACGCCCGCCACCAACAGACCCAGCGAGGCCATTTTTTCCGAGTGGATGAGCTGATCTTGCGCCCGCGCCAGTTCCTGATAGGCGGCTTCGAGTTGCTGGTGGCGCTGCTGGAGTTCCTGATTGGCGATGGAGAGTTCCTGAGTGCGCGCGGCGATTTTAGCTTCCAGATCGCGGTTGGTTTCCTCTAACAGGCGATGGCGCTCGCGTTCGGCCATCACGGCGCGCACGAGCAAATGACCGCCGTAGACCAATACCAGGCCCAGAATCAGCGAGAAGAGAGGAAGCCACAGTGCCATTGTCGTGAAAGCCACGGTCGCAACCGCCAGCGATAAACCGATTAGGGCCGCGGTCGCGATTAAAGCGATAATCGGTTGGAGTCTGGCGATAAGCAAACTTGCTGCCAAGATCAGTGGCAGCAGCACGATCAGTTTCCCGGATGGGCTGGGCTCGGTCACAAAGCGGCCTTTCAGGAGATTGTCGATCAAGGTCGCCTGAATTTCGATCCCCGCCGAAGGCGTCCCGGTGTTCCAGGAGAAGGGGGTGAGATAGGTATCGCCCACCAGGCGCTGTGGTTCGGGAAGCGCTTCCAGCGCCCGGCCGATCAGGACGATCCGGCCCGCGAAAATTCCCGGCGGCAAAAACCGTTCGGCGTCGAGGGCCTGATAGTATGAAACCGTCTTGATCGTATTCGGTGGTCCCCGATAATCGATCAGCAAGTCCCGCAATAACTCTTTTTGCGCGAAGCGCGGCCGTTCCGGCACGGTCCCGCCAGCCGGGGTCGGCGATTCCAGATAGCGCCGAACGACTTGCAGGGCGAAGGATGGCAAATCCGGAGCCAGCAGGCGCGCGCGCCGCACGATGCCGTCGGCGTCGATGCTGATGAACGGACCGCCGACCGCTGCGGCGTCTCGAAGCATGGGAATCGGGTCGATGCGGACGGTATGGCGGAACAGTGGATCTTCAACGACCGACAAGGCGCTGACCAGCACCGCGTTTCCGACGTCCCGCAGGGCGCTGGCGAATTCCTGATCCTCAGCCGGCGTCGAGGGTTCGGCGAAGAGAATGTCGAAACCGATCACCTTGGCCCCGGCCTGGTGAAGTTGCCGAGTCAGACGGGCGTGGAGACTGCGCGGCCACGGCCATTGCCGCTCGATCTCGGCCATGGACGGTTCATCAATGGCGACGATAATAATCTCCTCGGGTGGAGATAGAGGGCCGCGCAGCGTGAACAGCAGATCGAGTCCCTTCAGTTCCAACAAGGCAAACAAGGACAGATTGGCGAGCAAAAGCGTCAGCCCGAGAGCGGCGGCGGCAACCAGGGTAGCCGGCAGGAGCGCCGCGGATCGCTTGGGCAAGGGTCTAAACTCAATACGGGCACGGGTCCGTCCATACCCATCTACCTTCAACAAACACATAACATCCGCTTTGCGGTTTGGTTTGATCCCCACTGCTGGCAGTCACTCGCAAAATCGCTTCGCCCTCGGGCAATGACCGATTGTCGATTTTCACCAGTCGGATTTCCCCACGTTCATCCGAGACCACCGCCAGCATCGTGTTGGGTTCCAGTTTGAACAGGGAATCCACCGATACTTCAACGCCGGTGAGTTTCATGGCCCTTGCTCCTCATAAGTGCTGTTAAAAATTGATCACCAATCGCCCAAAAATCGTGCGTTCCGGAATAAATCTTGGATTAGTCGTTTGATCTCCTGCTTGAAAGCCATAATCTTGAAAGCGAAACTGCTTGTCGAACACGTTTCTCGTTTCCAGGGAGAGGATTCCCCACCGCTTGGGCAAGCGATAACCCAGACCCATATCGATCACGGTAAAGTCTTCGCTTTGCGTCGGGGAAATAGCGCGCGATCGCGGATCCAGAAACTGGACGTGCTGGTTGACGTAAGTCGCTCCCATCCCGGCAAAAAAACCGGAAGGCGCGAAATACTGCACGTGGACGGGCAGGGAGAGAGTCCGCAACCGCGCGGGCTTGGGGATAAAAAGCTGACCCAGAACGCCTTCCTTGACCTCAAAATGTTCGTAAAGCCAGGAGCCCGTAACCGCCCAGCGCTGGCTGGGCATCCAGTACACATAGGCGTTGTAGAAAATTTCCCGATCACGCTCGATCTCATAAAATTCCGGCACATCGAGAGTCCCAATCGGCACATCGAGATCCCGTCTGAATGCTTCCAAACCGCCGAAGAGTCGATCGTTGAACCGGACATCGACGCCCAAGCCATAGTTTTTGGATACCGTCATGGCGACTTCATCGAAAAACTGATTAAACCCAGCGACTTGCGTGGGTTGAATGGTCTGGTCGACGGCGAAATTCCGTTTGACCACTTTAAATGCCGCCGCGCGCAGCAAAAGATGATCATTCACGGCCCACTGCACGCCCAGCTTCGGATTGAGTTCGTGCAATTCGGCATTCACATCTTCGTTAGACTCATAGCTCAGACCGACGGTCCAAATTAAATTCTCGGGAATTTTAATATTGGCATAGCCATAAGAAATAATCTGATGATTGGTGGTCGTTGGCTGTGCAAATCCAGAAAAAATACTATCGACCGAATAAGCGCCCGAACCCACTATAAAATTAACAGGCTCTGCCTCATGCAGTAGCTGAGCTTCGCCCAGATAGCCTTTGGTTTCTCCTTTAAAGCTAATGTTGACGTTCGGAAAACTGAGCGCGGTGCTCCGATCCGCATGGATGAGAGAAGCGATCACATTCGTCCGCGGCGACAACGCATAACGCGCGCCGACCCGCGCCATGTCCTGCTCGATGGCCCGGCGTTCGAAGGCGCGGAATCCTCCTGAAAACCGGGAGCGCAGATCGCCGCTGGTCGTCTCCCGGCGACGATACTCGGCCTGGAGACTGAAATCCGGGGTCACCGCCGTTTGCACGAACAGATTGTAGATATCTAGAACTTACGCATTGACAGGCATTGTATAATATGCATAGCAAGTCAAATCTTAGCCATGGATGTTTTCAGGTAGTGCCCCTTAACTTCCGTGATGAATCTCGGGCCAACTGGGGAACAACTTTTCCAGGAGGGGTTGCTCTTGCCAGTAAAGAGGCGATACCCGGTACGACAAGAGTTCACGGACCGTCCACAGGTGATCGGTGATGCCGGCCGCCATCGCCGGGGTGCTGGGACGCCATCGTCGAAGCGAGCCGGTGCCGAGCGTGGGTTCGGGAGCCGGCAAGGGGGTCCGCAACCGGGCGTGGGGCAAGATCAGATGGTAGTACGCCAACGACAACCACAACTGTTTTTCCAGCCAGGTGATGTCCTTGGAAAAGCCATTGGTCCGCCGGGTGAGGCGGCGATTTTGTTGCCGCTGGGTCAGGTTGTCCCGTTCGACGAAGCTGGTGTTGATCGTGTTACTCACGGGAGATTGGGCCAAGCGGGCGGTCACGACGGCCGGGTTGCCGAACACCACCTGGGTCCGCACCGCGATCACCCGGCCCCGGCGGCGCTGCTTGATCACTTGGGCATACAAGAGATCGGCACGGGGGCGCAGACGCGGTTTGGGATGAGCGCCGCGCGTCCCGCGCCGGGGTGGACAGTACCATTCCCCATAGGTCGTCAACAGCGCCTGGGGGTAGGCAGCCCATCGATCGCTGGTAAACAGCGGCAGAAGACGAGCGTCAGTCACCTGAGCGACTGGTCCGAGCAAGCGGTTGGCGCTGGCCTGATCGCGTTTGCCCACGACAAACCCCAGCACCAAACGCCAGACGGGGGCAAAGGCCAACCACACCCAAGTCTCCCCATAACTGTCCAAATAGTGTTGTGCGCCCGGCAGGTTTTCTTGCTTGGTATGCACGAAACTCCACAGTTCATCCAGTTGGCACTCGGTCGCCGGGAGATCCCGCCACAGATACAGCATCACGGCCCGGCACTGGCGGGCGGCCCGATCCAACCAATTCCTGACCAGTTCTTTATCCACTTCGACGATCCGGGCGGTGGCGCGCAGCGAATTCCCCTCCGCCAATGCCCGCAAGGCGGTCTCGAAGATTAAGGGGTCCGTCCCCAACCCGTAGTAAGCCGTACCGTAGCTCAACGTCACGCTACTTCCACACCCCTGACAGCGGGCTTGAGGCTCGCCCCGACTGCTGCCGTTGCGAACCAACCGTCCGATTTTAAAAGGTTTTCCATAATGTTCGCATCGGCTGTCAGGGCAATACAGCGTCTCCCAGTCCAAGGTAACCTCCTCGATAAGAACAAGACTCCCATCAAGGATGCTAACCTCCCCTCAAACAAGGGTATGCTCATCACGGAAGGTATGCGTTCACCTCCCCTCCCGGTGACGGCTGACTTCCCTCCGCGGGTCGGGT
>REEE01000361.1 GCA_007695245.1 Candidatus Competibacteraceae bacterium | reverse complement strand
TGCGCTCCTCGAACTGGAAGACGTCCTTCGGCACCAGGAAGCCGCGCTTGGCTGCCGTGACCGTGATGGCGAGACCGACGAGACCGCCGACGATGGACGGGAATTCGGGACCCAGCAGCCAGGCCACGAGCAGGTAGGGAATGGTGAAGGAGAGCCCGGCAAACAGCGCGAACTTCCAGGCCTTCAGACCCTCACGGAAGGATCGCGACTTTCCGAAGAAACGCGTCAGCATGCCGACCATGATCAGCGGGATCAGAAAGCCGACCAGAGTGTGCAGCACGGCCACGTTCACGCCGATCTGGAACAGGTAATTCTGGAAGGTCACATCGCCGATATGGCCGAGCACGCTTTCCTGCCCGGACAGGCCGGCGTTGACGCCCACTAGGATCGGCGTGCCGACCGCCCCAAACGACACCGGGGTCGACTGGATGATCAGTGCCGCGAGCACCGCCGCCATCGCCGGAAAGCCGATCGCCACCAGCAAGGGAGCCGCCACGGCAGCCGGCGTACCGAACCCGGCCGAGCCCTCGATCAGGGACCCGAACATCCAGGCGATGATGATGGCCTGGATGCGCCGGTCCGGTGAGATGTCGGTGAAACCCTGCCGCAGCGTCTGCATCGCGCCGCTCTCGCGCATGGTGTAGAGGAGCAGGATCGCGCCAAAGACGATGAACAGGATGTTCAGTGCGGTCACCACGCCATGCACGCTGGCCGCGGCCACCACGGTGAAGTCGGTGCCCCAAAACAGCAGCGCGATAGCCACCGTAACCACATAGGCTAGGGGCATCGCGTGCTTGGCGGGCCAACGCAGGACCACCAGGAAGACGAATACGGTGAGGACTGGCATCAAAGCCAGCAGGAAGAGAATACCCAGATTCATGAGTGCGTTCCTCGGTTGGAGTGGAGGTCAAACAACAACTCCCAAGTCGAGGAGAAGCGCGCGTCGCCCGGAATGGCGACCGGCGCCGGCCTGTTAAAAGACATAGTGAGGACTCCTTTGGTGAGAGCGAAAATTGAAGAGCGAACGATCCCGCGACCCGAATTCAGACTGTGGTGCGCGGGGCCGCTCGCCGAAGGTTTCTTCCCTGAAGTCCACGCTGCCCGCGGGCGTCGGTCGGACGCCCCCGCGCGACGGGAATCCCTGAATTCGGCGGCTTGTTCCTGGCGTCAGCCGGTCCGGGCCTCCGAACAGCGGTCCATCAGATACACGATGGAGCGGTAGTAGCGCCCGCTGTGGAGGGACAGACCGATTTCGCAGGTGCGGCTGGTCGAGTAGCCGGACTGGCACTCATCCGGCAGCGCTGCCTTCAAATCCCGCAGCGCGCTGGCGTTCAGTTCCGGGTAGGTAAAGCCCTTGTCCCCGGCCCAGCCGCAGCAGGCGATCTGGTCCGGGATGACGACTTTCTCCACGCAGGTTTCCGCGATGGCCTTGAGCTTGGCCTGCAAGCCCATGTGGATGTTGCTGCACGGGGAATGCAGGGCGACGGTTTCCGGCTGTTTGTGGAAGGTCAGCCGCTCCAGCACCACGTCGTGCAGGAATTCGGTGATGTCGTACAGCTTGAGCGGGCTTGGCCCCTGGTTTTTCTTGAGCCGGAAGGCGCAGGGGCTGGTATCGAACACGATGGGATCTTGCCCATCGCGACTGACGTCGCGCAGGGCTTGCTCGACCTCTTGGCGCATGGCGTCGGCCGCTTCCGGCAAGCCCTTGCTTTCCAGGGGCTGGCCGCAGCACAGCGCGGCGCTCTTCTCGGGCAGGATCACCTCGAATCCGGCCTTGCGCAACAGGGCGGCGGTTTTCACCGGCAGCGCGTCCTGCTCGGGGTCGCCTTGGGCCGGCCCCATGGTGCGGCTGGCGCAACTGGGGAAATAAACCACGCGCGGTCGGTCGGCCCCGGCGTTGACTTGCGGTTTCGGCATCGCGCCCGCGGTCGGCATATAGGGATTCCACAGCGGCAACCGGTTCCCGGACAGCTTGCGCAGACCGCCGGTCAACCCCCCCTGCAACCGGCTGCCGAGAATCTTGTGCGACAGGTTGGCGGTCGCCAGATTGAAGCGGGTCGTGGCGGTCACGCCGGCGAAATGCTTCGCCACCCAGTCGCCGACCTTGTGCGCGGTGGGGCCGCGCCGCTGGCTGCGCACTTTGAGCATCATCGCGCCGGTGTTGATGCCGACCGGACAAGTCAGGGAACACAGACTGTCGGCGGCGCAGGTATCGATGCCCTGGTATTGATACGCCGCCTCAATGGCTTGCAACTGACTGGCGTCCTCGCCGGCGGCTTGCAGGCGGGCGATTTCCCGCAGGCCGACGATGCGCTGGCGCGGCGACAGGGTGAGGGCGCGGGACGGACAGTTCGGCTCGCAAAAGCCGCATTCGATGCACTTGTCCACCAGCGGATCGACGGCGGCCATCGGCTTGATGTTTTTGAGATGCGCCTCCGGATCGTCGTTGAGGATCACGCCGGGATTCAGCAAATTGCGGGGATCGAACAGCGCCTTGATCTCCCGCATCAATTGATACGCTTGCTTGCCCCATTCCAGTTCGACGAAGGGCGCGATGTTGCGGCCGGTGCCGTGCTCCGCCTTCAACGAGCCATCGTACTGGTGGACGATCATGCCGCAGACATCGTCCATGAAGTTTTTGTAGCGTTCGGTCTGATCCGGCTTGCTGAAGTCCGGGGTAATGACGAAATGCAGATTGCCTTCGAGCGCGTGGCCGAAAATGATCGAGCCGGTATAGCCGTGCCGGTCGAACAGACGTTGCAGGTCCAGGGTCATCGCCGCCAACTGGGGCACGGGAACCGCGACATCCTCGATGATGACCGTGGTGCCGGTGGCCCGCGCCGAACCGACCGACGGGAACAGGCCCTGGCGAATCGCCCACAGTTGGGTGAATTCCGCGGGCCGGTCGGTGAACTGGTAGGGGTGCAGGGTCGGCAGGGTGACGAGGGCGGCGGTGATGACCTCGACCTGCGCGGTCAGGGCCGCCGGATTCATGGCGCGAGTTTCCACCAGCAGGGCGGCGGCGGTTTCCGGCAAGTCCTTGAAGAACGCCGGCATGCCCGCCTTGTTCTCCACCGACCGGATCGAAGCGCGATCCATCAGTTCCACCGCTGCCACCGGCTGGCTTTTCAGCGTCACCACCGCTTCGCAGGCGGTCTGGATGTCGGGGAAAATGATCAGCGCCGTCGCCTTGTGGGTATGCTCCTCGACGGTGTGGTAAGTGATCTCGGCGATGAACCCCAGCGTGCCTTCGGAACCGATCATCAGATGCTGCAAGATCTCGAAGGGGTCTTCGTAGTCCACCAGGGCGTTGAGGCTGTAGCCGCAGGTGTTCTTGATCTTGAACTTGTTGCGGATGCGGTCCGCCAGCGTCGCGTCGGCGCGGGTTCGTTGGCCGAGTTCGGCGAGTTGGGCGAGCAACGGGCCGTGGCTGGTGCTGAAGGCTTGGCGGCTGTCCGGGTCGCCGGTGTCCAGCACCGCGCCGTCGGCCAGCATCACCCGCATGCTCTTCAAGGTTTGATAGCTGTTCTGGGCGGTGCCGCAACACATGCCGCTGGCGTTGTTGGCGGCGATGCCGCCGATCTGGCAGCTATTGATCGAAGCCGGGTCGGGGCCGATCTTGCGCTGATAGGGGGCCAGATAGCGGTTGGCATGCCCGCCGATGATCCCCGGTTGCAAGCTGATCGCCGCCGCGCCGTCGTCCAGGCGCCAGCCGCGCCAGCCGTCGCCCAGTTGCAACAGCACGGAGTCGGTGACCGCCTGCCCGGACAGGCTGGTGCCGGCGGCGCGGAAGGTCACCGGCGTCCCGTGGGTATGCGCCAGCGCCAGAATGCGCCGCATTTCGTCTTCATCTTCCACCCGCACCACCATCTGGGGAATCAGGCGGTACAGGCTGGCGTCCGTGCCGTAGGCCAGGGTGCGCAACGGGTCGCTGATCAGACGCGATGCCGGGATAAAGGATTGCAGGTCGTGGTGCAGTTGGGTGTGGGCCTTCGACAGCATGGGGGATTCAGCCTCTTTGGGTGGTGGGCGCGCCGGACGATGCGGCGCGCTGCTTTTTTTGGGTGACCGCTCACCGGCCTCTCCCATCGGCGGGAGAGGGATTCCAGAGATGGGTCGGGGTGGAACTTCAGGAAGGCGCGGACGGAGCCGGTTGATCGTCCAGAATCAGCACGATCAATTCCTTGGGGCCGTGGACGCCAAAGGTCAGCACCAGCTCGATATCCGCGGTTTTGGACGGACCGGAGATCAGCAGAGCGTTGGTCGGCATCCCCTCCGCCCAGCGTTCCTGGGCCATGGCCTCGGCCAGGGAGTTATGGATGCGGTCGGCGTCCAGCACCGCGATATGGACCGCCGGGGCCAGCGACATCAGCCGGGGCTCGTGGGCGTCCGGCCACAGGATCAAGGCCCCGACTTCGGCGATGCCGCCCTTGGTCGAGGTGATGCCGGCGTCGATGGCGAACAGTTGTTCCTTGCACTGCTCCACCTCCTGGGTATAGCCGACCAGCGGGGGCAGATCGTCTTCCCAGGCCGCCGCCAGCGTTGCGCCGAGCGGGGTTTCCGGAGCGTACAGCAGGCCGTTCAAGGTCCGCTGGCGCAAGACGTTTTTGAGCGCGGCGACCCAACCGGTCGAGTCGGTGACGACGATCTCGGCGTGCATCGCCTCCATCAGCCGTTTCAAACGCGCCACTCGCTCGGCGCGGTCGAAGTCGAGAGGTGGAAGCGCACCGGCTTCCGGAGCAGACTCACCGACCTGCGCCACCGCTGCGCGCAGGCGAGTTAGGATGTGGTCGCGGGCGTGACTGACTTCACCGACTTCACTCATGGGGAATCCCCTTCTCCTTGGCCAGTACGTGCAGGCTCTTGGGGGCGAAGCGCGGCAACGTGCGCCCCTGACTCCAGTTTTTCACCAGCTCCACCTTGGTCAGTTTGGTCAACTGAGAACCTAGCATAGCCAGCATCTTCGCGTTTAAAGCGTTCGCCCAAGGCGCGGCGTTGGACATGGCCCAGCCCTTCCAGGTCAGGCTTTCCGCCAGGTTGCTCTTGTACCCGTGGCCCTTGACGGCGTTGGGCGAGTCCACCTTGTTGTAGGACTCATTGCGCAGGCGGCGCAGGATGTGGGTGATGGGAATCTTGACCGGACAGACTTCCTCGCAGGCTCCGCACAGGCTGGAGGCGGACGCCATGGCCCCAGCGTGGTCCAGACCCTCGATTTGCGGGGTCAGAATCGACCCGATGGGACCGGGGTAGACATAGCCGTAAGCGTGGCCACCGAGCCGGGTATACACCGGGCAATGGTTCAGGCACGCGCCGCAGCGGATGCACTTGAGGGTCTCCCGCAATTGCGGGTCGGCCAGAATCTTGGAGCGGCCGTTGTCGAGCAGCACCAGATGCACTTCCCGGGGACCGTCCTTTTCACCCGGTTTGCGCGGCGACGTGATCATGTTGAAGTAAGTGGTGATCAACTGACCCGTCGCGGAGCCGGTGAGCAGGCGCAACAGCGGCGGCACGTCCTCCAGGCGCTCCACCACTTTCTCCAGACCCATGACCACGATATGCACCGGCGGCGCGGTGGTACACATGCGGCCGTTGCCCTCGTTTTCCACCAGGCACAGAGTGCCGGTTTCGGCGACCGCGAAATTCGCGCCGCTGACCCCGACCTCGCCGGCGAAGAATTTCTCGCGCAGCACCTTGCGGGCGATGGCGTTGAGTTCCTCGACGACTTCGGTGTAGGGCGTGTCGGGAATTTTCTCGTGGAAGAGGTGGGCGATCTGGTCGCGGTTCTTGTGGATGGCTGGGACGATGATGTGCGACGGCGTCTCGTGATCCAGTTGGATGATGTACTCGCCGAGATCGGTTTCCAGCGCCTCGATGCCGTGCTCTTCCAGGACATGATTGAGGTGCATTTCCTCCGACACCATCGATTTGCCCTTGATGACGCGGGTGGCGTTATGGCGCTGGATGAGGTCCAGGCAAATTTGACTGGCCTCCGTCGTGGTTTCGGCCCAATGCACTTGAATGCCGTTCTCGGTGCATTTCCGCTCCAGTTGCTCCAGCAGTTGCGGGAGTTTCCGCAGCGACCGCTGGCGGATGGCGTCGCCGCGCGCCCGGAGCTGCGCGAAGAACGCCGGGTCGGCGAACAGGGTCCGACGCCGCAGGCCCAGGGTGTCCATGGCGGCGCGGAGATTGCGCCGCAACTGGGGATTACCGAGCGCCTTGATGAAATTGCTGGGGAAGTCGACGACCGTGGTGCTAGCCATGGGTGCGCTCCAAAATAAAGTCGGCGATGTGCCGGGCGGGAATGGGAATCTGGCGGTATTCCAGCGCCCCCCCGATGTTCAGCAGGCAGCCGCAATCACCGGAGAGCACCACGCTGGCGCCGGTTTGTTCGATGTCCGCCGCCTTGTCGGCGACCATTGCGGAGGAGAGGTCGGGTTGCTTGACCGAGAAGGTGCCGCCGAACCCGCAGCATTCCCGCTCCCGCTGCAACTCGATCAGCTCGACGTTCTGCAATTGGCGGATCAATGACTTGGAATGCTCGATCACGCCCATCTCGCGCAGCGCGCTGCAGGACGAATGCCAGGTGGCCTTGATCGGCGGGCCGCGATCTTCAAGTTTCACGTCGAGCACCGTCACCAGGAATTCGGTCAGTTCATAAACGCGACCGGCGAAGCGTTGCGCCTCGGCGGCTTCGGGTTCGTCGGCGAACAGCCGGGGGTAGTGGTGTTTCAGCATCCCGCCGCAGGACCCGGAAGGGACCACGATGGGATAGTCCTTGGGAAAGGCCTTAAGCTGCTGGCGGGCGACTTTTTTGGTTTCTTCGGGGAATCCGGCGTTGTAGGCCGGTTGGCCGCAGCAGGATTGTTTTTGCGGAAAGACGACCTCGATGCCTTGCTGCTGGAGCAGATCGATGCCGGCCATTCCCGCCTGGGGATAACAGAGATCGATCAAACAGGTACCGAAGAAGTACACCTTTTCAGGACGGGTGGACATGGCGGTTGGCTAGCCTCCGATGACGGTGATGGATGTCGCGCCATGCGCCGGGGTTCAGACCCCGCGGCGGTGTGGCGCGCTCCTGGCTTATGGTTGCCAGATCTGTCACTGGTTTTGTCTTAAACCAATCTTTTGGTAAGCTGGTCTGACCAAAGCATAGCAGTGGGTTTTGTGGCTTGCAATCCTTTGGTAATATGGTCAGACCAAAAAATAATGAGCCGCCCACGGACATGGGTCAGCGATTTCCAGCGCCAAACGGGATGCTGCATGGCACAATAGCAGTGACGCAGCAGTGATATTGAGTTCAAATCCGAGATGAAGATCATGCAATTCGAAACGATTAACCCTCCCAAAGTCGCGGATGCCATCGTCAACCAGATCGAGCAACTGATCCTGGATGGCGTGCTGAAGCCGGGCGAGCGCCTGGCCCCAGAACGCGAACTCGCTCAGGAGTTAAACGTCTCCCGCCCCTCGCTGCGCGAGGCGATCACGACGCTGAAATCGAAAGGGTTGTTACGCAGCGCGCGGGGGGGGCGGCATCATATCGTGGACATCATCGCGCCGGCCCTCACCGACCCCTTGGTGGAGTTGCTGAGAAACCATCCCAAGGCGACCTTCGACGTGCTCGAACTGCGCCATGCCCTGGAAGAAGTCGCGGCCTACTTCGCCGCGCTCCGCGCCACCGAAGCCGACCGGGAAATTTTGCGCCGCCGCTTCGCCGAACTGGAGGAGATTCAACACGGCGAGCATGCGCCGCAAAGCGACGCCGTGGTGGACGCCAATTTCCACCTCGCCATCGCTGACGCCTCGCACAACGTGGCGTTGATCCACGTCATGCGCGGTCTGTTCAATTTGCTGTTGAGCCATATCTGCCGTTCGCTGGAGCGGCTCTACACCCGTGAAAGCAGTTACGTGATGGTCCATGCCCAGCATCAAGCCATTCTGAACGCGATTATGGAACGCAATCCGGAAGCGGCCCGCCAGGCGGCGCACGTCCATCTCGCTTTCGTCGAAACCACCTTGCGCGATATCGACGAGGAAGCGGCTCGGCAGGAACGGTCGCGGCGGCGCTTGCATCATCGGCTGGATCTGGAGGCCAGCGCTTAGCCGGGCTCGTCGACCATGCCGAAGCCATCATTAGGCAATGGCCTAACCGGTCAAGCGGGGCGCGTCGCCAGAATCGCCGCGCGCAACCGCTCCAGATCCCCA
>REEE01000356.1 GCA_007695245.1 Candidatus Competibacteraceae bacterium | reverse complement strand
CCGCGAACCGGCCTGTCCGCCGTGCCTGCTGTACCGATCCTGCGCCTACCCCTACCTGTTCGAGACCCCGCCCGACCCGGCGGTGGCCCTGCTGCGCAAATACCCGGCGGCCCCGCATCCCTTCCTGCTGCGCCCGCCCGCCGACACCCGCCGACCGCTGGCGGCGGGCGAGGAAACCACGCTCGACCTGAGCCTGTTCGGCCACGGGAATCGGTATCTGGCCTATGTGATTCACGCCCTCGGCCAGGCGGCCGAACGCGGGCTGGGCGCCGACCGGGGCCGGCTGGGGCTGGCGGCGGTGGATCAGGAGACGGACCAGGGCTGGACCCGCATCCACGAACCCGAGGGGCCGCTGACGCCCGCGCCGCCCCGGCTTCCCGAACCGCCGCCGGTCCCGGATCGAGTCACCCTGGTCGTCGAGACGCCGTTGCGGCTGGCGGTGGCCAACGACCGCGTCACCCCGGAGGCGTTGCGCTTCACCCACCTGTTCGGCAGCCTGCTGCGGCGGATCTCGCTGCTGGTCGCCTTCCATACCGAGACGCCGCTGGTCGCCGACTTCGCCGCCCTGGCGCGGGCGGCGGACGCCGTGCCGCTGGCGGCGGCGCGGCTGCGCTGGCGCGACTGGAGCCGCTATTCCTCCCGCCAGCACGCCACGGTGCCGATGGGCGGCCTGGTCGGGGCCATCGATCTGGACGGCGCCGGGCTGGAGCCGTTCTGGCCGTATTTGTGGCTCGGGCAATGGACCCACGCCGGCAAGGGCGCGGTGATGGGGTTGGGCGGTTACCGGCTGGCGCGGGACTGAACCGGCAAGCTTGCCGGAGCGGTTTTTTTGTCGCTCCCGGTTTACTGTGGCGCGGTCTGCTCTATGCTGAAAGGAAAACCCTGTCATGAGTCCGGAAAAGTATCCCCAGCGCCTCCTGCTCTGCGCGGCCGGTCTGTCGCCGCAGATCGTCACCGAGACTCTGTACGCCCTGACGGTGCCGGGCGAACCGCGCTTCGTCCCCACCGAAATCCGTCTGCTGACCACCGCCGAGGGCGCGGAACGGGCGCGGCTGACCTTGCTGAGCGACGAGCCCGGCTGGTTCCACCGGCTGCGCCGGGACTACGGCCTGCCGGAGATCCGTTTCACGCTCGATTCCCCGCACATCTTGCGCGCCGCCGACGGGCGCTTGCTCGCCGACATCCGCACCCCGGAGGACAACGAAGCCATCGCCGACGCCATCACCCATCAGGTGCGCGCGCTGACCGCCGATCCGGAGTGCGCCGTTCACGCCTCGATCGCCGGCGGGCGCAAGACCATGGGCTTCTATCTCGGTTACGCCCTGTCGCTGTTCGGCCGCCCGCAGGACCGGCTGTCCCACGTCCTGGTGTCCAGCCCGTTCGAGTCCAACCCGAATTTCTTCTATCCCGCCCCGTGCCTCGGGTGATTTTCAGCAACGGTCCCGACCAGCGCCCGCTGGACGCCAGCGCCGCCACGGTGATGCTGGCCGACATTCCCTTCGTGCGCCTGCGCGACGGCTTGCAGGAGGCGCTGCTGCGCGAGGGGGCGAGCTTCAGCGAGGTGGTGCGCCAGGCCCAGCGCAATCTGGCCGCGCCTTCTCTGACGCTGGACGCCGCGACCTGCCGGGCGCGCTGCGGCGAAACCACGCTGCGGCTGACCCCGATCGGCTTCGCCTGGCTGGCCTGGTTCGCCCGGCGGGCGCTGGCGGGCTTGCCGCCGCTGCACTGGACGGACGCCTGGGTTGACGGCTTCCTGGCGGAATACCGTCGCTCGGGCGACGCGCTGTCCGGCGAGTTCGAACGCGCCGCCAAGGCGCTGGATACGGAGGTCCCGGAGTATTTGCAGCAGTACTTCGAGCAGCGCACCAGCAAGCTGAAGCGGGAACTGGTCAAGGCGCTCGGTCTGCCCGGCGCGCGGCCGTATCTCATTCAGGGCGACGGCCGGCGTCCCCGCTCGCGCTACGCCCTGCGGCTGGACCCGCGCCGGATTCGCTTCGCCGGTTTGGAGGACGCATGAGCCGGCAAGCCGGCCGGGACGGACAGCGACCCGCCTGACTCCCCATACTTTTCCATTCGAACCACTCGATCGGGAAGCATCGCCATGACGGAACCACCCCATCCACTGGAAACCGCCTTCGGTGGATTTTTCCAGGACATCGGCAAGTTCATGCAGCGCGCCCATGGCGCGGTGCGCCACATGGACCCGCAACCTCGGGCGCGGGAGTCGGTGATCCTACCGCCGGACGGACGCGGCGGCTACACCCACAAGCACGTGCTCTGGACCGAAGCGTTCTTTCACTGGATGGAACAGGAAGGCTTGCATTTCCCGCCCGGCATCAGCCGCGACCGGGTGCGCGACATGGCGGTGTTCCACCATTCGCCGGACGCCAACGGGGCGTTGGGCTGGCTGGCGGCGGAAGCCGACCGGCTTTCCTCCGGCATGGACCGCAAGCCGCGCGACTACGAAGCGGCGGAAGCCGAGGCCGAATACAAAGGCTGGGATGCCTTCATCAAAACCCCGCTGCGGAGCATCTTCGGCTCGGTGAATCTGGGGTTGGGCGATCCGCCGCCGTGCCAGCAACCGCTGGCGGAACTGATCCCCGACGAACGCTTGTTGCCGGAGCCAAGGAACGGGATCGACGACTATCAAAAGGCTTATCTTGACCTGTGGAACCGTTTCACGGCGGAGTTCAAGGAACTGTGCGGGCTGGACAACATTGAGTTGTTTTGCGAGGGACTGCTGTCGTTGTCCGAGCGTTTTACCTTCGCCATCCCCTCGTCCACGGTGGATGTACCCGACGTATCACTGCACGACCACAACCGCACCGTCGCCGCCATCGCCGCCTGCCTGCATCGCTGGCATGAAGCCAACGGCACGCTCGGCGACGAACGGGCGATTCGCGACCGCGCGACGGAAAAGTTTCACCTGCTGGCCGGCGACCTGTCCGGGATTCAACATACCCTGTTCCTGCTGGCCAACCAGCAGGTCAAGGGCGTCAACAAGATCCTCCGCGCCCGCTCCTTCCTGCTCGGGATGACCGTCGAGGCCGCCGCGCTGCGCTGCCGCCGTGAATTTAATTTACCCGCGTTCAACCTGATTCAGAACGCCGGCGGGCGTTTCGTTTTGCTGCTGCCGGCGCTGCCGGAGGTCCGGGAAAAAGTCGCCGCCCTGCAAGCGGAACTCGATGGCTGGCTGGGCGAACGCTACCTGGGCGAACTGGCGTTGAACCTGGCGCTGTCGCCACCCTTCGGCGGGCACGGCCTGCAAGCCAACCGGTTTTTCACGGTGCAGGCGGCGCTGAATCGGGCGCTGGATATCGCCAAGATGCAAGCCTTGCGGCACTGCCCAACCGGGATTTGGGCGGTGAGCTACGAACAGGCGGAATGCACCGCCTGCGGCAAGCGCCCGGCCCGGCAGCAGGACGGCGACGCCCGCCGCTGCGAGGTGTGCCACGACGAACATCGGGTCGGCGGCTGGTTGCCCAAGGTGGGCGCGGTCAGCTGGCAAAACTCGCGGCCACGATCTGGCGACTGGGCGGTGGAACTGCCGGGCCGGCTCTGGCTGACCCTGCACGAAGAACCGCCGCGTTCCGCCATCGGACTGTTGGGCGGATTCCGCTTGTACCGGGGCGAGCGGGATACGCCCGCCGGGCCGTGGCCGCTGCGCTTCGTGGCCGCCTACGTCCCGCGCCTGAGCGAAGGGGAAACCCGTCATCCGCTCTACGCCCGTTTGAGCGATGAGGCGCGGGAGGTGACGGCGGGCGAACTGAAAACCTTCGAACATCTGGCCCAGGATGCGCTGGAGCTGGATCGCGACGGTTCGCCGCTGGGCAAGCCGTTTCTGGCGGTGCTGAAGGCGGATGTGGACCGGCTGGGGTTTCTGTTCGGTTTTGGGTTGCGCGACCCGCATGATCCCAAAAAGGACCGTGCCACCCTCAGCCGCTACGCCTCCCTGTCGCGGATGCTGGACCTGTTTTTCACCGGCTACCTGCAAGAGCGGCTGCGCCGAGACCACCCGCACACCTACACCGTTTACGCGGGCGGCGATGATCTCCTGCTGATCGGACCGTGGCGCCAGACGATCGCCCTGGCGACCGATCTGCGGGAACAGTTCCGCCGCTACGTGGGCGGCAATCCCAATATCACCCTGTCCGCCGGGCTGGCGCTGTGCAAGGCCAACCAGCCGCTCAACCGCACGGTCTGGGAAGCGGAGGAACGACTGGAGCAGGCCAAGGATGCCGGACGGGATCGGGTGGGTCTGCTGGACGAACAACCGGTGCGCTGGGAGGACTGGCCCGCGCTGCTGCGGCAGGCGGAGACTCTGAACGAATGGCTGCGGGCCGGCTGGCTGAACACGGCGCAGGTTTACAAGGTGCTGCACTTCGCCGAGGAACGCCGCCGCGCCGAACAGCCGGACGAACAGGGCAACCTCAGCCTGGCGCATGCCGACTGGCGGGCGCGCTGGGCTTACCACCTGGCGCGCAACATCCGCGACAGCCGGGGGATTCCCGATCCCGAAAAGAAAACGGTGATGACCCTGCTCAACCGCCTGTTGGGGCTGGATGCCGACATTCGCAAGCAGGCGGAGTGGGTCTCGCCGCGCATCCCGGCCAGCATCGCTCTCTATCGCAATCGTTAATTTCCAAGGGGGAATACCAAAATGGCGCAACAACCTTATCAGCCCCAACGCGGCGGTCAGGGCGGACGTGGGTCCGGCGGCGGCTTCGGCGGCCATCCGCCCGAGCCCAAGAGTCTGCCGGCTCCGCGACCCGTCATCTACTTCCAACCGGATGGTTCGCTGGTTCCGGCATTGATGGACGATCAGGCCGAGGATTTGGCTCAGAATCTGAGCCAGGTCACCACCACCCAACTGCGGCGCTTTTACGACGACGTGTTGACCCTGCGCCAGCGGCTGGCGGCGGAACAACGCCGGGGTCGCGACAAGGAGGCCGCGTTCAACGACCTGCGCGCCGACTTCAAGATGCTCAAGGCCAAGGCGGTTTACGCCCACGGACGCAGCGAAAAAACCATGCCCCGCCCGTTGTTGCAGTTCTTCATCGATCATGTGGCGGCGGCGAACAACGCCCGTGAATTCGAGGCGTTCTGCAAGCATTTTCAGGCCGTGGTGGCCTTTCACAAGTTCTATGGCGAGAACAAGTAATCGCGCCGGGAGATCACGACATGACGCACAGCCTTCTTTCCATCCACCGCATCACCGCCACGCTGAGCCTGCGTAGCGGCTTGCACATCGGCGCGGGCAAGGACGCCATCGAAATCGGCGGCCTGGATTTACCCGTGGTCAAACAGCCCTTCACCCAGGAACCCTACATTCCCGGCTCCAGCCTCAAGGGCAAGCTCCGCTCGTTGCTGGAATGGGCGTTAAACCGGGTCGAGAACGACGGCAACGTGTGGGGCAGCAATAAAAACGGCCAGTACGCTGCTGACGATCCGATCCTGCGCGCCTTCGGCACCACCCACAAACAATGGCGCGGCGGCCCCACCCGGCTGCTGGTGCGCGACGCCTATCTGGACCCGGCTTGGGCCGATTCCATCCGCGAACAGGGCCTGGCGTTCACCGAGGAAAAGATGGAAGTCGGCATCGACCGCATCCAGGGCAAGGCCAAGGATGGCGGGCTGCGGCGTACCGAACGAGTACCCGCCGGGGCACGCTTCGCGCTGGAGATGGTTTTTAAAGTGTTCGATTGGAACGATGACGGCGGCCAGACCGATCGGAACTGCCTGAACCGGGTGCTGGAAGGACTGAAACTGCTGGAGCGGGATGCGCTGGGCGGTTCCGGCTCGCGCGGTTACGGCCGGGTGCGGGTGGAAAACCTCAAGGTGGACGAGCGGGACGTGCAGGCCGACTTCGACGCCATCGTCCGTCTCGACCCCGATCGACCGGCGGCGCTGGCGGGAGTCTGACCATGTCCGCTCATCGGATTCGCCTGCGCCTGCACGGGCCGCTGGCCACGCCGCTGCATTCCGGCACGCTGTTCGGCCATCTGTGCTGGGCCAAGCGACTGCGCGAGGGCGAGGCGGCGCTGGTGGCCTGGCTGGCGGCGCTGCCGGAAGCGCCGCTGCTGCTCTCCGACGCCCTGCCGCACGATCGGTTGCCGCGACCGCTGCTCCAACCCGGCGACCGCCCGGAACCGGCGGCGGGTGAATCGCGCCAGGTGTTCCTGCAGCGTCTGCAACAGGACAAGCAGCTGCGCAAGACCGCCTTCATTCCGGTGGCGGATTTTCTGGGACTGCGCGCCGGCATGGGCGAAGCCGGGTTGCTGGCTCGGTTGCGCCAGAGGGCGGCGGAACGGGAGCGGGCCGACCGCGCCCGACCGCGCCGACGGCCTCGGCCGCTATCCCTGGCCGTGAGGCAGGCTCACAACACCATCGACCGCACGACCGGCACGACGCCGGAAACGGGCGGGCTGTACTTCATGGACGAGGAATGGCGGCGGGACGAAGCGGCGGAACTGGACGTGTACGCGGTGGGCGAGATCCCCAGCGAAGAGTTACGGGCGCTCTTCGACACGGTCGGCGAGTTCGGCTTTGGCCGCGACGCCAATCTGGGGCGGGGTCGATTGACCGCGACCGTGGAGCCGGCGGACCCGCGCCTGTTCGCCTGCGACGGCAACCGTCGGTTGAGCCTGTCGCACGGCGTGGTGACCGCCAACATGGCCGCGCCGTTTTACAAGCTGCACACCCACTACGGCAAGCTGGGCGGGTTGTACGCCGGCGGGGAGCGCTCGCCGTTCAAGCATCCGCTGTTGCTGACCCGACCGGGTGCGACCTTCAGTCCCGCCGACGCCGGACCGTTCGGTTCGCTGCTGGCCGGCGTGCATCCCCATCATCCGGAAATCCGCCAGAACGCCTGGCATCTCTGCCTGCCGTTCACCGCCGTTTGAGGAGCTTTCCCATGACCGTGTATCGCTTCCGCGCTACGCCGCTGACCCCGATTCACGTCGGCGACGGCAACACCTTGGCTCCCGAGGACTATCTGATCGAGGGCGATCACCTGATCCAGTTCAATCGGGCCGCAACGTTGCGTGAGATGAAGCCGGAAACCCGGCGGCAACTGGAGGAACGGCTGGATCGCAACGACTTTCAGGCCGCCCAGGAACTCCTGCGCAAGAGCGTGGAACCCCGGCATCAGCGCTGCCGGATTCAAATCGGGGCGGAATCGAAAGCCGACTTGCGCAAAGCCGTGGGCAACCCCCTCGATCCGGTGGTGCGCCAGCGCGCCGTGCGGGGCTTCGTGCGCAACCCGCTGACCGGCCGACCCTATCTGCCGGGTTCGAGCATTAAAGGCGCGATTCGCACGGCGGTGGTCAACCACTACACCGAAAAGCATCTGCCGGGCATCCAGCCCCGCGTCCAGCCTCTGGTGGATCAGGCCAACACGCGCCGTAACGCCTGGAAGACATTGGAAACCGAGGCGTTGAACTTCGAGTTCCGCCAGTTGCAGGAAGACCCGTTCCGACTGGTCAAGGTGGCCGACGCCGAACTGCCGGCCGACCGCACGCGGGTGGACAAGGTCTGGCCGGTCAAGCGCGACGGCCAGGAAGACACCCGGGGGATTCAGATGCACTTCGAGCGGCTCTTGAGTCGAGGGGACGGCATCGAGGATGGCGGGTTCGTGGTGGAATTGGAACTGGACGAACGGGCCGCTGGGGATGCGCGGGTCAAGGTGGGGCGGCGACTGGATTTCGAGACGATCCGGCGGGCCTGCATCCGCTTTTACGCCGGGCGCATTCTGGCCGAACGGCGCCGCTTCTTCGCCGACGCCCGGCCGCCGGAGGCCATTTTCGGCGCGCGGGGCCTGATCAAAATCAATCCCGACAAGGTGTTGGTGGCCAAGAGCATTCAAGAGCGTGGCTTGCTGCTGCGCGTCGGGCGGTTCAGCCACTTTGAATCGCTATCGGTGGACCACCTGCGCCAAGGCTGGAATGTCCAGGCTCGTCGATCCATCACGGAAGGCTCCAGCCGGACCTTGTGTCGTTGTCGCTCCGACACCGACGGGGCGAGTATGGCGCTGCCCTTCGGTTGGCTGCTGTTGGAATTGGAAGGGCAGTCGTGAATCACTACGAGATCACCATCGAGTTTCTCGCCAAGCCCCGGAATTTTCTGGTTGCGTGGCTTGTGGGAACAGTGACCGCGCGGCATTTTCCAGAAGCCGATACCCCCCTGTGCGGTTCTACCCCCACCACGCCCCACTGACGGCCAGCGCGCTGGCGCCGGATTTTCCGGCGCGGGTCGCGTTGCCGTTCGATTGAGAGACTGTATAAAAACTAACTATTTGATTTTTATGATCATGGATTTGGCTTCCA
>REEE01000352.1 GCA_007695245.1 Candidatus Competibacteraceae bacterium | reverse complement strand
ACCAACCATCAAGCGCCGCATCGCCACAATCAAATCCCTTTCGGTCATGGTGGTTGCTCAGTGACAAAACCCGCATCGGCCTTGATCCTCTGATAACGGTCGTGCGCTTGCAGGAATTTTGCGTTAGGCGGCGGTGGATTCTCGATCAATTCCAACACCCGCAGCGATTCCCGGCGAGTCAGGATCATCGCGGTCTCACTTTCGATGACTTGATCGGCCTTTTCCAGGGCCGCCTGGACAATAAACTGGTTTAGCGTCGCCCCAACCAGGTCAGCGGCCATCTGCAATTTTTCCTGGGCGTGGTCGGTGATCCGTGTGGTGAGTCGTTTCCCGATCTGGGTCTGCATAGCCACCTCCGTTATTTGGCGGGATTTCGATAGAGCCAATATAGATCAATGGCGTCATTTTGCCACCGTCTGGATCATCGACTGGCAAGCGGGCGGAGAGGAATTTTTACCCGACCTTCTTCTACCCTAAGCGTTCGCCCCATCCTCCGGACCTGAAAACCTATCCCATGTGGGGGCATTCTACTCCTGTTTTCCCGCGGACGCTCGGGCGGGTGCCGGCCGCAAACCGTGTTGCCCGCCTTCTTCATGTTCCAGATGGCCTCGTACCGGGCGCGGTGGTTTGTAGATTTAACAGGAGGCTATCACACGCGGTGGGCGGTGATTGGTGTGTCACCGAAATTCTGCTAGAACCGGTTCATCGGCGCATTCACCGGCGATACCGCATACTTCGGCGGGATCGCGATCAACATATGGACATGATCCGACAGCCAATGGCCTTCCTCAATCGTGCTCTCCTTCTGCCGGGCCAGGTGATGAAACACTTCGCCCCAGTGTCGTCTCAGCTGCGCGTAGAGCGTCCGGCGACGACCCTTCGGGATCAACACCACATGATATTTGCACACCCAGGTGGCGTGGCTTAGGCTTGCTGGTCTGTCCATCAGGATTCTCCTTCATCGTGTGCTTTGGCGGCTCACGACGTGGAGTCTCCTGGTGGACTCCCGGAACTGTCAAACGGCTACTGTCACCCCGGCAGAGCCGGGGGTTTACCCAATGTAATTAGGAGTTCCCCATGACCGCACGCGCGATGTCCAAACCGCAATCTCCGCCGCCCCCGGAGCGGGAGGCGTGGTTGGCGCGGCTCCTGCCGCTCCCCCACCGTCCGGAATCGATGGATGGCATCCCTTATTACGATGAAGAATTCGCCATGGCCCAGTCCGACGCCCACCGCAAGACGATCTACACCGTGGGCGCGCTACTGGATCGCGTGGCTGCGCGCGCCAGGCTGCGCGGGGTGAGCGACTATCCGATCTGGTACTGGATTCCCGAGCAAGACCGGCAAACCGCGCTCTATCCCGACTACGCCCTGACCAGCAATCCCAGCATTCAGGCTCTGACTGCGAAGGATTTGCTCTGGGTGCTGGAAGTGGTGACCACCTCCCAACCGGCGAAGCTGCACAAGGACACGGTGTGGATGCGCGACCACAATGCGTTTCACAGCGTCCCGGAGTTCGTCCTGCTGTTCCCGGAACCAGACGATCCCCGCTCGGTGGTCTGGCATCAGTACGACGCGCCGGCCGGTGCCTATCACGTGGTGGCGCTGCCCGCCGACCGCCGCTACCGCAGCCGAGCGATTCCGGGTCTGGAACTCGAAGTCCTGGAACCGAGCGCCTGGACCGAAGGCCGCAAGGTGCGGGTGTACTACCAGGGCCAGGAATTCCGGGAGGCCCAGGTCGAGGAACAGGCCCGGGAGGCAGCGGAACGGCGGGCGGAGCAGGAGCGCCAGGCACGCATCGCCGCCGAGCGGCAGGTCGCACAACTGCTCGCCCGACTCAAGCAGGCCGGTCTCGAACCGTAGCCGCTCCTCTGCCCCCCAGATTCCGCATGAAGCTCAGAAACTCCGGGGAGTGGAGGAAGAAGGTCATGACCTCGGGGCGGGGCTGGCCGCCGGCCAGTTGCGCCACCCAGAATTCCAGGCCCTTCGGACCTCTGGCAAAAAGATCGCTTGTTGAGAGGAGTGTTGTGCGGCAAAATCCAGGTAAAATTGGACGTTAACGTTGCCATATCTGAGAAATTTCAAAAATTTAACCAAACCGCCAACTCCCTTCAACCAAGGAGTCCCGCTCGATGAACATGCCTGGAGTTTTAGCCATTGGCCTTGCGGTCATCATTTCGTCGGGTTGCGCCGCCCGATTTAGCCAGGACGCGGCGGACGCATCCGCCACCCCCAACAGGACGGCGAATTTAAACCTCGGCGTTTCCGCCGAGGCGATCCGCGCGGAGCACGGGCAACCCTTATACAAAAGAGGACGCATCGATTCCGATGGCAGCAGGCTTGAGGATTGGTTTTACCTGGACGCCATCCTGTCCTTTAAAGACGACAACCTGGACGCCTTCAGGCCCAGATAACCGGCTTAAAAAAGCCGGGTACGCGGTTGGGGGCGTTCGGCTTAGGGAGGCGGCGGTGCCAGCACCTCGCGGCTGCCGTTGGACTGCAACGGACCGACCACGCCCGCCGCCTCCATCTCCTCGACCAGCCGCGCCGCCCGGTTGAAACCGATCCGCAACCGACGCTGCACCCCGGACACCGAAACGCGGCGTGATTCCGTAACGATGCGCACCGCCTCGTCGTACAAGGGGTCGCTTTCCCCGTTGCGGCCGTTGCCGTTGCCGTTGCCCTCGCCGTCGCCGTTGCCCTCGCTCTCCTCGCACGGCTCGACCAGCACGTCGTCGACATAATCCGGCGCGCCGGTCCGCCGCAGATACTCGACCACCCGATTGACCTCGTGATCGTCCACGAACGCGCCATGCACCCGTTGCGGCAGCCCGCTGCCCGGCGGCAGATAGAGCATGTCGCCATGCCCCAACAGTTGATCCGCGCCCATCTGATCGAGAATGGTCCGGGAATCCACCCGCGCCGACACCTGGAAGGCGATCCGGGTCGGGATATTGGCCTTAATCAGGCCGGTGATCACGTCCACCGACGGCCGCTGGGTGGCCAGGATCAGATGGATGCCGGCGGCGCGCGCCTTCTGCGCCAACCGGGCGATCAGCTCCTCCACTTTTTTACCGACCACCATCATCAGGTCGGCCAACTCGTCGATCACCACCACGATGAACGGCAGCGGTTGCAACAGCGGGATTTCTCCCGGCGCGCCGCCGCCGCCCGGCCGCCAGAACGGATCGGTCAAGCCCTGGCCGACGGCCAGCGCGTCGAGCACCTTGCGGTTGAACCCGGCGATGTTGCGCACCTTGAGCGCCGCCATCAGCCGGTAGCGGCGCTCCATCTCCCCCACGCACCAGCGCAGCGCGTTGGCCGCTTCCTTCATGTCTGTCACGACCGGGGTTAATAAATGCGGAATGTCTTCGTAAATCGACAGTTCCAGCATCTTCGGGTCCACCAGAATCAGCCGGACCTCGTGCGGCGGCGCTTTGTACAACAGGCTGAGCAGCATGGCGTTGATGGCCACCGACTTGCCGGAACCGGTCGTGCCCGCCACCAGCAGATGCGGCATTTTCCCTAGATTGGCAATCACCGGATTACCGCCGATGTCCTTGCCCAGCGCGAGGGTCAGGGGCGATGCGGCCTGTTCGTAGATCGCGGCCTCCAACACCTCGCGCAGGTAGACGATCTCGCGGTGCTGGTTGGGAATCTCCAGGCCGACCACCGACTTGCCGGGAATGATCTCCACCACCCGCACGCTCAACACCGACAGACCGCGCGCCAGATCCTTGGCCAGATTGGTGATCTGGTTGACCTTGACCCCTGGGGCCGGCTCGATCTCGAAGCGAGTGATCACCGGTCCCGGCTCCACCGCCACCACCCGCGCCGCGATGCCGAAGCTCTTGAGCAAGGCTTCCACCCGCCGCGACAGGATCTCCAGCGTTTCCTCGGAATAGCCGGCGGTGCGCGCCGGCGGTCGGTCGAGCAGATCCAGAGAGGGTAATGGATACGGCGCGACCGGCGCCGGGGGCGCGACTCGCCGCACCATGACCGCTTCGGCCGGCGCGAACGATGCCGGTCGCGCCGGCGCATCCCAGCGCGACTCCAGCCCGGCTTCCGGCTCGAAGGCCGCCATCTCCTCCTCTTCATCGCCACCCAACGCCTTATCGTCGCGACGCGCGACGTTGGGGGCCGCTGGTGCCACCGGTGTTACCGGCGTCACCGGTAAAATGGGCGCGGCCGGCGACGTCGGCACCAAAGTCAGGTCCGAAACCGGCCATGCCTGACTCATTCCGCTCCGACCGCTCCGATTCTCTCCCGCCGGAGGGTAAGAGGTTGGGTGGGACCAAGGGTTGCCAGGTTCCTCCTCCCCGACGTAGGAAGGGGTGGCGGAGACGGGGTGAACGCTCGCGTGATCTGTAGCACCGGTGGTGGACATCCAGTCCAGCACCGGTTCGATGCGCGGCGACTTGCGGCCGGTGGAGAAGTCGGGTTCGGCCACCGACGAGGGTTCGGCGGCGGATGCCGGCGGCGGGATGCCGGTGCCGGCATCCGGCTCGACGGCGGGAATCCGCGAGTCCGCGCCGGCCCGGCGCGCGCGCCACCATTGCGCCGTCCTGACGCCGAGCGCGACCGCGACGCTGCCCGCCGCGGTTCCCGACCGCCGCGCCAAAGCCGCCAGGCGGTTGGGTTTCGGGCGCGAGGTTTCAGGCGGTGCGAGCGGTGCGGACGCCGCCGTCGGTGCCACGGTGGTATCCTCGACCGAATCCGCCGGCGGCGGCGGCGTTTTAACGTCGTCCCGACGATCCCAGCGCAGCGGCGCCAACAACAGATTGCCGAGCCAGTCCACTGCCTTCAGCACCGCCGCACCGATCCAGTCGAGGAACCGCAACCAGGAAAAACCAGTCGTCAAGGTCACGCTGGCCAGCAACAACGCGGCCATGAACGTATTGCCACCGGCGAACCCAAATGCATCGGTTAAAAACTGACTGACATGCACGCCGATCAGCCCGCCCGCCGTACCCTCGCCGGGCACGGTTCCGGGAAACACGCGCAGATGCAACGCCGCCAGCCCGCAGGCGCTGGCCAGGGTCACCGCGAATCCCAGCACCCGCAACACCACGATCTCGGCGTCCAGTTCCAGCAGCGCGCCGCGTTTGAACAACCGCCAACCGCAAAACACCAATCCCAGCGGCAGCAGATAACCGGCATAGCCCAGGAAATACAGCGTCACGTCGGCAAACCAGGCACCGACCGCGCCGCCGAGATTGTGATATTGGCTCACGCTGGCGGTCTGGGTCCACGCTGGGTCCGCGGGGCTAAAAGTCGCCAACGCGCCGCTCATGCCCAGCGCGATGACAACCGACAGCCAGAAACCGATCTCTCGCAGAATCCCCTGCGCGAAACGGAGGAGGTTGATCCGAACCACGGAGGGCTCGGTCTTGATTCGACGTGCCTGCGCCAAAATTCAGTCCTGTGGTGAGTTAACCGTTCGCTCCCCTCGCCGACCCTCCCCGCTCGCGACCATCGCGGAGGGGACTGATTAGCGAAAGTTCTGTCGGCATGAGATCAATCAATCATCATTGTCCCATTCCAAAGGCATCAGGTGAAGGGTAGCGCGAATGACCGGCGAACCGACCCGCCGTTTCAAGTTCCAATGGCTGCGACTCCCCGCCCAAATGGTCCCGCTCGACCGCCATCACCGATCCATCCATCATGCGCATCCACCGCCTCGACACCCTGAGCGCCCTCCCCGCCGCCGAGTGGAACGCCCTCGTCCCCGACCAGAACCCCTTTCTCAGTCACGAGTTCCTCAGCGCCCTGGAACGCCATCACTGCGTCGGCGAACGCACCGGCTGGCTGCCGTGGCATGTCGTCTGCCGGGACGAAGCGGGCCAGTTGCTGGGCGCGGCGCCGCTGTATCTGAAATTCAACTCCTACGGCGAATTCGTGTTCGACTGGGGCTGGGCCGAAGCCTACCGGCGCCAGGGCCTGCCCTACTACCCCAAACTGGTCGGTGCCATCCCCTACACCCCGGCCACCAGTCCTCGGCTGCTGCTGGCGCCGGGATCGCCCGACCCCAACGCGACGGCCCAAGCGATCATCGACTACGTGTTGGAGGAAAGCCGCCGCCATCAGCTCTCATCAGTTCACTGGCTGTTTCCGACGGCCGTCGAAACGCCGCATTTCGCGGCCCAGGGCTTTCTGTCCCGACTCGGCTGCCAGTTCCACTGGCAAAATCGCGGCTATCGGGATTTCCAGGATTTTCTCGACGCCCTCACCGCCAAGCGGCGGAAAAACATCAATCGCGAACGCCGGCTGGTGCGCGAGGCCGGGCTGGAGCTGCGTATCCTGAGCGGCCGGGAAGTCAGCGAGGCGCAATGGCATACGGTGCATGAATTCTACCGTTCCACCTTCCAGCGGCTCGGTGGCGCACCCACCCTGACTCTGCCCTTTTTTCTGGAGATCGCCGAGACCCTGGACGAGCGGCTGGTGCTGGCGCTGGCGTTCGCTCAGGGTCATGAGATCGCCGGCGCCATCAGTTTCCGCGGCACCACCACGCTCTACGGCCGCCACTGGGGCTGTCGGGCCGATTACGACAGCCTGCATTTTGAAGCCTGCTATTATCAGGGCTTGGACTATTGCATCCAGAACGGCTTGCAGCGCTTCGAGCCGGGCGCGCAGGGCGAACACAAGATTTATCGAGGGTTTTTACCGACTCTCACCCACTCGGCCCACTGGATCGCCCATCCCGAGTTTCGCCGCGCCATCGCCGATTTCCTGGAGCGGGAAACGCCAGCGGTGCGCGAGTATGCCCGAGATCTGTTGCGGCATTCGCCCTATCGAAACGAGGTAACCCCCGATGCGCCTGCCGTGGCTGGACCCGCGTGACGACGGCCAGCCTTTCCCCCATCCGGACCGCGCGCTGACCGAGCCCGACGGGCTGCTGGCCGTCGGCGGCAACCTGAGCCCGCGCCGCCTGCTGCGCGCCTACCGGCTGGGTATTTTCCCCTGGTACTCGCCCGGTCAGCCGATCCTGTGGTGGTCGCCGGACCCGCGGCTGGTGCTGCTTCCGGAAGCGCTCAAAATTTCGCGCAGCCTGCGCAAAACTCTGCGCCGAGGACTGTTCGCCGTCACCGCCGACGCCGACTTCACGGCGGTCATCGCCGCCTGCGCCGCGCCCCGCGACTTGGAACCGGGCACCTGGATCACCCCGGAGATGAATCGGGCCTACAACCGCCTGCACCGACTCGGCCACGCCCACTCCATCGAAGTCTGGCATCAGGGCGAACTGGTGGGTGGATTGTACGGGGTGGCGGTGGGCCGGGTCTTTTTCGGTGAGTCGATGTTTTGTCGGATGAGCGACGCCTCCAAGGTGGCGCTGGTTCACTTGACCGCGCAACTGCGCCGCTGGGGTTTCGCGGTCATCGACTGCCAGGTCCGCACCCCGCACCTCACCAGCCTGGGCGCGGCGGATATTCCGCGCGCCACCTTCCTGCAATTGCTGGAACGCTACTGCGCCCTGCCAGGTCCCGTCGGCCCCTGGCGGTTGGATGCCGACCTGATCGCCGAGCCCGCCACCCGGACCGCGCCGCCATGAGCAATCCCCGCGATTCGCTGTACGACCTGCGGATGTTCTTGACCACCGAGTATGCGTGCAGCTACCTGCCGAATCACTGGGCGCGCAATCTGGTCGCCGATCCCACCGTCACCGACGACCGGCTCTACAGTCGCCTGGCGGCGCTCGGCTTTCGGCGCAGCGGCGACCACGTCTACCGACCGCATTGTCGGGGCTGCGCGGCCTGTCGCTCGCTGCGCATCCCGGTGGAACGGTTCCGCCCGAATCGCGGGCAGCGGCGGGTCTGGGCGCGCAATCAGGATTTACAGGTCCGGGTTTTGGAAGCGGAGTTTCTGGACGAGCATTTCGAATTGTTCGCCCGTTACATTCAAGCCCGGCACGCCGGCGGCGGCATGGACCCGGCCAGTCCGGAAAATTATTGGGCGTTCGTGACCTCGCGCTGGTGTCCGACCTGGTTGTGCGAGTTCCGTCGCGACCGGGAATTACTGGCGGTGGCGGTGGTGGATCGCCTGGAGGAGGGATTTTCGGCGGTTTACACCTTTTTCGACCCCCTCCATGACGAGCGCGGCTTGGGTACCCACGCTATTCTCTGGCAGATCGACGAGGCACGGCGGCTGGGATTGCATTGGGTCTATCTGGGCTACTGGGTCGAACGCTGCGAAAAAATGGCTTACAAAGCCCGCTTCACGCCGCACGAGGTGTTCATCGCGGAACGTTGGGGGTGGATGGCGGTGGAGGGTTAACGACCTTAACACCTATCAGTTCCTCATCACGGGGCAAGCGTGATAGAAGGGCGGTAAGG
>REEE01000351.1 GCA_007695245.1 Candidatus Competibacteraceae bacterium | reverse complement strand
CCGACTGGAATGAACAGAAATTCCTGTTGATTCAGGGTGACTGCTTCGGCATTCAGGATTTCATCTTCGCCACCGGCGGCGAGACGCAAAAGCGCGCCGCCAAGTTGCTGCGCGGCCGCTCGTTCTATGTTTCGCTGCTGAGCGAATGCGCGGCGCTGCGGGTGCTGGAAGCGCTCGACCTGCCGGGAACCAGCCAGATCATCAACGCCGCCGGCAAATTTCTGATCGTCGCCCCGAACACCCCGGAGACCGTTGAAGGACTGGTTGCGGTGCAACGGGAGCTGGATGCCTGGTTTCTGACGCACGCCTGGGGGCAATCGGGGATCGGTTTGGCCTGGGAGCCGGCCGGCTGCAACGACTTCCTGAAAGGGGCCGGCGGCCAGCGCCCGTTCGCGGATTTGATCAAGCGGCTGTTCCAGCGGCTGGAGGACATCAAGCTGCGGCGTTTCGACCTGTGCGGTCCACAACCGCCCGCGCCATTGTTCGCCGGCTATCTGGACGCTTTCAGCGCCCACGGTCCCTGTCAGGTGGATGGGCGCTCCCCGGCCACCCGGCAGATCGCGGAGGGCGTCTGGGTCAGCGCGCTGGCCGCCGATCAGATGGCGATCGGGCAATACATCACCCATCGCGACCGGCTGCTGGTCAGCTGCGTCCCCCCGACCGACAAGGCGCTGAAGTCCCTGGCGACGCCGATCTTCGGCTACCACATCAGCTTTACCGCCGAAGCCGCTGAGACCGGCTGGTTCGGCCCGGAAGCGCGCGCCGGCAACCTGCGGCGCTGCTGGGATATTTCGATGCCGGAAGCCCTGGAACAACCACTGTGGAACGGCTGCGCCCGCCGGGCCATCAACGGCCACATCCCCCGCTTCGAGAGCGAGAACGCCTGGGAGAGCGACAAGTACAACGGGCTTCGGGACGTGGCCGATTTCGACCCACATCCCGGTGAGCCGAAGACCCTCAACCATCTAGCTTGCGAGGATCGGTGGGTGGACGAGCGGCAACGCTGGGTCGGGGTGGCAGCCTTGATGACCTTCAAGGGTGATGTGGATAACCTGGGTGCGATTTTCCAGCGTGGGTTGAGCGAGCCGACTTTCGCCCGCATGGCGGCGATGTCCCGGCAACTCAACGCTTTTTTTGCCGTTTACCTGCCGGCGTTGTGTCAGAGTCAGCCCGAGTTTCGCAATACCTACACGGTGTTCGCCGGCGGCGATGATTTCTTTCTGATCGGGCCGTGGCATTCACAAATCCAGTTGGCGGCGCGGATGCGGGACGAGTTTCATCGGTACGTGGCCGGCAATCCCGGCATCACGTTCTCAGCGGGGCTAGCGATGACCAAACCGGGTTTGCCGGTCCGGGCGCTGGGCGAACTGGCCGAGGACGCGCTGGAACAGGCCAAGGGCCACGACCTTGACCCCACCTTGGCCTCGGTGCCCAAGAACGCCGTTTGCTGCTTTGGCCAGACCGTCGGTTGGAACGCCTTCACCCGCTTGCTCCAATCCCGCGATGCCCTGGAGGGTTTGGCCCGCGACTTGAAACTGAGCACCGGTTACCTGTACGGATTGCTGCACCTAAGCGACATGGCCGAAAACCTGCGTTCCGGTCGTACCGGGCAACGCGGTCAACGGGAGATCAACCCCGAGAACGCGCTGTGGCATTCCCGCTTCGCCTATCGCACCCGCCGGCTACTGGAACGGCAGAAAGGCCTGGATGAAGCCGCTCGCCGTCGCTGGCAACAGGAAATCGCCGCCATCATCGCCGGCGGCATCGAGCGTTACGCCGGCGCCTACCGGATTGCCCTTTTCGCGCACCTTTACCAACAACGGGATTGAAGGGAGAACCGCACCATGCAAGACCAACACCGTGGAAATTCGCGCACCACCTCCGCGACCGTTACCACCCGAGGTTCCACGCCTCGCGATTCGCGTGGTAGCCCCGGCGGTGATTACCGCAACCGAGACGAACTCACCATCGCGACCGGCAAGATCGTGTTCGCGCCACTGGACGCCGATTTGTTCAACGGCGTGGCCCGGCAGGTGGCGGAAACCATCGCCGAGAATCGCAACGCCAACAAACCCAGCCAGATCCGCAAGTTCTACGACGAGCTTTGCCTGTGGGAAACCAAGGTCAATCAAGATGCTGAGAAGACCAAGCGCTTTACCGAATGCCTGCCCTTCATTTTCATGCTCAACGCCAAGGCCGCCTACGCCAAGGGGCGCAAGTTGGTGGACGCCAACTTCGTCAAGCTGATCGGCGATCTCCTCAAGCAGGTCAAAGACCCGGATACCTTGCGTCTCTGCAAGCTGTTTTTCGAAGCGTTTCTGGGTTTCTACAAAGAACTGCGTCCGTCCGACAAATAACCAGGGAGGTCCGACATGAAACTGACCCGCATCGCCAAGATCACCGCTGAAATCGAGTTGCTGAGCGGCCTGCACATCGGCAGCGGCAACACCGAAATGCACATCGGCGGCACCGACAACCCGGTGATCAAGAATCCCATCACCCAGGAACCCTACATTCCCGGCTCCAGCCTCAAGGGCAAGATGCGCAGCCTGCTGGAATGGCGGGCCGGCGTGGTCGCGTTCACCGACGGCAAACCGCTCGGCTTCGGGCACATCGGCCGGCTGGCCAACGACCAAGTCGATCAGGGCAAAACCATACTCAAGCTGTTCGGCGGTGCGCCTGAAGGCAGCAACCAGGATCAAAGGCTGGTGGCGGAAATCGGCCCGACCCGGCTGGCGTTCTGGGATTGCGCGCTCGCCCGCGACTGGGTAACCGCCATGCGCGACAAGAACCTGCTGCTGACCGAAACCAAGATGGAAAACATGATCGACCGCATTCGCGGCGTGGCCGAGCATCCGCGCAACACCGAGCGGGTACCGGCAACCGCGGTGTTCGACTTCCAACTGACCCTCAAAGTCCACGACGACGAAGACCTGTTGGATGCCGTGCTGGCCGGGCTGCGCCTGCTGGAACTGGGCGGGCTGGGCGGCTCCGGCTCGCGCGGCTACGGTAAGTTGCGTTTCCGCAACCTCGCGCGCGACGGGGACAGCCTGCAAGAGCGGCTGGAACAGACCCAGCCCTGAGCATCCCCACCTGGAGCGCCGTCATGGACACGATCACGTTGCGGATTCACCCGCTCTCGCCGTTCGGCACGCCCCCGCTCGGCGACACCCTGTTCGGCCAGTTGTGCTGGGCACTTCGCCATCAAGCGGGCGAGGCGCGGTTGCGGGAACTGCTCGATGGCTATCTGGAAAACCGGCCGTTCGCGGTGGTCGCCGACGCACTGCCCGCCGGCTATCTGCCCCGGCCGGCGCTGCCGCTGAGTTGGTTCGAGCAACCGGCGGACGCCGACCGCAAGCGGCTGAAACAGCGGAACTGGATTCCCCACAGCGCGCTGCGCCAGCCGGTGCGGAGCTGGCTGAACGCGGCCCGTTCCGATCGGGAAGTGACCGGCCATCCCGATTTCAGCCTGCGGGAAAGCTGGCCGCAGCCGCACAACAGCATCAACCGGTTGACCGGCACGACCGGCGAGGGCGGATTCGCGCCGTATACGATGTTGCAAATCGGGTTCGCGCCGGGCCTGACGCTGGATCTTCTCGTCGTGTTCGACCCGGCCCGGTTGAGCGCGATGGAGTTGCTAGAAGGGTTTGAGAGTATCGGCGCGACCGGCTTCGGCCGCGATGCCAGTATCGGGCTGGGCAAGTTCTCGGTGGAGGAAAGCGCCGCCGCCTGCCCGCCCGCGCAAGCCGCCGCCAACGCCTATCTGACCCTGGCGCCCTGCGCGCCGCAGGGTTGTGATTTTCTGCCGCATGCCAGCCGCTATCAACCGTTCACCCGCTTTGGCCGGCACGGCGATCAGGCCGTGCACAGCGGCCAGCCGTTCAAGACCCCGGTGTTGCTGGCCGCCGCCGGCGCGGTGCTGAAACCGGGCCGGTATGTGGAAACCGGCTACGTGGGTCGGGGCCTGGGCGGCGACGGCCGCCTGTCCCGCGCCATTCCCGCCACCGTCCACCAGGGTTACGCGCCCGCGATCGGCGTCCACCTGCCCGACGAGGAGGAGCAAGCATGAACTTTCTGGAATCCCGGCGGCTGTTGGTTTCCACGCTATCGCCGGTTCACGTCGGCTGCGGCGAGGACTACGACCCGACCCGCTACGTCATCGAGGACGATACGCTGTATGAATTCGAGCCGGGCGCGGCGCTGGCGGCGTTGACCGATCAGGATCGGGACCAGTTGTTGAAAATCGTCAGCAGCCCGGCCAACGACCGGATGTTGCAACAGGTTCAAGCGTTCTTCTATCACCGCCGGCAAAGCCTGATCCCCACCGCCAGCCGGCGGGTGCCGGTTGGACCCAAATTGGTCGGGTTCTAGCAGTAGCGGGTCGGCAAGACCGTGCAGGTGGAAGGCGACGGCGCGCGCCTCTTGAACCGGCTGGAAATCGAGCGCACGTTTTTCAATCCGGTCAACGGTGTTCCCGTGCTGCCGGGCAGCAGTTTGAAAGGCGCGATGCGTACCGCGCTACTGGATGGGATCAACGCCGGTCAGCCCCTGCTGGAGGATGAAGGGTTACTGGCGCAAAAGGGCAAGGAAGAAGCCAATCGCCGGCTACAAAGACGTCTGTTCCAGTACAGGGAGTTCGAGCAAGATCCGATGCGGCTGGTGCAACTGGGGGATGTGCTGTTCCAGGATGGCGATGGGGTGGGCAGTGAGTTGCGTTTCGCCGTCAATCGCCGCCGCAAGCCGCCGAAGCCGGGCGAGGGTTCGATGCAGAGCCAGGCCGAACAACGAGGGCTGTATCGGCTGCTGGAATGCGTGCCCGCCGCCCGTTTTCGGGTGTTCGCCGGACGCCTGACCGTGCAGCGGCTGGAAGGCGTCACTGACGGTCGCAACCGTTTGCCGGCGGCGGATTTGCGCTGGAGCGTCTCGGAGATTGCCGCCGCCTGCAATCGCTTCTACCGTCCGCAGCTGGAAATGGAACTCCAGCAGATGCGGGAGCGCGACTATCTGGACGCCGGTTGGGCAACCTCGATCCGCGAACTATTGGAGGGTTCGGCCGGCCAGCGGCTGGATCGGAACGAAGCGTTCCTGTTGCGGGTAGGCCGGCATAGCGGCGCGGAATCGGTCACGCTGAACGGGATGCGAAATATCAAAATTTTGCTGGGCAAGGATGTGGAGACGGGCAAGCAGCGCTTTGAATACCGCCCGACAGGAACCAGTTGGTGGCTGGCCGCCAGCGACACTCAGGACCGAACGGGAATGCTGCCGTTTGGGTGGTTGCTGGTGGAACTGCATCCGGCGGAATCGGAACCGCCAGACTGGTCGGAAACACAGAAAATCCTAACCGGATTACCCACTGAATACTCAGCCTGGATCGAACGCGAGCGAGAGCGGATGCGCCAGCGGGCGGAAGCGCAAGCCCGGCGGCAGGCCGAGGAACAGGCCCAGCGGGTGGCCGCGGCCACCGAAGCCGCTCTCTCACCGGAGCAGCGAGCCATTCGCGAACTGCAATGTTGGCTCGACGAAGATCGGGCAGCCAACCGCAAGGAGCCCGGCGGCCGGCTCGCCAACCGGCTGAATGCCTTGCTCAAGGAAGGCTTGCCCTGGCCGGCGGCGGAACGCGAGGAATTGGCGAAACTGGCCGAGGCGATCTACGGCTATCTGGATTGGGGCAGCGGCAAGAAAAAGCAGGAACGCAAGGCCAAAATCCAGCAATTGCGGGAGGGTACGGCATGATCGATACGCCCCCCATCCTCCTGCTCTGCACCGTCGGCGGCTCGCACGAACCGATCCTGACCGCCCTGCGGCAAACCACGCCGGATTTCACCTGCTTCATCTGCACCGACCGGGACCCGGCGACCAACCGCCCCGGTTCGGACGTGCAGATCGTCGGCCCGGGCTCGTGCATCAAGGCCCGTCCGAGCGATGAAAAACCGACGTTGCCCAACATTCCCACCCAGGCCGGATTACGTGAAGACCAGTACGAGGTCGTGCATGTCCCGGCCGACGATCTGGACGAAGTATTCCGCCTCCTGCGCGCCGCGATCCAAAACCTCGGCCAGCGCTTTCCCGGCGCGCGCCTGCTGGCCGATTACACCGGCGGCACCAAGACCATGACCGCCGGCCTGGTCAGCGCCGCGCTGGAGAGCGACGGGGTGGAACTGCAACTGGTGACCGGCTCGCGCGCCGATCTGATCAAGGTCCGCTCCGGCATGGAGGCGGTGACCCAGGCCAACGTCGAACGGGTGCGCCTGGAGCGGGCGATGCGGCCGTATGTGGCCGCCTGGCACCGCTTCGCCTACGCGGAAGCGTATCAGGGGCTGGCCGCGCTCCCCCGCCCGCGCGACCGGACGCTGGCGGCGCGTCTGGCGCTGCTGCGCGACCTGAGTCGGGGGTTGGACGCCTGGGACCGGTTCGAGCACGGCGCGGCGCTGGACCTGCTGGAACCGTACCGGCCCCGGATCGGCGCGAACTGGTCGGCCTTATTGCTGGCGCTCAAGCGTCTGACCGCCCCGGACGAGGGTCAGGAGCCGGCGCGGTTGCTCGACCTGTGGCGCAACGCCGAACGCCGGGCGGCGCAAGGTCGCTACGACGACGCGGCGGCGCGGGTTTATCGACTGCTGGAATGGTCGGCGCAATGGCTGTTGCGGGGTCGCTGCGGCCTCGACACCGGCGACGTGCCGCCGGACCGGGTCCCGCCGGGCATGGCGCTCGCGCCCAACGACAAGGGCCGGATCCAGGTCGGTTTAATGGCGGCCTGGGAACTGCTGGCCCACCATCAGCCGGACAGCCCGGCGGGCGCGTTCTTCCGCGCCGAACGCAACGCGCTGCTCGATTGGCTGCGAATGCGCAATCAATCGATTCTGGCGCACGGCTTCCAGCCGGTGGTTGAAAGCGACTGGCGCAAAACGATGGATTGGGTGAACGCGCGCCTGCTGCCGGTGTTGCTGCAAGAAACCGCCGGTTTGCGGATCAAGGAGGTACCGCCGCAGTTGCCGGGGCGGCCGCCGGCCGAATGAGGAGTCGGCGCAAGTGGCCCTTTTGCGCCGCAAGTTCCTTGCAGAACCGGGTTGGAGCGCCACGCCATGACCCACACCCTCATCTCCTTTCTCGGTCGTGGCAACCCCGACCGGAGCAAACGCTATCGCCGTGCCACCTACGAATTCGGCGCTGGCCCGCGGCAAACCACCGAGTTTTTCGGTCTCGGTCTCGCGCGGCGGATCGGACCGGATCGGTTGCTGATTCTGGGCACCACCGGCAGCATGTGGGACGTGCTGCTGTTCTCGTTGGGGCTCGGTCAGGAACACGATGAAGCGTTGCTGGCGCTGACGGAATCCGCCGATGCCGATCGAACCACGCAAGCGGAACTGGATCGGCTGACTGCCGTGGTGAGCGAGCGACTCGGACTCCCCGTCGGTTTGCGCCTGATTCCATACGGCCGCGACACCGGGGAACAGGTGGAGATTTTGCAGCGGATGGCTTCGGACATCGCCGAGGGCGATGCGGTGACGCTGGACGTGACGCACGGCCTGCGACATTTGCCGATGCTGGCGCAGATGAGCGCGCTGTATCTGCGCCGGGTGAAGAGCGTCGAAGTTCGCGGCCTCTACTATGGCGCGCTCGACATGACCCGCGAGGGTCTGACGCCGGTCATGAACCTGCAAGGTTTGCTGGACATCGCCGATTGGACCGGCGCGGTGCAATCCTTCGACAAGGACGGCGATTATGGCGTGTTCGCACCCCTGATACAGGAAGAGTCGCCGGCTGCGGCGGGATTACTACAGGAATCGGCGTTTTACGAGCGCACCACGCGACCCGGCCAAGCCCGCAGCAAACTGCGCGAACTGGACGCCCTGTTGGATCGGCAACCCCTGACCGGCATCGGTTCCTTGTTCGCGCCGACCTTGTACGCCCGGCTATCGTGGTATCGGGAGGATCGGCTTTATCTGCGGCAACAGGCGCTGGCGCGGCTTTATCTCAAACACGGCGATTTTCTGCGAGCCGCGCTGTTGGGCTTCGAGGCGTTCATCACCCGGCTGATGCAGCAACAGGGCATGACCAACCCCGATCACTGGACGCAGCGGGAAACTGTCAAGAAGGAGTATGAAACCCGGAACAAAACCCTCCGTCCGCGCGGTGACGAGTATCAACGCTATTGTCTGCTGCGCGACCTCCGCAATCACCTGGCGCACGGCAATGCGTCGCCACAGGCGGAAATCCAGAAGACGCTGGCCAGTGCCGAGCAGTTGCGAGACTTGCTTGATGATCTGTTCGAGCGCTTGCTGCCCTGACTGAATATGGAAGCCATGACCACTCTCTTTATCTCCCGCCATCCCGGCGCGCTGGACTGGGCCGCCGAGGAAGGCCTCG
>REEE01000169.1 GCA_007695245.1 Candidatus Competibacteraceae bacterium | reverse complement strand
CGGCGAGACGAAGCGCAGGCGGGGATCGGTGCGCCAGCCGTAGCCGCCCTCGACCGGTTGGAGACCGCGTCCGACCAGAATCGCCGCCGCCCGCCACGACAGGCCGCTGGCCTCGCGGCGGGCCTCAATCGCCGCCTCCGCGCTCGGATAGACCGGCGCCCGCTTGCGCGGCAGGGCGTCCATCTGGACGATGGCCTTGCGCAGATGGGATGGGCCGTCGTCCGGGTTGCTGGTCGGCGGCCCCAGGCCCTCGATCGTCGCCAGGCGCGTCACCCGCTCCGGCAGGACGGCCGCGGTGAAGCTGGCAATGCCGCCTCCCAGCGAATGGCCGAGCAGGGCGAATCGGGTCCAGCCGAGGGCGTCGGCGGCGGCGACCACATCGGGGATGAAGTCCACGAAGTGATAATGGACGCCCGGCGGTCGGGGTTCGGAACCGCCGTGGCCCGGCAGATCCAGCGCCACCAACCGCGTCTCGGGCAACCGCGGCGCCAGGGCGTCAAAACTGGCGGCGTTGTCCAGCCAGCCGTGCAGCGCCAACACCGGGACGCCGTCCGCCGGCCCCCAGGCGCGCGCCGTCAACCGCAGATGCGGCGTGCGTAGTTCCAGTTCCTCAACCACCATTCACGAACACCCGCTCGCCGCTGGTCGCCCGTCATTCGATCGGAAAACCCGTCGGATAGTCCCAGCCCGGATCGGTGGGAAACAGGTTTACGTATTTCACGCTGGAGCGCGGTTCCGCCATCATGTCGGCCACGGCGTCGCGCCAGCGGGCGTAATGGGCGGTTTCCTTGTGCTGGACGGTGGCCTCGACCGTGCGATAAACCTCGACCAGCACGAAGCGGGTCGGGTCGTCGCTCTGCTGGATAACGTCGAACCGGGCGATGCCCGGCTCCCGGATGCTGTGGCGGGCGTTGTCCAGCGACGCGGCTTTGAAAGCCTCGACGCACTCCGGTTTGACGCGAACGAACACCTGGACGATCAACATGATTTATCTCCTCGGTTGGAAATCCCCCGGCCCGCGAACGCGCGAGGGGAGCGCGGAAATCAGGGCAATCCCGCCGGCAAATAATCCAGCAGCAGCCCGCAGAACACCGCCAGCCCGAAGCCGTGATTGTTGAGAAACGCCTTGAAGCACTCCTCGGGCTGACGGTCGCGGATCAGATACTGCTGATACAGCGCGAACCAGGCCGCCGCGAACAAACCCAAATAAAACAACCCGCCGCGGGCGGTCAACAGGCCGATCACCACGAGCAGGGCCAGCAGCGCCAGTTGCAGGTAGCCGATGATGCGCTTGTCCCGCTCGCCGAACAGGATCGCGGTGGACTTGACGCCGATCCGCCGATCGTCCTCCCGGTCCACCATCGCGTACTGGGTATCGTAGACCACCGACCAGAGCACGTTGCCGAGAAACAGCAACCAGCAGACCAGCGGCAGTTCGCCGGTCACCGCCGCGTAGGCCATGGGAATCGCCCAGCCGAAGGCCGCGCCGAGATGGACCTGGGGCAGGGGATGGAAGCGCTTCATAAAAGGATAGCTGACCGCCAGCGCCAAGCCGACGAACGCCAGTTGCACGGTCAGGGTATTCTGGGTCAGCACCAGGGCGAAGGCCAGCAGGCACAGCCCGACCGCCAGGCCGATGGCTTCGGCGGGACTGACGCGGCCGGCGGCCAGCGGCCGGTCGCGGGTGCGGGCGACGTGCGGATCGACATGACGGTCGGCAAAATCGTTGATGACGCAGCCGGCCGAGCGCATCAGCACCACGCCCAGCACGAACACCAGCACCACGCCGCTCGGCGGCTGGCCGTTCCCGGCCAGCCACAGCGCCCACAGGGTCGGCCACAGCAGCAGATAAATACCGATGGGACGGTGCAAGCGCATCAGCAGGGCGTATTCGCGCAGGCGGTCTTCACAATGTTCGATGTTCATGGCGTGATCGAAATAGTCATGGTGAAAGTGACTCCGGTCGGTCGCCGGCGGGGAATATGGGCAAGTCGGGCAGGAAAATCTCGCAAACCAGCAGCGGATGGCCGTCGATGCGGAATACCGAGCGGCGTCCCCAGATGGCGTCCGGCGGTTCGCTAAATCCGGTGAAAGCCCGGTGGTGCAAGGCCTGGCCGGCCGCGATGCGGGCGATTTCGACCGGGCCGCGCCGAACGCCGGGATCGGCGAACAACACCTCACCCAGGGGGCGAGAACCGAGTCGGGTCAGCCGGCGGCCCCGACCGTTCAAGGTCGGGGCCGGGATCAGGGTTCGGGCGAACACCCACGGCCGGTCGCCGCACAGCAACTGGACCTCGCGGACCCAGGTCCAGGCATCCGGCCGCAACGTCAGGACGCGCGCTTCATCACGAGTGGGGCGCATCCGGCCCTGACGCAGTACCCGCACCTGGAACCGGCACGGGCAAACTCGCCGCAAGCGCCGGGTCAACGAGCCGGCGTCGAACAGCCACGCCGCCAGGCCGGCGGAATAATCGCGCGGTTGGGGTCGGGACGACCAGCGTGGCGGAGCGACGGGCGGAGTGCGCGGTTCGGTGGGCAAGAGCGTTCTTCTTCTGCGAGCGGGGTTTGGCGCGGCCTGTCATTATGGCACGGAAGCGGGGCAAAAACGCCCCCGCACGAGTCCGGAGACGGGCATCCCGCAAGGACCGGCGGCCGCTGGAGTCCGCGCCGTAATAATTGATTGGCGTACTCCGGGATTTTTCCTATAATCCCGGCTATTTTTCGGCCGAACCGATTCCCAAAGGGGGTTTTGGCGCGACCGGACATCCCTCGTGATCTCTCCGGTAAACGTCCCAGCAAGAGCGACGTGCGTGGTCGGGCGGTGATGCGTCCCGACGGATGGTCACCGAAGTTCCGCCCGGTTTTTTTCCTGGATTTTTCCGTTGTCGTCGAGTGTTGTAGGAGAGAGATGTTGATGCCCTTGCGTAGCGAACTGGCTGCCCGTCAAATAGCGGACGCGATCCCCGTATCGCCGGCCGCTTCCGCCCCCCCCCTCCGGGAAATCGTCACCCCCTCACGTCGGGATCTGGCCAACGCCATTCGCGCCCTCAGCATGGACGCCGTGCAGCGGGCCGAGTCCGGCCACCCCGGCGCGCCGATGGGGATGGCCGATTTTGGCGCCGTGCTGTGGAACGATTTTCTGCGTCATAACCCCGCCAATCCCCAATGGTTGAATCGTGACCGGCTGATTCTGTCCAACGGCCACGGCTCGATGTTGCTGTATTCCCTGCTGCACTTGAGCGGTTACGAACTGACCCTCGACGATCTGCGCAATTTCCGGCAACTGGGTACGCGCACGCCGGGCCATCCCGAGTACGGCCTGACCCCAGGCGTGGAAACCACCACCGGTCCGTTGGGTCAGGGTTTGGCCAACGGCGTGGGCATGGCGTTGGCCGAACGGGCGCTGGCGACCCGTTTCAACCGGCCCGGGTTTCCCATCGTCGATCATTACACCTATGTCATTCTCGGCGACGGTTGCCTGATGGAAGGCATCTCCTACGAAGCCTGCTCGCTGGCGGGCTCCTGGGGGCTGGGCAAGCTGATTGGTCTGTACGACGACAACGGGATCTCCATCGACGGCCCGGTGCGCGGCTGGTTCAACGAAGATATCGTCAAGCGGTTCGAAGGCTTGGGCTGGCACGTGATTCCGAACGTCGACGGCCACGACGCCGATGCGGTGCATCAGGCGCTCGAACAGGCGCGCGCCCGCACCGACCGCCCGACTTTGATCGGCTGCAAGACCACCATCGCTTGGGGTTCGCCGGGCAAGGGCGGCAGCGAGAAGTCCCACGGCGCGCCGTTGGGCGCGGCGGAAATCGCCGCGACCCGCGAGCAGATCGGCTGGCGCCACGAACCGTTTGTCATCCCCGCCGAGATCTACCGCGCTTTCGATGCCCGCGCCAAGGGCGCCGCTTGGGAAAACGACTGGAATGCCTTGTTCGTCCGCTATCGGGCCGAGTATCCGACGGCGGCGGCGGAGCTGGAACAGCGGCTGGCCTGCGGCTTCCCCGCGGACTGGGAGGAACTGGCCTGGAATTTCATTCACGCCACCCAGGCGCGGCGGGAGGACCTCGCCACCCGGGTCGGCTCGCAACGGGCGCTGGAAGTCTACGGCCCGCACTTCCCCAGCCTGGTCGGCGGTTCCGCCGATCTCACCGAGTCCACCGGCATCCCCTGGGTCGGGTGTCGGCCGGTCGATTTCGAACACCCCGACGGCAACCTGATCTATTACGGCGCGCGCGAATTCGCGATGAACGCCATCATGAACGGGCTGGCGCTGCACGGCGGCTACGTACCGTTCGGCGGCACGTTCCTGATGTTCGCCGACTACGGCCGCAGCGCGATTCGCATGGCGGCGTTGATGAAGCTGCGCTGCATGTTCGTGCTGACTCACGACTCCATCGGGGTGGGCGGCGACGGCCCGACCCACCAGCCGATCGAACACGTCGCCAGCCTGCGGATTATTCCCGATCTCTCGGTCTGGCGGACCTGCGATACCACGGAAACCGCCGTCGCCTGGAAAGTGGCGCTGGAGCGGACCAACGGACCGACCTGCCTGGTGTTCACCCGCCAGAAACTGCCGCATCAGGACCGGACTCCCGAACAGGTGCGGGCCATCGCCATGGGCGGCTACGTGCTGCTGGATTGCGGGAGCGATCCGGAAGCGATCATCATCGCCACCGGCTCCGAAATCCAGTTGGCGGTCGAGGCGGCCAAACAGTTGAACGGGCAGGGCCGGCGGGTGCGCGTGGTCTCCATGCCCTCGGTGGACGTGTTCGACGCGCAGGATGCGGCCTGGCGCGAGTCGGTGTTGCCGGCGGCGGTGACCCGGCGCGTCGTGGTCGAAGCCGGCGTGACCGCGCCCTGGTATAAGTACGCCGGCGCGCAAGGTACGGTGATCGGCATCGACCGCTTCGGCGAGTGCGGTCCGCCGGAAATCATCTTCCAGCATTTCGGTTTTACCCCCGAACGAGTCATCGCCGCCGTGGAAGCGCTGTTCCAGGGCGATGCGGCTTTTTCATGAATCCGGTCTACACTTAATATCGTGTTGGGCGGGCGACGTCGCCCGCCCGTCTTTTGCTGAAACCACTCTGAATGGAGGAACGCATGGCTATCAAAGTTGGCATTAACGGGTTTGGCCGCATCGGCCGCATGGTGTTTCGCGCCGCGGTGAAGGATTTCCCGGACATCGAGGTCGTGGGCATCAACGACCTGCTCGAGCCCGACTATCTGGCCTATATGCTGATGTACGACTCGGTGCATGGCCGCTTCAAGGGCGAAGTCTCCGTCGATGGCAACACCCTGGTGGTGAACGGCAAAAAGATTCGTCTGACCGCCGTCAAGGATCCCGCTGAGTTGAAGTGGAACGAAGTGGGCGCGGATATCGTCGTCGAGTCCACCGGCCTGTTCCTGACCAAGGACACCTGCCAGAAGCACATCACCGCCGGTGCCAAGAAGGTCATCCAGAGCGCGCCCAGCAAGGATGACACCCCGATGTTCGTGTTCGGGGTGAACGACAGCACCTACGCCGGCCAGACCATCATCTCCAACGCCTCCTGCACCACCAACTGCCTGGCGCCGGTCGCCAAGGTGTTGAACGACACCTGGGGCATCAAGCGGGGCCTGATGACCACCGTCCACGCCGCCACCGCCACCCAGAAGACCGTCGATGGCCCTTCCAACAAGGATTGGCGCGGCGGGCGCGGCATTTTGGAAAACATCATTCCCTCCTCGACCGGTGCCGCCAAGGCGGTGGGCGTGGTCATCCCCGAGTTGAACAAGAAGCTCACCGGCATGGCCTTCCGCGTCCCCACCTCCGATGTATCGGTGGTCGACCTGACCGTGGAATTGAGCAAGCCCGCGACCTATAAGGAAATCTGCGCCGCGATGAAGGCCGCCTCCGAAGGGCCGATGAAGGGCGTGCTGGGCTATACCGAGGACAAAGTGGTCGCCACCGATTTCCGGGGCGAGAGCTGCACCTCCACCTTCGACGCCGACGCCGGCATCGCCCTGGACGACACCTTCGTCAAGGTCGTGGCCTGGTACGACAACGAGTGGGGTTACTCCTGCAAGGTTCTGGATATGGTCCGCGTCATGGCCAAGTAAGCGGTCGCCACCGAGTGGCGATGCCTTGCTGAGTTGAAACCATCCGCCCCCGCCGTCCTGGCCCCGCGCCAAGCCGGACGGGGGTTTTACTTGGAGGAATGAAAGATCATGAATTTCAAGCGTATGACCGAGCTCGACCTCGCCGGCAAGCGAGTGTTTATCCGCGCCGACCTGAACGTGCCCGTCAAGAACGGCAAAGTCACGTCCGACGCCCGCATCACCGCCTCGATGCCCACCATCGAACACGCGATGAAGGCCGGGGCCAAGGTGATGGTCACCTCCCATCTGGGCCGACCCACCGAAGGTCAATTCGCCGAGGAGGACTCTCTCCAGCCGGTGGCCGAGGTGATGGCCGCCAAACTGGGCAAGCCGGTGCGGGTGATCCGCGATTGGGTCGACGGCGGCTTTGACGTGGCCGACGGTGAGGTGGTGCTGCTGGAAAACTGCCGGGTCAACAAGGGCGAAAAGAAGAATGTCGAAGAGACGGCGAAGAAATACGCCGCGCTGTGCGACATCTTCGTCATGGACGCCTTCGGCACCGCGCATCGCGCCGAAGCCTCCACGCACGGCGTCGCCAAGTTCGCACCGGTGGCCTGCGCCGGCATCCTGCTGACCGAGGAACTCGATGCGCTGACCAAGGCGTTGGCCAAGCCGGCCCGGCCGATGGTCGCCATCGTCGGCGGCTCCAAGGTCTCGACCAAACTGACCGTGCTGGAGAGCCTGTCCGAGAAGGTCGATCAACTGGTGGTCGGCGGCGGCATCGCCAACACCTTCCTCAAGGCGGTCGGCAAGAACGTCGGCAAATCGCTGTGCGAGCATGATCTGGTGCCCACCGCTCAGGCGCTGATCGAGAAGATGACCGCGCGCGGTGCCACGATTCCGATTGCGGTCGACGTGGTTTGCGGCAAGCAGTTCGACGCCGCCGAACCGGCGGTGCAGAAGGACGCCGGCGCGGTCGACGACGACGACATGATCTTCGACATCGGCCCCAAGAGCGCCCAGGAACTGGCCGATATCATCATGAAGGCCGGCACCGTAGTGTGGAATGGCCCGGTCGGCGTGTTTGAGTTCGATCAGTTCGGCGAGGGCACCAAGACGGTCGCCATGGCGATTGCGAAGACCAACGCCTTCACTCTGGCCGGCGGCGGCGACACCATCGCCGCCATCCAGAAGTACAACATTTACGACAAGGTGTCGTATATCTCCACCGCCGGCGGCGCGTTCCTGGAATTCCTGGAAGGCAAGGTGCTGCCCGCCGTCGCCATGCTGGAGTCGCGGGCCAACGGCTGATCGCGGCGTTCGGGATTGACCTGGTGAAAAGGGCGGCTTAGAGCCGCCCTTTTTTTTGGCCGGGTCGGGCGTCACGCGCCGCCCGCGCCACTCTCCGCCCGGCGCGGGCAAGGTCAGGCGCGGTTTTGCTCGTTCGGCGTGACCCGCGGAAAACTCAGGCCAGCTTTCGTGGTAAATTCGGGGGCGAAAATCCTGACCTGGAAAATCCGCCATGAACGCTTTGTCCGAACTCTATAAGAACGATTTTCATGCGTGGGCTTTGCAAGCCGCCGCGTTGATCCGCCAGCATAAATTTGCGGAACTGAATATCGAGGATCTGGCGGAGGAGTTGGCCAGCATGGGTAAAAAAGAACGTGCCGAGGTCGCGAATCGCTTGGTCATCCTGCTCGCCCATTTACTCAAGTGGCAGTATCAACCCGCTTATCGTAGCGCCAGTTGGCGCGGCAGTCTGCTCGAACAGCGCAAACAAATCCTGCGTCAACTGCAACAAAGTCCAAGCGTCAAACCCTATTTGTCAGAGGCGATCACCGACGCCTATCCCGATGCGGTGGACTTAGCATCACGAGAAACCTTGTTAAATTTGGACAATTTTCCACCAGACTGCCCCTATTCTGAAGAGCAAATTCTGGATTATGATTTTTATCCTGAGCGATCCGGCGACTCACGCAAGTAGGTACGCGGTTTTAACGGGGGGAATTGATCGGTCAGCTTGGATTTTCTCCTCCTGTAAATTTTCCAGTGATAGAGCGAGGTGGTCGCTTCCCGTAGTAGGCTCAGATGAGGTCAACACCACAAGTTGTGGTTACGGATGAGGGGATCACTGGAAAATTTACAGGAGGAAAAGTTTTCGGTTTATCCGCGTCGCGTTGTTGGAGGTTGAAACCATGAACGCTGTTCTATCGCCGTCCGCGTTACCGGTGGATCCGGATCAATCCTATGACGGGATGTCGGTCACCGAGGCGGATTATTGGCAACATTATTATCTGGGCCATGAAGTGACGTATGAGTGGAACGAT
>REEE01000325.1 GCA_007695245.1 Candidatus Competibacteraceae bacterium | reverse complement strand
GGCGCAACCGCATAAACATCGGCCGCGACCACGTAGGGTTCGACCTTGTAAGTCGCCGTTCCCTCGGGCGATCGCGCATGGTTCACCGGGTTGATCATGGCGAACAGTTCCCACGCCCGCGGATCGCCCAGGGCCGCGAACGCCATCGCCGCCCAGATCGCCGCATGGGTGTACTGCCCGCCGTTCTCCCGCACGCCGGGGACGTAGCCCTTGATATAGCCAGGGTTCAAATCCGAGGTATCGAAGGGCGGATCCAACAGTTGGATCAGTCCCTGGTCCCGGCGCACCAGACGCGCATCCAAGGCCTCCATCCCCAAGCGCGCGCGTTCGCGATCGCCGGCCCCGGACAGCACCGACCAGCTTTGCGCGATGGAATCGATCTGGCATTCGGCATTGCTCGCCGATCCCAGCGGGGTCCCGTCATCGAAGTAGGCGCGCCGATACCAGCCGCCATCCCAGCCGTGCCGCTCGAGGTTCTGACGCACTTGCGCCGCCTCGCCTTCACAGCGTTCGACGAAGGACCAGTCGCCCCGCAAGCGGGCCACCTCGGCGAAGCGCAGCAGCACCTCGTACAGGAAAAAGCCCAGCCAGATGCTTTCGCCCTGGCCGTGCATCCCCACTCGATCCATGCCGTCGTTCCAGTCGCCGGAGCCGATCAGGGGCAAGCCGTGCTCGCCGAACCGGAGGCCGCGCAGCAGGGCGCGCACGCAATGGTCGTACAAACTCGCCGATTCCTCGGACTGGACGGGCAGATCGTAATACGAGTCGTCCTCGGCGGGGATCGGGCGGCCTTCCAGGAACCGCACCGATTCGTCCAGCACCCCGGTATCGCCCGTGGCCAGCACGTAGCGGCAGGTCGCCAACGGCAGCCAGAGGTAATCGTCCGAACAGTGGGTCCGCACGCCCCGACCCGAGGGCGGATGCCACCAGTGCTGGACGTCGCCTTCCCGGAACTGCCGGCTCGCGCAACGCAGCAGGTGTTCGCGGAGCAAGTGCGGTTGGGTGTGAGTCAGCGCCATCAGGTCCTGCAACTGGTCGCGGAAACCGAACGCGCCGCCCGACTGGTAATAGCCGCTCCGCGCCCACAGCCGGCACGTTAGGATCTGGTACACCAGCCAGCCGTTGGCCAGGACGTTGAGGGAGTCGTCGGGGGTTTCCACCTGCACGGCGCCCAGCGTGTGCGTCCAGTGCCGCCACACGGCTTCGAGGGCGGCCCGCGCGGCGGATGCTCCCCTGAAGCGATGCACCAGGGTGCTGGCGTCATCCGCGCCGCGCCGGCCGGCCACGCCGAGCCGGAAGACCACTTCATGCGCTTGCCCGACGGCCAGCTCGAAGCTCACCTGGAGCGCGGCGCAGGCATCCAGGGCCGCTCCGACCTTGCCGGACAACCGCGCCCGGGTCATCGCGGCTGGATGGCGGAGCGTGCCATTGCGCCCGAGGAACTCCGTCCGGTCGCCGCTGAAAGTCCGCGCCAGATCGTCCACGTCGAAAAAAGCAATGCGGTCGGCGAACTCGGTGTTGTACGGATTCCGGGCGAACAGCGCGCCGCTGGTCGGGTCGATTTCGGTCATGAGGTGCAGGGCCGACTTCGGGCGTAGATCGCCGAGCACCCATTCCAGGTAGCCCGTTGCCGACAGCCGGCGGGCTCGACCCGAGTCGTTCCGCACCTTCAACACCGAGAACTTGAGCGATGCGTCCACCGCCACGTACACCCACAACTCCGAGTGGATACCGCCTTCGGTATGCTCGAAGACGCTGTAGCCGAAGCCGTGCCGGGTGACGTAGGGCGTCGCGCCGCCGGCGGGCTGGGGCGTGGGCGACCAGAAGTGGCCGCTCTCTTCATCTCGCAGATAAAAGGCTTCGCCGCTCGCATCGCTCACCGGGTCGTTGTGCCAGGGCGTGAGGCGAAACTCGTGGGCGTTCTCGCTCCAGGTGTAGGCCATGCCGTTCTCCGAGATCACCGTCCCAAAGTGCGGATTCGCCAGCACGTTCACCCACGGCGCGGGCGTCACTTGCCCCGGCGCGGTCGTGATGATGTACTCGCGCCCATCGGGAGTGAAGCCTCCCAAGCCGTTGAAGAAGATCAGATCGCGGCGTGGCGGCACCGCCACCGCCAGGGGTTCGGGACGCCGGTCCCGGGTTGGCCGGAACCGCGGAACGGGGATTTCCAGCGGGCCGCGCCGGTGGAGCTGTTCCACCAGCGTGCCCCGGCTGTCGCTGAGGATGGCTCGCGCCACCGTTTGGAACAGAATGCGGTCCTCGCTGGAAATCTGATCGGCCGGGCGGATGAAGATACCGCCGGGGCGATCCATCACATGCGCTTCAACGCCGGCGGCAATCAGCCCCAGGATCTGGTCGTGGAGTTGTTGCCGGTAACCGGCGTGATCTTCGTTCCAGATCACCAGATCCACGGTCAGTCCTTTCAGCCGCCAATAGGCGTGGGCCTGCACGAGCTGGTGGACCAGTTCGATGTTCGCCGGGTCGGTGATCCGCACCAGCACGATCGGTACATCGCCGGACACCGCGTGGCTCCACAGCCCGGATTGCCCGCGGCGGTTCTGGCTGAGAATGCTCGCCTCGGCGCGCAGTGAAGCATTGGCGTAGAGAATCGAGCTGGCCAGCCGTCCGTAGAGTTGCACGTCGGCCTGGGTGGCATTGAGCTGCCGCAACACCACCTGGCTGTGGGTCCACGCCAGATCGAAGACGCGATCCGTCAGCCGCTGATCCTGGTATTTCGCGACCAGGCTCACGGCGGCCTCGCGGGTGTCGCCGATGCCGGTGACCAGATCGAGGGTGGCGGATTGATCGGGATCGAGGGTGATCCGAGTGCGGATGGCGACCATCGGGTCCAGCACCGAACCCGCGCTGCCCGAAAGCGCCGCGTCCTCGCTCAGCGCCTGGGGCGCGGCGACGGTGCGGCCGCGGCCGATGAACCGCATCCGGTCCGTCTCGTAGGACACCGCCCCGCAATCCGCTCCCCGCACCACCATCAGGTGCAACATCCAGGGCGAGTGCTCGTCGCGGGAGCGCGGCCGGCGGGTGCAGAGGATCGCCGGTTGCGGGTGGAGGATCTCGGTCTGCACGAAGAGGTTGCTGAACGCCGGATGCAGCGCGTCCGCGGCGGGCGGGGCGAGCACGACTTCCGCGTAACTGGTGACTTCGATGACCCGGCGGGTTTGAGAACGGTTGCTGAGGCGGACCCGGCGCAGTTCGATGTCATCTTCCGGCGACACGACGATCTCGGTATAGGACTCGATCTCGTGGTCGTGGCGGCGAAACTCGGCGCGTCCCTCCGAGAAAATCGCTTCGTAGCGATCCGGCGGTTGGAGGGTCGGCTGATAGGCGGTCGACCAGAACGCGCCGCTCGCCACGTCGCGGAGGTAACAGAAGGTGCCCCAGGCGTCACGGGTCAGGTCTTCGCGCCAGCGGGTGACGGCGAGGTCCTTCCAGCGACTGTAGCCGCCCCCCGCGTTGGTGACCATCACATGGTAGCGGCCGTTCGACAGCAATAGCACCTCGGGTGTCGGGGTGTTGGGGCTGTCGAACACGCGCATCGGTGCCTCCTGACCGCCGGTGGCGCGGATGTCGGTGATCTCGCCGGTGGTGTGTGAATAGAACGCCGGGGTCTTGGGAATCCGCTCCTGGAGCAGCAGGGCGGTCGCCTGGAACATCGGGGCCGATTCAAAGCGCTTCTGCATCGGGCGATCCAGCAGCACATAGGCCAGCGCCAGGAAACTCATGCCCTGGTGATGGGCCATGAAGGACCGAACCACGGCGCTGGTTTGCCCGCGAGGCAGCCGGGACGGCGTGTAGTCGATCGCCTCGAAGAAGCCGAATTTTCCCGCCAACCCGGCGGCGGCGAGCCGCTGTAAATTCAGGCACGCGGCCTCGGGTGCCACCATCAGCGCGAGCGCGGAGGCATACGGAGCAATGACCAGATCCTCGGCCAGCCCGCGCTTGAGTCCCAGACCGGGCACGCCGAAGGCGCGATACTGGTAGTTCAGATGCACGTCGACCGTGTTGTAGCCGGATTCCGAAACGCCCCAGGGGACGCCGCGCTGCTTGCCATATTCGATTTGTCGGTCCACCGCTGCCTGACAGGTCTGGTCGAGCAGGGTGTTTTCATAGGTCGGCATCACCAGCAGCGGCATGAGGTATTCGAACATCGAACCACTCCACGACAGCAGCGTCGGCTGGCCACCGGCGAGGACCAGCAGGCGTCCCAAGGCAAACCAGCTCTCCTGCGACAGTTGGCCCTGCGCGATCGCCACGAAACTGGCCAAACGCGCCTCCGAAGCCAGCAGGTCGTAGTAGCTCGCATCCCGCCGTCGCTCGCTGACGTTGTAGCCGATCGCCAGCAGATGCCGCGCCTCGTCGAACAGAAAGTCATAATCCATTTGGGCCAGTTCGCAGGCTTGCAGCGCCAGGTGTTCGAGCGCGGCGATCCGCTCGCGGGCGCGGTGGCTGGCGTCCTGAAAGAGGGGACGCAGCGTGGAGAGCGGTTCGCGCTCCTCGGCGGTGGGCGATAGCTCCAGCTTGGCTAATTCGCGCAAGGTTGGAATGGCGGAATCTCCCGTCTGGGAAAGAGGCGTCGGCGAGGGTTGATCCAACCACGGCGCGAGCGACAACAACTCATCCCGCACTTCCCGGCATTGCCGGGCCAACGCCCGCGCCCATCGGTTCGTTTCGCTCCCGACGTCCGCGGCCAGACCGCGAACTCCGTCCTCGGCGCTGGTCGTCAGCGCGTCGAGATACTGCCACGTCGCCACCAGGGTGGTGGGACGCGCGGTGGAGGCGGACTCCAGCGTCTGCTGAAAGCGCGCGAACGGGGTCGGCAGGGGGCCTTCCGCCGCATCCACCAGCAGGCAAAAGGTATCGCTGAGCCCGTCGAATACCCGCGCGCTCAGGATCGGGGTATCGACCAACGCGAGCAGACCCTGCTGCAAGGTCAACAGGGCACCCGCCAGGTTGCCGCTGTCCACCGACGAAATGTAGATCGGTTGCAGCGGCTTCAGCGACTGGGTGTCGTACCAGTTATAAAAGTGGCCGCGATACCGTTCCAGGCCCACCATCGTGCGCAGCGCGCAGCTCGTGCGGTCGATGAGGCGTCCGGCCGGCAGGTAGCCGAAGTCATGCGCGGCCAGATTCGCGAGCAACGACAGTCCCATGTTGGTCGGTGACGTGCGATGCGCGACCGCGGCCACGGGATGCTCCTGCACGTTGTCCGGCGGCAGCCAATAGTCTTCCGGACCGACGAAGGTTTCGAAGAACGCCCAGGTCTTACGGGAAACCGTGCGGAGAAAGCGGGTTTGTTCGGCCGTCAAGCGGGCCTCGCGGCGAGCGAGCGGGCGGCTCATCCACCAGGCGATTGCGGGCGAGGTCAACCACAGCAGCAAGATAGGTCCAGCCACGGCCAGCACGGCGGGTTGGGTCACCGCCAGACCCAGCGCCGTCACCCCCGCGAGCGCGGGAGCCACCCTCATCATCCGATAGAAGGCGCCGAGATTCTGACGCCGCTGGCGATCCAGGTCGCCCGATGAGGTCCATTCGAGCAAGCGCTGGTGGCTGACCCGCAGCCGCCAGAACGTGCGGACCATGGCATCCAGGCTAAAGAACGCCTCGTAGGGGAGGCAGACGAGGGAGAAAGCCGCCTGCGCCAAATTTTGGCCCGTCGTGCGGGCGGCGGCGGCGAGATGCTGGCACCAGCGCACGTCGCCGGGCTTGCGCAGCACGTTCAGGAGCGAAGTCGCCAACGCCGGGATCAGCAGGATGCCGAGCACCGCCAGGGTCCAGAATCCCGGCGATTCCAGCACCGTCCAGCCCAGCACCAACAGCAGGGTCAAGGCGGCGGGCGCGAGACTGCGCCGCAGGTTGTCGGCCAGTTTCCAGCGCGACAGGGCCGAGAGGGGATTCTTCCGGGGGCGCCCGTCCAGACCGGGAACCTGTGGCAACAGCCACCGGGCGATCTGCCAGTCGCCGCGAATCCAGCGGTACCGACGGCTCACATCCGCGCTGTAGCTCGCGGGATAGTCTTCGTACAACTGCACGTCGGAGAGCAACCCCGAACGGGCATGGCACCCTTCCAGCAGGTCGTGGCTGAGGATGCGGTTCTCGGGGAAGCGTCCGTTGACGGCCTGTTCGAAGGCATCGACTTCGTAAATGCCCTTGCCGATGAACGAGCCTTCCTGGAACCAGTCCTGGTAAACGTCGGAGACGGCGTGCGTGTACGGATCGATGCCGGCGTCGCTCCCGTACAGCCGCGCAAACCGCGACCGGTTCGCGCCGGGCAGGCTGACGGCCACCCGGGGTTGCAGGATGCCGTAGCCCTCACAAACCCGTTGCTGGTCCGCGTCGTAGCGCGCCCGATTCAGCGGGTGCGCCATGGCGCCCACCAACTGCCACGCCGCATCGCGCGGCAGTTGGGTATCGGTGTCCAGGGTAATGACGTACTTCACGTTCGACAGGAGCGCCGGATCCCCGACGACTCGCGAGAAGCGCTCCTGGGCGTCGCCGCGCAGCAGCGCGTTCAAATCCGCCAGCTTGCCGCGCTTGCGCTCGTAACCCATCCAAACCCGCTCTTGCGGATTCCACCGACGCGGGCGGTGGAACAGGAAGAAGGTGTCGCCCCGGTCGCGCGGGTACTTTTCGTTCAGCGCTTCGATCCGCCGCGCGGCCAGTTGCACCAACGCTTCGTCCTCCGGCAGGGTTTCCTCCGGCGCATCCCGAAAATCGGTCAACAGAGCAAAGTGCAGGCTGTCGTCCCGGTTGGCCAGGAACCGAACTTCCAGCGCCTCGACCAAATCCTCGATGTTCCGGGTGCTGGTCAGCATCGTGGGCGTCACCACCAGGGTGCGGGCTTCCGGCGGAATACCCCGGGAAAAGTCCAGGCGCGGCAGCGGCCAGGGCGTCGCCAGCAGCGTCGCCAGCCAGTTCACCAGCGCCACCGCCAGATGACTGGTCCCCAGCACCACGAGGATGACCAGGACCGGGAGCAGCCCACCCGACCCACTCTCGGCGGGCACCCGCGCCAGCAGGCTCCCGCTCAAGAGCGCCGTCAGCACCGCGATCGCACCCAGATACAGGGACAAAGGGAACTGGCGACCCCGCCTTTGTAGGGACTCCACGGTACACAAGCACGCCTTGGCGCTGCGTTCGAGCCGCAACAACCCCCGATCGATCAGGTAAAACCCCACATGTGCCGCTCGGTCGTCGCCGTCGTTCTTCGCCGCGCCCTCCCGCGCCAGGTCAAGTACGTGGCGCGCCACCTCCGCTTCGGAAATCGAGCTGTTTTTCGCGACTTTCTCCACGACGTGCCGGTAGCGGTCTCGGGAGGCAAAATCCATCCTGCCGTACACCCCGCCCGGATCTTTGCGCAAGGTGTGCTCGACCACGCTCATCGTTTCCACGAACTCGCGCCAGCTCATCGCCCCCAGTGAGCGGAGACTGCCGATGCTGTTGCTGATGGAGACCTGGTCGGCGGCCTGTTGCTGGTTTTCCACCTGAACCGACTGTTCGATGGTCAGGCCCGACTCGGCGAGCTGCTGCTCGATCCAGGTCAGCGGCAAGGCCAGAGCGGAACTCTGGCCCTGCAGGCGGCGGGCCAGTTCCGCCACAAAGGCGCTCGACATCGGTGGGTTCGACCGCGCCATGTCCGCGATCACCAGAATCAGATTTTTCGGGTCGTCCTCGGCCATCGCCGTCAGTTGGTCCGCCCACCCGTCGGCCAGGTTTCGATCGATTCGGTTGGCGGCGATCCGGGTGGCCACGCGGCGGAGATTTTCGATCAGCGCCAGGCGGAGCATGATGGGGATGGCCCACAATTCGCCCAGCTTGAGAGGGGTGACCGTCTGGTAGGCCGCGACGAACCGGCTGAGATTTTCCGGGTCCACCCGGCCATCGCCGTGGGCGATGATCTCCAGCGCGAGGTCGTACGCCCGGGGCAACCCGGCCGAGGGACCATGGCGCAGGCGCGGCAGCTCCCGGCTGTAACCCTTGGGCAAGTGCCGCTTGGCGGTGCGAATTTGTTCTTCGATCAGATAGAAGTTATCGAGCAGCCACTCCCCGGCCGGCGCGATCCGGCGGGTCGCCGTGACCGCCGCCACGAGCAGCGCGCAGACGTCGATCAGGGTCCGTTCGTTCTCGGTCAGTCGGGCCAGAAGCTGGTCCGGCGCCTGTCCTGGTGTCAATTGATGCGAGGTCGCGAGACTCTTGCCGTGCTGTTCCATCTGGACGGCGCTGAACAGTTCCGCGCGCAGCGGCGGCTCGTCGCCGACGTATTTTTTGGTCAGGCCGTTACCACCGAAGTGCATCCGCCACTGGAGCCAGGTTTCGCGAATGTTTATGGTCATCGTACTACCTCCAAGTTGGCGGTCTCCGGCTTCGGAGCGAACTCATTCGTTCATGTCGTTCATTGCGCTCGCGCGAAAAAACCTACAAAACTCCCGGTCAAGCGTCTGTACGCTA
>REEE01000349.1 GCA_007695245.1 Candidatus Competibacteraceae bacterium | reverse complement strand
CCTTGCCGGCGGTTCTGGGGCTGGAAACCGGGCTGGTGCATCTGCGCCAGGCCAGCCTGCCGAGTTTGATGCGGGTCAAACACCTGCCGATCCCGCTGTACGGGCTGGAGGAGTTGGAGCTGACGCCGCAGGACTTGCACTTTCCGGCGATGACCCTGCACGAAGTCATGCCGCCGCGCCCGCGGGCGCGGGTGATGTTCGCTCCCGATTCCGCCGGCTCGGCATCGGAGCGGGTCGCCCAGATCATGTCCGCCGGGGTAGCCGGCAAGGCCGGGGAAATTCTGGACAGCGGGACGCCGGAACAGCAGGCCGACGCCATCATCGAGTTCTTGCGCCAACACGGCTTTCTGGAACAGCCGGCTTGAACGCAAAGCGGCTGGCCGAGTTGAGTTCGCCTGTGGTGGCGCAAGCGGTCGCCGCCGGTGTCACGACAGTGATTCTCCCGCTGGGCGCAACCGAGCAGCACGGTCCTCATTTGCCCTTGGGTACCGATACCCACCGAGCGAAAGCACTGACCGAGCGCCTGGCGGAACGCTTGCCGGTGCTGGTCGCGCCGGTGATTCCGGTCGGTTGTTCCGACGAGCATGGCGGGTTCCCCGGTCTGTTGAGCCTGGACGCGGAAACCCTGGCCGCCGTCATCGTGGATTGCGCCCGGCGCATGGTCGAGTGGGGCGTGCGGCGGTTGGTGGTGCTGTCGGCGCACGGCGGCAACGGGCGGGCGCTGGCCGTGGCCGAGGAGCGGCTGCGGCGGGAATTGCCGGATCTGTCGCTGTGGATTCCGGATAGCGGCGCGGTTTTCGACGAGACCGTTCGCGCGGTGGCGGCGCGGGAGGGCATCCCGTTCGAGGCCGTCGGCCTGCACGCCGGCGAATGGGAAACGTCGGAACTGTTGCGCCTGTGCCCGGAACAGGTGCGGATGGAGCGAGCCGCGCCCGGTTACACCGGGGACATGGACGAGGGGCTGGTCCGACTGGTGGCTTCGGGCACCCTGGCACTGACGCCGACCGGTGTGGTGGGCGATCCCCGACCGGCGAACGCGGCGCGGGGCGAGCGTTATCTGGCGGCGCAGACCGCGTGTTACGAGACGGCGTTGAGGCAATGGCTCAGCCAAACCGGTCCGGCTTAAACCTCATGGAGCGATACGATGATTCCGGCGCCGTCGCGACCGCGCCGTGGTCTGACCCCTCCCTCGCTCGACCGGCGCGCTATGTCCTGGCGTCGGGTTTGGACATCGTCGCCGACGAACGGGGCGGAATCCTGCTCTGCCTGCGCCCGCTGCTGGCGCTGCGCTTGAATCGGCAGGCCACAGTGTTGCTCGAAGCGTTACGGCAACCCCGCAGCCTCAACGAACTGGCGATCCATGCCGGCATGACGCCGACCGCCATCGCCGCCTTTCTGGACAAGCTGGCATGCCGCCGACTGGTGATCCGGCATCCGGCGGAGATGACGGCTTGTCCGCGGGTCTCGATCATCCTGCCGGCGCACGGGCGCGCCGAGGCCACGCGCCGCTGCGTGCAATCCCTGCTGGCGCTGGATTATCCCGCCGACCGTCGAGAAATCATCGTGGTGGACGATGCGTCCGAGCCGCCGCTGGCGGCGGCTCTGCGCGACCTGCCGGTCGAAATCGTGCGTCAGGACCGCAACATCGGCCAGTCCGCCGCCCGCAATCTGGCGGCGGCGCTGGCGAGCGGCACCGTGCTGGCGTTCATCGACAACGATTGCGTGGCGGAACCCGACTGGTTGCGTGGCTTGTTGCCTTATCTGGACGAGCCAACGGTGGCCATGGTCGGCGGCCGGGTCGCGGCACCGCCGGCGCGGGGCGCGGTGGCCGCGTTCGAAGCGGTGCGCTCGCCGCTGGACATGGGCGCGGTCGCCACGGAAGTGACGCCGACCGCCGCGGTGTCCTATCTGCCGACCTGCAATCTGCTGGTGCGGCGCGATGTGTTGCTGGCGCACGGCGGTTTCGACGCGACGCTGCGGGTCGGCGAGGATGTGGATTTTATCTGGCGCACCCTGCGGGGCGGGCAGCGCGCCTGGTATATCCCTGCCGGTCGCGTGGTCCACGAACATCGCGTGCGCTGGGGGGACTGGCTGCGCCGCCGCGCCGATTACGGTTCCTCCGAAGCCGACTTGCAACAACGCTACCCCGAAGGTCGGCGGGTAATGCACTTGCCGCGTGTCAGCCTGTTATGGCTACTGACGGTGACGTTGACGTTGACGCCATGGTTTGGATTATGGGGGCTGGGACCGGCGGCGTTGGCCATCGTGCTATTCGGCGCGGAACTGCTGGAGAAACAGCGGGAACTACGGCGGATTGGGGTCACGCTGTCCACGGGTCGGGTTTCCGTCGCGCTGGGCCGGGAGCACGCGGCGGCTTTTTATCACCTGAGCGCCAACGCCGCTCGTTATTACAGCTTGCCCCTGCTGGTCATCGGCGGATTACAGCCCCAGTGGCTACCCGCGATCCTCCTGTTGCTGGTCGTCGCGCCGCTGGCGGATCACCGGCGGCTTCAACCCCAAATCTCTCCGCCAGTTTTTGTCGGCCTCTATGGATTGGAACTGGCGGCGTATCAAATTGGACTCTGGCGTGGCTGCTGGCAACGGCGCACTTTGCGTCCGCTGCTACCGCGCCTGATCTGGCGGAGATAATTCAGCCATGGCTCATCCCCGTCATGTTCTACCCGTGTAGTATCCCTGATTCATTGTCAACCTGAAGGAGAGTATCTCGATGTTTATCCCTGTCGAACAACGCCCGGAAACCCCCACCATCGACGTTCCGACCGACGCCGTCGTCACCCCCATCGCCGAGATCGTGGCCCGGCATCCCGAGCCAGCGCCGGTGGAGACGCCGGAAGTTACGGAAGAGTTGCTGATTGAAGAAGTCAGCATCGACGGTATGTGCGGCGTTTACTGAGGCCAGCGCCGGCGGGTTCTTGGGGACCCGCCGGTCCCGCGATCACCCTGAAGCCGAGCGGTGGCGCGGCGATGGGTTGCATCTGGAGGCGTGGGGAAAATGGGCAAACTGGAAGGCAAAGTAGCATTTATCACCGGTGCGGGACGCGGCCAGGGCCGGGCTCATGCGGTGTTGATGGCGCGGGAAGGAGCCGACATCGCGGCGCTGGATATCTGTCGCGATCTGCCTTACCCGCGCTATTCGCTGGCGGGACGCAGCGATCTGGAGGAAACCGCCCGCCAGGTGCGAGAATCCGGACGCCGGGCGCTGGAACTGATCGCCGACGTGCGCGACAGCGCGGCGATGGCCGCTGCCGTCGCCGAGACGATCACCACTTTCGGGCACATCGACATTCTGGTCTGCAACGCCGGCATCGCCGACATGGCGTTGACTTGGGACATCACCGAGGAATGGTGGGACATGATGCTCGACGTCAATCTCAAGGGCTACTGGCTGGCGGTGAAATACGTGGTCCCGCACATGCTGGCGCAAAAGACCGGCGGCAGCATCGTCATGACCTCCTCGGTCGCGGGCTTGCGCGGCGAACCCGGCATGGCCCACTACTGCGCCTCGAAATGGGGGGTCATCGGACTGGCCAACTCGCTGGCGCAAGAACTGGCACCTCATAACATTACCGTCAACACGCTGCATCCCACCGCCGTCGATACCGACATTATCGCCGGCATGGCCAAGGCCGCCGACATGGCCACTGAAGATCTGATTGAATTCATCCGCCACGGCAACGCGCTGTCCATCAAACTGATCGATGCCGTGGATGTCGCCAACGCCGCGCTCTGGCTGGTCTCGGACGAGGCGCGCTACGTGACCGGGCAGAAGCTCAATATCGACGCGGGTCGGATGCTGAAATGAACGATTCAGTCGATCTGACGGCCCGCTATCGGCTGGCTCCGGGAGTCGCCATTCGCCCGGAGCGTTTCGGGGGTCTGGTGTACCGTTACGACAACCGTCGCCTCTATTTTCTGCATTCCCATCAGGCCGTCGAGTTCGTGAACGGACTGGACGGCAGCCGTTCGTTGCAAGAAACCTTGGATGAATTCCTGGCTTCCCGGGAAATGCCACCGTCAGCCAGCGCAACGCTGGTTAAAGCGGTCGCGCAACTGGAGCGATTGGGCCTGCTGGCTCAGGCGGCATGAAGCCGGAGGCGAAGGCGTCCAACCTCGTCAAGGCCTTCCAACCTCATTATTTTCAGTCCCGCACCCCACCGAGGTCCGCCGGATATCCGGTCCCGCGTCAGGCGCGCGGGTCGGACGCGGTGAATCCAGCGCCGATGCATCCAAATTCGACTTGGGTACGTAACTAAATTCATTCAATTCATCTACCGCACAACCGAGTCGCCATCCATGAACACTCGCAAACTCCTGCTGCTCCTGACGCTCGCCGTCCTGATCGGCGCGTTCTTCGCCTTCGATCTGGGGCGCTTTTTCAGCCTGGACTACTTCAAATCCCAACAGGCGGCCATCGAAGCCTATCGAGCGGCGCAGCCCGCCCTGACGGCGGGCATTTTCTTCGCGATCTACGTCGCGGTCACCGGCCTGTCGTTGCCGGGCGCGGCGATTATGACCCTGGTGGCGGGTGCCATCTTCGGCCTGCTGTGGGGCACGCTCATCGTCTCCTTCGCCTCGACCCTCGGCGCCACCCTGGCCTTCCTGGTCTCGCGCTTCGTGCTGCGCGACTGGGTGCAAAGCAAATTCGGCGACAAACTGCAAGCGATCAACGCCGGGATGGCGCGAGAAGGCGGCTTTTACCTGTTCACCCTGCGGCTGATTCCGATTTTCCCCTTTTTCGTGATCAACCTGGCGATGGGACTCACGACGATCCGGACCTGGACCTTCTACTGGGTCAGTCAGGTCGGCATGTTGGCCGGGACCCTGGTCTACGTAAACGCCGGCACCCAGATCGCCCGGATCGATTCGCTGCAAGGTATTTTATCGCCCGCGCTGCTGGGCTCCTTCGTCCTGCTCGGCCTGTTCCCGCTGATCGCCAGGAAGATCGTTGCGCTGGTCAAGGCGCGACGGGTGTACGCGAATTGGGAAAAGCCGAAGCGCTTCGACCGGAATCTGGTGGTGATCGGTGCCGGTTCCGCCGGTCTGGTAACGGCCTATATCGCCGCGGCGGTCAAGGCCAAGGTCACGCTGATCGAAAAGCACCAAATGGGCGGCGATTGCCTGAATACCGGCTGCGTGCCCTCCAAGGCGCTGATCCGTTCGGCCAAACTGCTCTCCCATATCCGTCGTTCCCCGGAATTCGGTATCCGCAAGGCCGAGGCTGAGTTCGATTTCGCCGAAGTGATGGAACGGGTGCAGCGGGTGGTGAAGGACATCGAACCGCACGACTCGGTGGCGCGCTACACCGGACTCGGCGTGGACGTCATCGAAGGTACGGCGAAAATCACGTCGCCCTGGACGGTGGACGTGACCACCACCGAAGGCACGCGGACGCTGACCACCCGGAGCATCGTCATCGCCGCCGGTGCCCGACCGTTCGTGCCGCCGATTCCAGGGTTGGAAGAGGTCGGTTATCTCACTTCCGACACCGTCTGGAATCTCCGCGAGCTGCCGAAGCGCCTGGTGGTGCTGGGCGGCGGCCCCATCGGCGCGGAGCTGACCCAAACCTTCGCCCGACTCGGCGCGCAGGTGGCTCAGGTGGAGATGGCCCCGCGCATCCTGATCCGGGAAGACCCGGAAGTTTCGGAATTGGTGACGCAGCGCTTCCGCGCCGAAGGGGTCGCGGTGCTCGTGAACCACAAGGCCAAACAATTCGTCATGGAGAACGGCGAGAAAGTGCTGATCGCCGAACACGAGGGTCAGGACGTACGGATTCCGTTCGATCAGGTGCTGGTCGCGGTGGGCCGGGTGGCGAACACGACCGGCTATGGGTTGGAGGATCTGGGTATTCCCACGACCCGCGCCCGCACCGTGGAGACCAACGAATACCTGCAAACCCGGTATCCCAACATCTACGCCGCCGGCGACGTGGCCGGACCGTTCCAGTTCACTCACACCGCCGCCCATCAAGCCTGGTTTGCGACGGTGAATGCCCTGTTCGATCCGCTCAAGAAATTCAAGGCCGATTACTCGGTGATCCCCTGGTCGACCTTCGTCGATCCGGAAGTGGCGCGGGTGGGTTTGAACGAGCAGGAAGCGAAGGAACGGGGCATCCCGCACGAGGTGACGGTGTACGGCATCGACGATCTGGACCGGGCCATCGCCGACGGCGAGGCGCACGGGTTCGTCAAGGTGCTGACCGTGCCGGGCAAGGACAAAATTCTCGGCGCGACCATCGTCGGCGAGCACGCCGGGGATCTGTTGGCCGAGTACGTGATGGCCATGCGCCATGGTCTCGGCATGAATAAGATTCTCAGCACCATCCATATTTACCCGACGATGGCCGAGGCCAATAAATACGCCGCCGGGATGTGGAAGAAGGCCCACGCGCCCGCGAATCTGCTGGCCTGGGTGGAACGCTTCCATGCCTGGCGGCGTGGTTCGGCCCAACGCCCGGCGGCGACCGTGGGGAATGAGGCCGACGCCAAGAGTTGAAGGCCGGCTGGACTTGCAACCCAGGGACGGCTGGGCGATGCATGTGGTCGTGCATGTCATGGAAATGCAAGGACGCATCGACGAGGGCATCGGCTGGCTGGAATCGCTTGAGTCCCCACGCCTCGCAAGATGGGATGGAGACCTTTCCTTCCTGAATCAGCGTGGCGGGTCAGCCTTGAGTCAGACGGCGCACGGCCATAGCCGGCAGGGCCGAGGTCTCCCACAAGGTGGCCTCGGCACCGAAACAGACCGCCACGGCCAGCGCTTCCACCATCGGCCGCCCGCCGACCAAGGCATGGAGCAGACCGGCGGCGAAGGCGTCCCCCGCGCCGGTCGTGTCCACCGGCTGGACGACGGGGGCCGGCGCCGCCAGGGACTCGTCCCGAGCGTAGGCACGCGCACCGGCCGCGCCGTCGGTGATCACCACCCATTGCAACAACTCGCCCGCCACGGCCTGTCCCAAACTCCACGGATCGCGCCGCGCGGCGGGATCGAGATCGGAGGCCGAGGCGACCAGAATTTGCGCCGGTCGGGAATCGGCCTCAATGGGAGGCAGGTGAGCGACCACCAGCGCGCTCCGCGCCTTCGCCGCCAGCAGCGGTGCCAGATCGCGACGCCGGCTGCGCACGTAGACCGCCTCGGCGGGCAGGTCCAGCAACCGGGCGGGTGGCTCGTCTTCCTCGCAGCAGGTCAGGTTCAGGACGGTGCGCTCGCCGCCGGGCTCGATCAGTAACAGAGAGCGCGTGGTGGGGCGGGCCAGCCGCGCCAGTCGCGAGGCATCCACCCCGGCCTCGGCGAGTTCGGTTCGCAGCGCATCGCCGCTGGCGTCCTGACCGACGGCGGCCAACAACGTGACCGCATGGCCGGCGGCGGCCAGCGCCACCGCCGTGTTGGCGCCGCCGCCACCCAACCGCCCGCCTGCGGCGACCCCGTTCAGGTGGCCGCCGGGCCGGAGCGGCTCGCGCAACCGCACGACCTCGTCGCGCGCCACCGCGCCGATGATCACGATGCGGGCCATGATTCGGCTCGGTCTCTCACCGCAGACTGCGGTTCCAGCATTTTAGAAAGACTCGCGACCCTGATGCCGACGGCGGTCAGGATGGCGCTTCGGTCAGGCGCACGCTGGGTTTGATGGCGATGCCGCCCCGAGGCAGGAAATCGCCCCGCACTTCGAGCCAGCGCGGTTGCAGCAGCGCGAACAGATCGCGGGCGATGCTGTTGACGACGTCCTCACCGAACGTGCCCTGGTTGCGGAAGCTGTACAGGTAGAGTTTGAGCGACTTGGATTCCACCAGATGCTCGCGCGGGCTATAGCGGATCGTCAGCCGGGCGAAGTCGGGCTGGCCGGTGATCGGGCACAGGCAGGTGAACTCGGGACAGTCGAGTTCGACCAGGTACTCATGCTGGGGGAAGCGGTTGGCGAACCGCTCCAGAAGTTGCGGGGTGTATTCCTGGGGGTACTGGGTCTGGGACTGGCCCAGCAGCGTCAAGCCGGCGGTATCGGACATCGGGAAATTCCAGCGGATGGATGATGATGGAGCAATGTTATACCAAAGATTGCGACAGTCCACCTTGCGGGAATCCGTCGATGGTTGAGGGCGGGTGATCGAGGTGGACGGATTCGGTCCTCTCCACTTGCTTCTTTTCCCGCGCCCGAGCGACCGGCCAGCTTACATCCAACACCCGGACGAAAACCCGCTGTCGCTCGATGGGACTGAGTTGTGCTTCCAAGCGCGTCTTTAGCTCCTCCGGCGAACGCGGCTTTTTTCCTCCGTCCGTGGGGCGAGGCATACCTTCGCCGCCAAACCAGAGCACCAGATAGATGCCGTGTCCGTCAGCTCGGGAGGCGATGGCATACTGGTCGATCAGTTGGTTCTGTAACGCTTCCCACAACGATGGATTGCTATCGCGTTTGATCTCAATGGGCAGTTCGAACTCCGCATGGTATGAGAGC
>REEE01000347.1 GCA_007695245.1 Candidatus Competibacteraceae bacterium | reverse complement strand
GCGCTGGCCGCGCTGCCCGCCGGCCGCTGCATGGCGCGCTCGCCGCTGTACCGCACCACGCCGGTCGGTGGACCACCCGGTCAGCCGGATTATGTCAACGCGGTCGCCGCGCTGGACACCTGGCTGGAACCCGACGCGCTGTTGACCGCGTTGCAGGAGATCGAAAATGCCCGAGGTCGGGTTCGTAACGTGCGTTGGGGACCGCGGACTCTGGATCTGGATCTGCTGCTGTACGGCGCGCTGATCCGCGACGATCCGCGCTTGACTCTGCCGCACCCGCGCCTGCACGAGCGGGCGTTCGTGTTGTATCCGCTCTTCGATATCGCCCCGACCTTGATCCTCCCCGGCCGCAGTCGATTAAGTGAATGGCTGGCGCGCTATCCGCCGCTGGACATGACCCGTCTGGACACTCCGGATGAACCGGTTACGATAGCGAGCCAATCCGCCCTACAGCCGCCGCTGGGGGATTTCCCTTGAACCCGCCGCCGTTCCGTCCGCCCGCTGGAGCGACGGGCGGCTCCAAGAAGAGCATCTCATGTACATAGAGCCACCGACTCGCAAGCCGATCACCGTCACCACCCTGGCGAAACTGAAAGGCACCGGGGAAAAATTCACGGTCCTGACCGCCTACGACGCCAGCTTCGCGACGCTGCTGGAAGCGGCGGGCGTGGAGGTCCTGCTGGTCGGCGATTCGCTGGGCATGGTCGTCCAGGGCCAACGCACCACCGTGCCGGTCACGGTCGAAGACATGATCTATCACACCCGGAACGTGGCGCGCGGCTGCCGCACCGCATTGCTGATGGCCGATATGCCGTTCGCCAGCTATGCCACGGTCGACCAGGCGGTGAGCAATGCCGCCCGGCTGATGCGGGAAGGCGGCGCCCAGATGGTCAAACTGGAAGGCGGCGCCTGGCTGGTCGAGACGGTGCGCCAGCTCAGCCGCAACGGCATTCCGGTCTGCGCTCACTTGGGCCTGCTTCCGCAATCGGTGCATAAGCTGGGCGGTTACAAGGTCCAGGGTCGGGAGGAAGCCGCGGCTCAACAGATTGTGGATGAGGCGCTGGCGTTGCAGGATGCCGGTGCCGACGTGGCCCTGGTGGAGTGCATTCCAGCCGAACTGGCGACCCGGCTGGCCGCGGCCCTGAAGATCCCGCTGATCGGGATCGGCGCCGGATCGGGTTGCGACGCGCAGGTTCTGGTCAGCTACGACATGCTGGGGATCACGCCGGGCCGACGGCCGAAGTTCTCCAAAGACTTTTTGACCGGCCACGACAGCCTGCAAGCGGCGGTGGAAGCCTACGTGCGCGCCGTCAAAAGCGGTGAATTTCCCGGTCCCGAACACTGTATCGCCTGATTCACGAGGAGGACCTCAATGCACACCGTACAGGCCATTGCCGATTTGCGCGCCCAGATCGCGGACTGGCGGCGGGCTGGAGAGCGGGTGGCCCTGATCCCGACCATGGGCAACCTGCACGCCGGGCATCTCCGGTTAGTCGAGCACGCCCGGGAACTGGCGGCGCGCACCGTCGCCAGCATCTTCGTCAATCCGACGCAGTTTGGACCCAACGAGGATTTCGCCGGCTATCCACGCACCCTGGACGACGACCGCCGTCAGTTGGAAAGCGTTGGGTTGGATCTGTTGTTCGCGCCTGCGGTCGCCGCTATTTACCCCCGTCCGCTGGAGGATATGACCCAGGTGCTGGTGCCGGGCCTGTCGCAAATGCTGTGTGGGACCAGCCGGCCGATTCACTTTCGCGGCGTCGCCACGGTAGTGACCAAGCTGTTCAACCTGGTGCAGCCGGATGTGGCGGTATTCGGTGAGAAAGATTGGCAGCAACTGGTGGTGATCCGCCGGATGGCAGCCGATCTGGATCTGCCGGTCGAGATCGTCGGCGTGCCGACCGTGCGCGAAGCCGACGGGCTGGCGATGAGTTCGCGCAACCGCTACCTGACGCCGGAAGAGCGGCGCAACGCCCCGACGCTGTACGCCACGCTAACGGCGTGCGCGGAACGGTTGCGGGCCGGCGAACGCGACTGCGCGGCTCTGGCAGCCGATGCGCGGACCCGCTTGACGGCGGCTGGCTTCCGCCCGGATTATTTCGAAATCCGCCGCGCCGACGATTTGCAGCCGCCCGCCGCCGAAGACCGGGAACTGCGAGTTCTGGCGGCGGCCTGGCTGGGACGGGCGCGGTTGATCGACAATGTGCCGGTTACTTTGGGTCGGTCGCCTGGCGCACGGTAGTAGCGGACCCCCCCTTCAACCCTTCCCCTCTTCCTCCTTCGGGCTGGCGAGGATGTGGGTGTCGGGATCATAGTGATCCTTGAGTTCGTCCTTGACCGTGCCTTCCCAAAACGGCACGCCGACGAAATAGCCGGCGCGGCCGATGGCGTGGGCGGCCACCGGCGCGGTGAGCATGGTGAAAATGATGATGGCGAGCGCGCGCGCCAGCACGCCGGCCTCGGCCAAGTACAACGCGACCCCGAGCAGCATCAGCCCGGCACCGAGCACGCCAGACTTGGTCGTGGCATGCATCCGGGTCATCAGGTCGGGCATGCGGACCAAACCGAGGGCGGCGATGAACATGAACAGGGCGCCGACCAACAGCAGCAGCCCAGCCAGCAGATCAATCATCGCGTTGTCCTCCTTTTTCCAGATAACGGGCGAAGGCGATCGCGGTCAAAAAGGCGGTCAGCGCCAGGACTAGAGCCACATCGAGGAACGCGGTCTGGCCGCTGAAAAAGGTATAGGCGGCGATCAGGCCGACGGTGAGCGAGGCGATCAGCTCCAGGGCCACTACCCGGTCGGGCAGCGTCGGCCCCTTCACCAGACGAAAGAAACCGAGCCCCAGCGAGACGCTCAGAATCAGATACACCAAGGGTTGCAGGATTAAAAACATGCCGCGCTCCTAACGCATGACTTCCAGGACGCGCTGCTCGAACTCGCGCAGACTCTGCCGGGTCGGTTCGTCGCCGTCGAAGTACATGGCGTGAATGTAGAGCACCTTGCGATCCCGGGAGACGTCGAGGCTCAGGGTGCCCGGCGTGAGCGAAATCAGGTTGGCGACAATGGTGATTTCGCCATCCGTTTTCGCTTCCAGGGGAAAGGCGATCACCGCCGGCCGCATATGATGGGTTGGGGTCAGCACATCGTAGGCCACCTTCAGATTGGACTTGACCAGTTCGCCGATGAAGTAGAAGAAAAAGCGGATCAGCCGCGGCACCCGAGCGGCATAGCGGGCGAACTCGGGGATATCGCGCAGGCCGAAAGCCAGCACCAGATAACCGAAAATGAAACCGATCAGCAGGTTAGTACCACTCAGATTGCCCCACAGCGCGGTCCAGATCAGGGCCAGCAACAAGTTCCAGGTCAGGGCGATCATGGTCGTACCCCCAGCACCGCCTCGATGTAGCCGGCGGGATCGAGCAACTGGCCGGCGGCGGTCTCGGCCAGGACGTAGATGGGTTGGGCGCTGAGGCCGATGATCAGGGTCAGCACCGCCAGCCCGGCGATCGGCAAATAAAAGAAATACAGGTCGCGACCGCGACTGCGCTCGGACCGGCGCTCGACCGTCTCGGGCGCGCTCTCCCCCGCCGGAGCCGCCTTCCAGAACACCTCGCCCCAGATCTTGATCATCGAGTAGAGCGTGAGCAACCCGACCAGCAGGGCCACCCCCACCGCAACCCACGCCCCGGTTTCCAGACCGGCGCGGATCAGGATGAACTTGGCGAAGAATCCCGACAGCGGCGGCAGACCCGCCAGGGACAGCGCTGGAATGAGAAACAGGATGCCGACCCACGGCATGTCGCGGTAGAGTCCGCCCAATTCCTTGAGTTCGTAGCTGCCGCGCAGCCGGTACACCAGGCCGCTGACCAGGAACAGATTCGCCTTCACGATGATGTGGTGCATGATGTAGAACACGCCACCGACCAAGGCCAACGGGGTGAACAGCGCCAGCCCGAGGATCATGTAGCCGATCTGGCTGATGATGTGGAAGGACAGGATGCGGCGGAACTCGAATTGCGCCGCCGCCCCGAGCACGCCGGTCAACATGGTCAGTCCGGCCATCCACAGCAGCAGAGTGTGGGTGAACTCGACCTCCTGGGTGAAAATCAGCGTGAAGACCCGAAACAGCGCATACACGCCCACCTTGGTCAACAACCCGGCGAACAGGGCCGACACCGCCACCTGGGGGGTATGGTAGGACGCCGGCAGCCAGAAGAATAAGGGGAAGGCAGCGGCCTTGATGCCAAAGGAAACCATGAACAGGATCGAAATCACCGTCACCAGCCCGGCCTGTTCGTCGTCGATCTGGCCCAGCTTCCAGGCGATATCGGCCATGTTCAACGTGCCGGTCAGGCCGTAGAGCAACCCGACCGCGCTCAGGAACAGAACCGAGGAGAGCAGGTTGAGGGTGACGTACTTGATCGCGCCTTCCATCTGCGCCCGTTCGCCGCCCAGGATCAGCAGGGCGAAGGACGCGACCAGCAACACCTCGAACCAGACGTAGAGATTGAAGATGTCGCCGGTGAGAAACGCGCCGCAGACCCCGGCCAGCAGCAGATGCATCAGTGGGTAGTAGCCGAACTTTTCCAGCTCGCGCGGGACCGAAGCCAGCGAATAGAGCGCGGTGGCGAAGCCGGTGATGGCGGCCAGCACCACCATGATCGCGCCGAACAGGTCGCTGACCAGCACGATGCCGAACGGCCCTGCCCAATCGCCCATGTGCATGATCAGATAGCCGTCGCGCCGGGTGGCGTCGAGCAGCACGATGCTGGACCACAGCAGAGCGCCGGTCCCGATCACGCCGAGCCAGCGCTGCACCCGCTGCGAGCGCCAGAACGCCAGGGACACCGCGCCGAACAGCAGCGGGATCAGGATCGGTAGCGCGACCTCCGGCCTCATGTGTCGGTATCCTTCATCTGATCCATATCATCGACCTTGACGATCTCGTAAGCGCGATGGATCAGCACCACGGCGAAGGCCAGCACGCCGAAGCTGATCACGATGGCGGTGAGGATCAACGCCTGGGCCAGCGGATCGGCGACCGCTCCGACCGGCGCCGACGCTCCGTCCGGCACCAGGGGCGGCGCGCCGGTGGTCAGGCCGGCGGCGGTGAAAATCAACAGGTTGGCGGCGTTGCTGAGCAGAATCAGGCCAATCACCAGTTTGATGATGGAGCGGCGCAGCATCATGTAGAGGGCGGTGGCGTAGAGCGTGCCGACCACCAGGGCCATGATCGTATCCATGCCGGTTCAACCCTCCGCCTCGGCCAGGGTGAGCACGATGGTCAGCACCGAGCCGACGACCACCAGATAAACCCCGATGTCGAAGAACAGTGGCGTGCTCAACTTCAGCGTGCCGAACGGCGGTAGATAGATCGGCCACCATTGTGAGGTGAAAAAAGCCTGGCCGTAAAAAATCGCCGGCACGCCGCTGAGCACCGCCAGCGTCAGACCGATGCCGAACAGATTGCGCGGATCGACCCAGAGCACCTGACGCGCCGACTTGATCCCCATCGAGAACAGATAGAGCGCGATGGCCGCCGCCGCCACCAGTCCGGCGATGAACCCGCCGCCCGGCTCATCGTGGCCGCGCAGCAACAGAAAGATCGAGAAAATCAGCAGCAGCGGCAGCAGAAAATGGCCGGTGGTGCGCAGGATCAGAGAGTTCATCTGAGTTTTCATTTTTGTCGGTCCTCGGCGCGGAGCTTGATCATGGCGTAAACGCCGACCGCCGCCAGCGCCAAAACGGTAATTTCACCCAAGGTATCAAGGGCGCGGAAGTCCACCAGGATGACGTTGACGATGTTGCGCCCGTGCGCCAGCGGTTGGCTGTTCTCGATGAAGTAGGCCGAGATGCTGGGAAAGAAGCGGGTTTCCTGGATCAACAGCAACAACCAGACCAGCAGGCCGCCCAGCGCGACGGCGACGCCGCTGTCTCGATAGCGCGCGCGCGGCCGGCTCAGAGCGTACATGCCCGGCAGACGGAAGATCACCAGCACCAGCAGGATCACGGTCAAGGTCTCCACCAGAACCTGAGTGATACCGACGTCGGGGGCGCTGAAGAGAATAAACACCAGGGCCACGCCGAAACCCACCGCGCCGAGCAGGGCGACCGCGCCCAGCCGCGAATGGGTGATGATCGCGAACAACGCCGCCAGCACGGTCATCAGGGCCACCGCCAGCAGGTGAATCTCGATGCCGGCGAGGTTGGGGGTCGGCACGACCGGGTAGCGGGTGAGCAGCGTGTAGCCGGTCAGCGCCACCAGGGTGATCACGATGGTGAGGATGTAGTAGCGCAGATAGCCGTTTTGCAGCAGGCGGGTCTGCCAGTCCGAAATCCGGACGATCCCTTCCATGAACAGCTCGTAACCCCGCTCCGGACCGAAGCGCTCGCGGGGTTCGAGATGGCGGTCGAAGCGGGCGCGCACGAACTCCCAGCGCGAGAACACCCACAGGCCCAGCCCGAGGCTGACCAGGCTCATCAGCAAGGGCAGGTTGAAACCGTGCCAGAGCGCGAGATTCAGTTCCACCGGCGCGCCGTGGACGGCCCGCGCGGCGGCGGCGAGGATCTGGTGTTCGGCCAGGGCCGGGTACAAACCGAACAGCAGGCCGAGCGCGGCGAGCGTCACCGGGCCGGCCAGCAGGGCCGGAGGCGCTTCGTGCGGATGCTTGGGAGTCGGCACGGTCGGGCCGAAGTAGGGGCGGATGCCGACCACGGCGGCGGCGGCGACGATCAGCACCGCCGAAGCCAGGGCCAACAGGGTGACCGGCGCGACCACGATCCAGGGCGCGCCGATGACCGATTCGAACAGCAGCTCCTTGGCGACGAAGCCGAACAGCGGCAGGATGCCGGCCAGCGACAGGGCCGCCAGCGCGGCCACGGCGGCGGTGACCGGTAATTTTCCGCGCAGGCCGCCGAGGTCGCGGAAATCCTTGCAGCCGGTTTCGTGATCGAGAATGCCGGCGATCAGGAACAGCGCGCCCTTGTAGAGCGAGTGGGCCAGCAGGAAGGTGACGGCGGCGGCGGCGGCGGTGGGCGTGCCGAGTCCGATCAGCAGGGTCAGCGTGCCCAGCGCCATCACCGTCGAGTAGGCCAGCATGCGCTTGACGCCGGTGCTGCGAATCGCCATGACCGCGCCGGTGAACATGGTCAGCGCGCCGAACAGCGAGAGCAGCAGCAGCCAGGCGTCGGTGCCGCCGAGGCTGGGATTGAGCCGGGCCAGCAGGTAGACGCCGGCCTTGACCATGGTCGCCGAGTGCAGGTAGGCGCTGACTGGGGTCGGCGCGGCCATCGCGTTGGGCAGCCAGAAATGGAAGGGCACCTGCGCCGACTTGGTGAACGCGCCGAACAGGATCAGCAGCAGCAGCGGCAGATACAGGGCGTGGTCGCGGATCGCGTCGCCCTCGTGCAGCAGTTCGGCCAGCTCGTAGCTGCCGCCGGCCATCGCCAGCAGGACGAACCCGGCCATCAGCGCCAGCCCGCCGCCGACGGTGACGATCAGGCCCTGCAAGGCCGCCTTGCGCGCCTTCTCGTCCTCATGGTCGAAGCCGATCAGCAGGTAGGAGGTGATGCTGGTCAGCTCCCAGAACACGAACAGCGCGATCAGGTTGCTGGAGAGCACCAAGCCGAGCATCGACGCCATGAAGGCGAGGATGACGACGTAGAAGCGCCGCAGGTCGGGGTGATCGGCCAGATAGCCGCCGGCGTAGATGACGATGAACGTCCCGATGCCGGAGATCAGCAGGGCGAACAGCAGACTCAGTCCGTCGAGGTAAAAGGTCAGACCGACGTCCAGCCCTGGAACCCAGGGATATTCAAACAGGATGGAGCCATGGGCCGCCACTTCGGGCAGGAAGGAGGCGAACCAGAAGGTCAGCCCCGCCGGCAGCAGCGCCAGCAACCAGCCGCTATAACGGCCGGCGGCGCGCGCCAGCCACGGGGCCACGAAAGCCAGGAGGAATCCAGAGAGCACGGCGAGGAGCATGGGGATGAGAGCCTATCCTTAGAAGATCGACGCGATATTGGCGTTTTTGGAATTTGAGTATAGAAAAAACCTTGGGGAGTGCTACAGAAAATTCGCGGTGGGAAAAACCTGGCGCCCCGAGCAGGAATTGAACCTGCGACCTCACCCTTAGGAGGGGTGCGCTCTATCCATCTGAGCTATCGGGGCCAAGCAGGGAAGGGAGTTCCGGAGAACTATCGAGCGACCCTTGCCGGGTTTCTGAGTATGCAATATCCGGGAAGAATAGCCGATACGGACGCATCCGAACAAGAGACACCAGACAAATCAGCCTGGCAGCGCGCGCCAAAGCGGAAGGCGCATCGCTCAATACGTGTGGTGACGATGTTGCTGGCCGAAGATCTGGGGCGTCGTGAGTCTCATGGATGATGGCTCGGTCTGACCGGTGCGCTTCATCCGCGCGTTCCCGCGTTTTTCAAAATAATCGGGAAGTCATCGCCCGCGCCAGTTTGCCGGCCTTGTCGGTAAAGAACCGAGGGCTCCAGAGCTTGAGGCTGTGCTGTTCGGCCGC